>JAYWDN010000166.1:0-20444 GCA_043780615.1 Bacteroidota bacterium | reverse complement strand
TCGATGGCGAGAGTGCCGTGAGCAGCCGCAACTTGCTGCCCAAATTATATTTGAGCCCCGTACTCGACCGTATTTTTGGCGGCAGCTATGTAGAACTTACACCGAAAGGATTTGTGACGCTGGACTTGGGCGCATCGTTTCAAAAAATACAAAACCCTTCCATCCCTATCCGGCAGCAGCGCAATGGCGGTCTTGATTTTGGTCAACAGATCACGCTGAGTGTGGCGGGCAAAGTAGGTGAGAAGCTGAAGATCAATACCAATTTTGATACGAACAACTCATTCGATTTTCAAAACAGCATGAAGGTGGAGTATTCGGGATTGAAAGAAGACTTGCTGAAAAAATTGGAGATCGGAAATGTGAGCCTGCCGCTGAACAACAGTTTGATCAAGGGCTCACAAAATTTGTTTGGGGTGAAAGCGCAAATGCAATTTGGCAAACTGACGGCCACCGTGATTGCGAGCACCCAGCGCGGCAAGCAATCCAACCTGCACGTGTCGGGCAGCGGCAACGGGGTGTCGCAAGGACGGCCTTTTGAAATTGTCGCTTCCAACTATGACGACAATCGTCACTTTTTTCTTGCTCATTTTTTTCGCGACAATTTTGAAAAATGGTTGGGTGCCATCCCGGCACAAGTAGCTTCGGGCATCAATGTCACACGTATCGAAGTGTATTCCATCAACCGGCAAAACGATACCCAATCCTTGCGCGATGTGGTGGGCTTCATGGACATGGGCGAGACGGACAAAATTTATCGCACCGATATACTTGGTTCTCTTCCGGCTCTTCCTGCCGACAATAAAGCCAATGATCTTTTTTCAAATTATTTAAAAAAAATATCGGCTGCTTCGGTAAGCATCAATGAGGAAGTTCAAAAATTTGGATTTGTGGCGGGCACTGATTTTGAAAAGATAAACAGCGCACGCAAACTTAGCTCCACCGAGTACACGCTCAACGCACAACTTGGCTACGTCACACTGCAGCGCAAGCTTCAAAACGATGAGGCGTTGGCCGTGGCCTTTGAGTACACCTACAACGGACAAGTTTTTAAAGTAGGAGAACTCACCGAAGACTATTCGAGCAAGCCCACTACCGATGTGATCTTTTTAAAAATGCTCAGGCCGCGGTCCATCAACATCAAAAACGTGAGCGGAAAAATTATCCCCACCTGGAACTTGATGATGAAAAACATTTATAACCTAAATGTTACTTCGCTTACGCGCGATGGGTTTCAGCTGCGCGTGATTTATCGCGATGACCGATCGGGCAAAGACAATCCGCAACTGCAAGTGCCGGGGCCTGCTGGAACCAAACAATTGATTAGTGTGATCGGGCTTGATCGGCTTAATCCGTACAACGATCCGCAGCCCGATGGGAACTTTGACTATGTGGAAGGGATCACCATCAATTCAGCGACTGGGTTGCTGATCGTCCCTTATCTTGAACCGTTCAACGAACCGTTGCGCAAACTTTTCACTTCGCCCGATATCAACGCAGATACACGTGCCACGCTGATCAATAAATATTTGTACGATACCCTTTATCACACCACGCAGGTAGAGGCCGCATTGGTCAACACCAAAAATAAATTTTGGTTTACGGGCACGTTCAAAGCCGGCTCGGGGCGCGAAATTATTATTCAAGGGTTCAACATCACGCACGGCTCGGTGAAAGTCTATGCGGGCGGCACTCCGCTGCGCGAAGGCGTGGACTACACGGTGGACTACACGTTTGGAAAAGTGACGATCCTCAACGAAGGTATTCTCAGTTCGGGCAAAGACCTTGACATCACGTACGAGCAGCAAGATCCGTTTGCTTTTCAAACACGCTCTTTGCTGGGCACACGGCTCGACTACAAACTGAATGACGATGTAAACATTGGTGCCACTTTTTTGTACTACAACGAACGGCCATTGATCACGCGAAACTTGATTGGCAATGAGCCTGCGCGCAACATCCAATACGGGATGGACATCAACATGAAAAAAAATTCGCGCTTGCTCACCAAGATGGTGGATGCGCTTCCGTTTTTGCAAACCAAAGAAATTTCTACCCTCACGCTCAATGCTGAGTTTGCGCAATTGCTGCCCGGCACTTCGAATAAAATCCATGGCGAAGGCACTTCGTTTATCGATGACTTTGAAAATGCCGCCACACCTTACGGTTTGATGTCGCCACAAGGATGGAAGCTCGCCTCCACCCCTCGGGGCGATCCTAAATTAGATCCGAGCAACGGTGTGGTCAACGATTTGCGCGCGGGCTACAAGCGCGCCAAACTTTCGTGGTTTCAGATTGATAATATTTTCTATGTGTCGGGCTCGGGCAGCACCTATGCCCCAAAAAATATTGATCTGAAAAACCATTACACACGGCCCGTGCCGCCCAACGAAATTTTTCCATACTTTGATCCGTACATCGGCAACTTCTACCAGCCTGTGCTAAACCTTGCCTTCTATCCATCTGAGCGCGGGCAGTACAATTACAACGCATCCACTACCGATATAAAACAAGACGGAACATTTACAGATCCGGCCAGCAACTGGGCGGGCGTGACCACGGCCATTCGCACCGAAGTGGATTTTGATAAAGCCAATATCGAGTACATCGAATTTTGGTTGATGGATCCGTTCATACAAAACGAACATGGAAAAGTGCTTGACGGCAGTGCCAACCCCGTGCCCAACAACACGGGAGGAAAATTGACTTTCCATTTGGGAAGTGTTTCTGAAGACATTGGCCACGATGGCCTTCATGCTTTTGAAAATGGTTTGCCAATCGATGGGAATGTGCAAAATGGCGGAGTCAATCTCACCAGCCCGTGGGGCTACATCACCAACAAACAATATTTGAACAATGCATTTGACAATTCTCAAACCGCACGCATTCATCAAGATGTGGGCATCGATGGATTGAGTAGTGCCAATGAAGTGGCTGATCCAAAGTTTAGCGACTACGTCACGAAAGTCAACCAAAATTTTCCGGCAGCCGCAGCACAAATCCTGAAAGACCCATCGGCCGATGACTTCAAATATTATTTGGGCAACGACTACGATGACAACAAGACCCAGATATTGGAACGCTACAAAAATTATAACGGGATGGAAAACAACTCGCCCATCAGTACCAATACGCAAGCCTTTGCCGCCTCGGGAACAACCATTCCCGACAATGAAGATTTGAACGGAGACAATACGCTCACCGACTTGGAAGAATACTACACGTATAATATAGACCTGAAACCTGGCCAATTGGATGTGGGCAAAAAATACATTGTAGATAAGATCACACCCAACGATCCGAATTTAAAAGATGTGACATGGTATTTATTTCGAATACCCGTGCGCGACTTTGAAGGGCAAGTAGGGGCCATCAACGGGTTCAAAACAATCAAGTACATCCGCATGATTATGTCGGGCTTTTCGCAGCCCGTGGTTTTGCGTATGGCCAACTTCCGCTCGGTAGGCCAACGCTGGCGGCAATATGCTGGCAACTTGCAAGAGGCGGCATTGGCGCAAGTGACCGAGCCCAATCTTGACAACTTCACGGTGTCCACGGTAAACATTGAAGAGAACGGACAGCCCGATGCGGGCAAGCCAGGATATGTGGAGCCGCTGGCACGCGATAAAGATGTGACCTCGGTGGTGCAGCGCAGGTTGAATGAACAATCGGCACAACTATGCGTAACTGCGTTGCCCGATGGCGATGCACGGGCCATGTATAAAAATGTGTCGATGGACTTGTTCAACTACAAGCGCATCAAAATGTTTATGAGCGTGCACGGCCCCGAGGTGAAAGACAATCAGGTGACGGGCTTTTTGCGGATAGGAACGGACTTCGATCAAAACTATTACGAGATCGAATTGCCACTGAAAGTTTCGCGTGCCAACCAGCGATTGGCCTCTGAAGTTTGGCCCGAGCAAAATCAAATTGACCTGGCATTGGATGCACTCTATTCGCTAAAGATCCAGCGCGACAATGAAAATTTCCCGCTCACCGTGCCGTACCCATTGGCGGGCGCGCGCCCGGTGGGCGATGGCAAACATAGTGTTCGAATTTTAGGCCGGCCCGATATCAGCCAGTTGCGGATGATCATGATTGGCTTGCGCAATCCGCGCAGCCCCGATGGCAAAGCATTTGATGTGTGCCTTTGGGCCGATGAACTTCGCCTCACTGATTTCGATCAGACCGCGGGATGGGCTGCCAATGCAGTGGTGACTGCTAAGCTGGCCGACTTGGGCACAGTGACGGGGTCGTTCAGGCACATTGGCTTTGGCTACGGGGGGGCGCAGTCAAAAATTTCGGAACGTGCCCGCAGCAACACCAACCAGTTTGATATTTCGGCCAACCTTAATCTTGATAAATTATTGCCACGCAAAACGGGTTTGAAAATCCCGATGTTTTTTAGCTACGAAAGTATCATCATCGACCCCAAGTATGATCCGGTGAACCCCGACTTGCGCATTGCGGCCGCCCTGCAAGCTTTGCGAAGTGATGACGATCGAAAAAAATACCTCAATTTGATCCAAGACCGATCGTACAGGCGAAGCATCAACTTCACCAATGTGCGCAAAACAAAAGTGAACAAAGAAGCGAAGAGCCATCTGTACGACATCGAAAATTTTGCGTTCACGTATTCGTTTACCGAAGCGACCCAAACCAATTTCAATGTCCTTGAAAACACACGAAAAAATGTGAAGGGTGCTGTGGCTTGGCAGTACCAATCCAAGTTCAAAGGGTTTCAACCTTTCGCTGATGTGAAATTCGTTTCATCAAAACATTTGCAGCTGATCAAAGATTTTAATTTCAACCCGATGCCCACCAGCATTTCAATACGGGGCGAGTTGGAACGCTCCTTCTCAAAAATTGCTTACCGAAATAATACAGACCCCAATTCGATACTGACCACCTCAATCAGTTCTACCCCCAACTATCAAAAATATTTTATTTTCAACCGGTACTACAATGTAGGCTGGACATTGACAAAATCGTTGAAGCTCGATTACAACGCCACCGTGAATGCGATCATCGATGAACCGAAAGGCGATATCGATACCAAAGAAAAACGGGACACGGTGATCAACAACCTGAAGAAATTTGGGCGCATGAAATATTTTGAGCAGAACGTCACGGCCACCTACACCATGCCTTTCGATAAATTCCCGTTGACCAACTGGATCAATGCCGACTATCGCTACAATGTGGGCTACAACTGGCGCGCGGGGCCGCTGCAAAAGGTGGACTCCCTCAAATTGGGCAACATTATACAAAATACGCAGAACCAAGCATACACGGGCAAGCTCGACATTGTGAAGCTTTACAATAAGATTGGTTTTTTGAAAGACATGAACACGCCCAAACCTCCACCACCACCACCACCAAAAAACCCGGTGGAGCGAGCGCGGTTGGCCAAGGCGGATACGTTGCCGCACCTGCCCGAACTAAAATTGGTGAGGGGGTTGATGCGCTTGATCATGTCGGTGCGCAGCATCAACGGAACGTACACCATTACGCAAGGAACGGTATTGCCGGGTTTCACGAAGACGCCAAAATTTTTTGGCATGGACGAAGCGTGGAAAGCACCGGGGCTGGGGTTTGTGCTGGGCGATCAAGATCCGTTCATCGCGCACCGTGCTGCCGAAAGTGGCTCGCTCATTCATAACAAAAACCTGACGACACCTTTCAGTCAAAATCAAACCAAAGACTTGAGCTTGCAGGCCAACATCGAACCTTCGATCGATTTGAAATTGCAGTTGAATGTCAAGAAAACTTCCAACTCCTCTTTTCAGGAAATCTTCAAAGACCTCTCGGGCACACCCAATGGCGACTTCACTGAACTCAGCCCTTCGCGCACGGGCTCGTACAAGATTTCGTTTATTTCGGCAGGCACTTCCTTCAGCAACAACGGCTCGCTCAAGTCGGATGTCTTTAATCAGTTCATCAAAAATATAGACATCGTGAAGAACCGTTTTAAAAGTTATACCAACACGGCTTACGAAGGCCAATCGCAAGATGTGCTGATCCCCGCTTTTATAGCGGCCTACTCTGGCCGCTCGGCCAACACTGTTGGGCTCTCCCCTTTCCCTTCTATCCCTTTGCCCAACTGGCGGTTGGATTATTCGGGGCTGAGCAAGATCGCAGCGTTCAAAGATATTTTTACTTCCGTCAATATCACCCACGCCTACACGTCATCGTACTCGGTACTCAATTTTTCAAACTCGCTGTTGTACAACAAAGCCAATGGCTTTGATATAAACCAATTACGGCTTTCGAACAGTGTTGAAAATTACAACTCCAGTTTTTTTGCTTCGCAACATTCACAAACCGACACGTTAAAACATTTGGTGCCTACGTATGTGATCAACCAAGTGCTCATCAGTGAAACCTATGCACCACTCATTGGCGTGAGCGTGAAAACAAAAAGCAAAGTAAGCCTCACCTTCAACTACAAAACCAAGCGCGATGTCTCGTTGAATGTTTCCAATGCGCAGATCACCGAAGTGAATGGAAAAGATTGGTCGCTCGAAGTGGGGTTTACCAAAAACAATATGCGTATGCCCTTCCGCGATCAGGGGCGGATCATCACCTTAAAGAACGATGTCACCTTTCGGCTCACGATGGGCGTGACCAATGCCCAAACTATTCAGCGAAGAATTGACGAAGGCAGCACCGTGACCAACGGCAACATCAACTTTCAGCTGCGGCCAAACATCCAATACGTAGTCAATAAAAAAGTAACGATACAATTTTACTTCGAACGCACCACCAATACCCCGCTCGTCTCCAGCTCTTACCCGCGCACGGCCAGCAAGGGCGGATTCAAATTGATATTTAATTTGTCGCAGTAGGCTTGGGACTATGGACTTGGGACTATGGACTTTTTACTATTGACAATTTCCCCTTACTTTTGACGTTCAAATTTTTAATCCTTTTTTATGAACATCCCTGTAGAATTGAAATACACCAAAGATCACGAGTGGATAAAGATTGAAGGCACTACGGCCACGGTGGGCATCACCGAATTTGCACAAGGCGAACTGGGCGATATCGTATATGTCGATGTCTCTTCGGCTGGCCAAGAGTTGGCGCAGCACGAAGTTTTTGGAACAGTGGAAGCCGTAAAAACCGTTTCAGATTTATTCCTTCCGCTGAGTGGCAAGATCATCGAATTCAACAAATCGTTGGAGACCGCACCCGAAAAAGTAAACAGCGATCCGTATGGCGAAGGGTGGATGATAAAAATGACAATCAAAAATTCTGCCGAAGTAAGTGGTCTTTTATCGGCTGCACAATACAAGGAACTTATTGGCAAATAGTTAATCGTTGAATGGTTAATAGTAATCGGGAACTATTGACGACTATTAAGCATTAACGAAAGAATGATCGAGCTCCCCGTCATATCGCAAGAAGAAACTAAAAAGCGCAAGCCCGATTGGCTGCGCGTGAAGTTGCCGATCGGCCCTGAGTATGCAAAAGTGCGCAGGCTGGTGGACGAGCATAAACTGCACACCATCTGCGAAAGCGGCAATTGCCCAAACATGGGCGAATGCTGGGGCGCAGGCACGGCCACGTTCATGATCTTGGGAAATATCTGCACACGCAGTTGTACTTTTTGTGCGGTAGCCACTGGCCGCCCAACGGAATATGACATGGACGAACCGAGGCGCGTGGCCGAGGCGATAAAACTAATGGGCGTGAAACATGCCGTGATCACTTCGGTGAACCGCGATGAACTCAAAGACCGTGGCGCGGAAGTGTGGTATCAAACGGTGGTGCAAACAAAAATTAAAAGCCCGACTACTACCATTGAAACTTTGATCCCCGACACCAAAGGAAATTGGGATGCGCTCTACCGAATGATCGATGGCGGACAAGAAGTGGTAAGCCACAACATGGAAACGGTAGGTCGGCTATACCGAATGGTGCGGCCACAAGCAAAATATGAACGAAGCCTCGAGCAGATCAAACGCATTCGCCAAGCAGGCAAGCGCACCAAGAGCGGTATCATGCTGGGTGTGGGCGAAACAAAAGAAGAAGTTTTCAAAGCGATGGATGACCTTGTCGCGCACGGGTTGATGATCCTCACACTCGGTCAATATTTGCAACCTACCAAAATGCATTTGGAAGTGGCCGAGTTTATTCATCCCGATACTTTTGAAATGTATAAACAAGAAGGGCTCAAGCGCGGATTGAAATACGTAGAGGCGGGACCTCTCGTGCGCTCTTCCTATCATGCCGAACGCCATGTGAATGTCCCGATGGGATAGCGGAGAATAATAAAATTTCAAATTGGGTATTTAGCTCAGCTGGTTTAGAGCACTACCTTGACAGGGTAGGGGTCACAGGTTCGAATCCTGTAATACCCACTTCATGATATTTTTTCTCGTATTTTTTTTGGCAGCTTGCCAAAAACCAAAGCATACGACTGCGCGATGTAATGCCTCCACTCAGGGTGGCTCAATGCTGTTGACTTCTCTACCAGTATCCAATGATTCCGTGCGGCATAAGGAGCAGCGATGATCCCTTCACGGTCAGTCAGTTCACCAAATTCTTCGGGTAGCACTTTTAAAGACACTTTCATGGGTGGTTCCAAAATAGTGACGCAATACATCTTCCCGCCAACGAGATAGCACAAATCATTTCCCCACTTGATATCGGTGGTCGTTCCCTTTAAGCCGAGACAAAGTTGTTCAAGTTGTGGTTGGTTCATCACAATAAAGCTACAATAAGGCCTACTCAACGAAAGAATTAATGATCTAAAAATAATCCTAAGAAATTATTGCTTGACAACTTGCCGTAAAGCATATTTGTATTTATTTAGAATTATTCTAAATATAGATTACTAACAATGAGTACTTTATACAAATCCATCATTCTTTTATTTTTTTCTATAAACGCTTTTTCGCAGACTGGGTCAATAGGGGGAGTGGTAAGAAATAATTCAGGTCGGCCAATTTCACTCGCCCATATCCAACTCGATAAAACGGTTTATGGAAGACCTACCGATTCGCTGGGGATGTTTAGGTTCACTAAAATTCCGCAAGGCAAATACACGGTTCGCTTTTCAGCTGTTGGGTATAAACCGATGACACTTTGGGTTGAAGTGAAAGCCAATGAAACAACTGAAATAGTTTTGGAGGTGGAAGAAAAAATAGAACTGCTCAACGAAGTAGAGGTAACGGGCATCAAAACAATTTCGGGCTTGGGCTATTTGGATGAAGATCATGATGGAGTGATCTTTTCTGGAAAAAAAACCGAAGTGCTGCTGCTGGATAGCCTCGATGCCAACACCGCTCAAAATAATCCGAGGCAAGTGCTCGGCCGTGTGCCCGGGGCAAATTATTCGGAAACAGAGGGCAGTGGGTTTCCTTCCAATGGCATCGGCTTTCGTGGGCTGTCGCCAACGCAATCGATCGAGACCAACACGCGGCAAAACGGCTACAACATCACGGCCGATCTTTTTGGTTACCCAGAATCGTATTACCTGCCGCCCCTCGAAGCGGTAGAGCGCATTGAAGTAACGCGCGGTGCTGCTTCGTTGCAGTTTGGTCCGCAATTTGGCGGGGTGATCAATTACATTCTAAAAAAAGGAAACGTAACAAAGCCTTTTGAATTTTCTTCGCAGCAAACCACAGGGAGTTTCGGCTTGTTCAATTCTTTTAACTCGGTGGGTGGGCAACTCGGCAAACTCAATTACTACGCTTTTGTGCAATACCAAAGTGCCAATGGCTGGCGGCCAAATTCGGACTATCGAAAAATCACGGGCTTTGGGCGCATCCAATACCAAGCTTCTAAAAAAATAAAGCTGGGAGTGGAATATTCCATTTTACGAAACCGCATCCACATGCCAGGAGGTTTTACTGACAGTCTTTTTTATTTGGATAGCCGGGCTTCGTACCGATCGCGCAACTGGCTCACAAGTCCGTGGAATATTCTTGCCGCCACCTTTGATTGGAAAATTTCAAAAAGCACTTCACTCGGCATCAAATCAGCTTATAATTCCAGCGGTCGCAGCTTGGTGTGGCGCAATGAAGATGGTGGCCCGCAAGCGATGGATGGTATCGACCCCATCACGAACACCTACACTAACCGCGAAGTAGAGCACGAAGGTTTTAGAAGTATTACTACCGAAGTTAGATTGCTTGCTCATTATAAATTGGGCCGCACAAACAATACGATTGCTACTGGTGGTCGCATTTTTTATGGAACAATGACGCGCCAAGGTGGAGGGCGGGGCACAACAAAGACAGATCTTGATTTTAGTTTGGCCGCGCCCGGTTTTGAATACGATTTGAATTTTGCGACCACCAACTTTGCTCCCTTTATAGAAAATACTTTTCGGTTTGGCGAGCAGTTGTCCATCACACCGGGCATGCGCATGGAGTATATCCACTCCACCATCAAAGGGTTTAATACCGGTGACGGAGGCACTGCGCTTTATTCTGACCGCTCGAAAGACCGTTATATTTTCCTTTCGGGAATGGGCCTTCAATGGAAAACATCGTTCGCTACAAACCTATACACCAATTGGTCGCAGGCCTATCGGCCAATGGATTATTCCAGTCTTACGCCCCTCGGCACGATCGTAACCGTTGACCCCAACTTGAAAGATGCCAACGGCTACACCAGCGACATCGGCTTTCGCGGTTCGGTAAAAAACTTTTTGAATTTTGATGTTGGTGGGTTTTACTTGCAGTACAACAACCGCATTGGCCTCATCGAAAAGACGGATGCCTTGGGCAAACTTTATCCGTACCGAACCAACGTGGCCAACAGCATTCACAAGGGATTAGAAACGTACATCGAGTTCAGCCCGATCAAAGCTTTTTTTGATGTGAGAAAATGGAATATCAGTTTCTTTAATTCACTTGCCGTGATCGATGCCAAATATATTTCAGGAGAATTCAATGGCAAGTTTGTAGAGTACGCCCCTACCAGCATCCACCGGTTTGGCACTAGTGTAGTCGTTGAAAAATTCTCCACTACTTTTTTAATTAGCAGCACTGCAAAATCGTACAGCGATGCAGGCAATTCGCAAACACCTTCTGCCGATGCGTTGGCGGGGGCGATCCCTGCTTACACCGTGATGGATTGGTCTTGCACATTCCACCTAAGAAATTGTAACCTCAAGTTTGGAGTCAACAACTTGGCCGACAAACGCTACTTTACGTTGCGCACCAGCGAGTATCCGGGGCCGGGCATCATCCCATCGATTGGGAGAAGTTTGTACGCGGGCATCGGGATTAAGATTTGATAACTTTTAGGATATTGCATGCTCAAAGAAAAATATCTTGAAATTAGTTTCTAAATTCTTTCACGGCCTCTACATTTTTTGGGTGTTCCTTGTGTTCACTTTTTCCATGCTGTTCTTTCTACCAGGGCTTACCCTGCCTTTTTTGTTTGGCAGCCGACTGAGTTGGGTGGGCTTTGGTTTTATATGGATATGGTCGTGGGTCTTTAGCAGGCTCACCTTTATCCGATATGAATTTCACGGAAAGGAAAATTTTTGCAAAGGCCAATCGTACATTTATGTAAGCAACCACACCTCCTTTCTTGATCTGCCCGGCCTGGCGTTGTTGATACCGGGCGAGTTTCGTCCGTTGGCAAAAAAAGAACTTTTAAAAATCCCGGTCTTCGGGTTGATTGCGCGCGGAGCTACGGTAATTGTGGATCGGTCAAGTAGGGAGAGCGGAAAAAAAAGTTTGGATAAACTGAAAATTATTTTGGCCGAGGGTATTTCTATTTTACTTTTTGCCGAAGGCACACAAAACAGAAGCAAAGAAATTCTTCAGCCTTTTAAAGATGGAGCATTTCGTCTTGCCATTGACACTCAAATGCCCGTGCTGCCAATGGTGGTGATTGGCGCGAGCGAACTGATGCCGCCAGGCACAATCAATCTCAGGCCGGGATCAATTAAAATTATGGTTGCCCCCGAAATTTCTACATCGGGTAGGACGGATACTCAAGAGTTGAAACAACAAACTTTTGAAGTGATGAAAAGAATGATCGAGCAAAACACCTAAGCTATGCGAAACCTACAAGATATTTTTTTAGTGTTTGTTGGAGGTGGCATAGGTAGCACCGTGCGTTTTTTGTTAGGTCGCTGGGTAAGCACCTGGCACAACATTCAATTTCCGTTTGGCACGTTGTTAGTAAATATTACTGCATGTTTGGTGCTCGGATTGGTGGTGGGTATTGGTGATCATCGTCAAATGATTTCGCCTGCCGCTCGTTTATTTTGGACGGTAGGTTTTTGCGGGGGCTTCAGCACGTTTTCAACATTTAGTGCTGAGACACTTGCTTTAATGCAAGAGGGGCTTCATCTCGCCACCGCTCTATACATCATTCTAAGTTTAGTGTTGTGCCTTGCCGCAACTTTCGGTGGAATTTATTTGGGCGAGCACAGTTACTGAATGGGAACGTACACCACCTTTTTTGTTTCAAAAAACTCTTCCTTGAAATAATCTGACAAATTGTAAAGACTGTACGGAAGTTTCAGTTCGTTGAGTTCTTCGTCCAAATCACCACCTTTTAAATAGAGTATGCCATTGTCCAACGAATGAGCGGAAGTGGGCTTGATACTGTTTTGTACCCAGCCGTGAAATTCTTTCATTCGTGTCACCGCCCTGCTCACTATAAAATCAAATTTATATTTTACTTGCTCCGCACGGATTTGTTCGGTGCTCACATTATCCAAACCAAGTGTCTGGGTCACGTCATTCACTACCGTAATTTTTTTGGCTATGGAATCCACCAAGTAAAATTCCGTTTCAGGAAAAAGGATGGCCAACGGAATTCCAGGAAATCCACCACCCGTGCCCACATCCATCACTTGCGCTCCTCTGTTGAAACTCATCACCTTGGCAATGCCCAACGAATGCAGCACATGGTTGATATAAATATTTTCAATGTCTTTGCGCGAGATCACGTTGATTTTTTCGTTCCACTCTTGATAAACGTCACCGAGGATGCAGAATTGATTGCGCTGCTTTTCGCTCAGGGAATTGAAGTATGAAAATAGAAGGGAAGTGTCTTGCAAGGAGTAGAAAATTTAATGGTGCATTCGCTACTACAAAAGTAAACGATGCGACACTAAAATGTACGACTTACTTTTTCAAAATGTACGACTTACTTTTTCAGGAATTTGTAGATGCCCCGTGTGCTGGTCTGAGGGTCGTGTACGGCAACGAGGTAATAGCCGATGGGCAAATCTTTTACTTTTATTCGAATTTCAAATTCATCAATGACCTCTTGATCCAACTCGATAGAATTACCGATGATTGAATGAAAGGCCAAGCGCACGGTCTTGGCAATGGGCGTTTCAAATTTGATGTTCACAAAATCGATGGCGGGGTTTGGATAGACCTGCGCGGTTTTTACAGGGTCGCTTGGGCGTGCGCCCTCGTCATGGACTTGGCCAAAGCTAACGTGGAAGCCAATCAACACTATAATAAAGGGTAAAACTGTTTTCATTTTAAGATTCTCGTGAGCATTTACGTTGTTAATCAACATTTAGATGCAAAACGTAAGCCAAAAGTTTAAACTCTTTGCAATTTAATAGCAAGAGAGACGTTAGGTGCGTTGCAATTTTTTGAAAGCCATAGGAAGATGCCCCACCAAATCACTGGCGATGAGCGAATCCATCCCCAATTCATTCGCAACTTGGTCGCCCGCCAACCCATGAAGATAAACGCCCAACAAAGCAGCGTCTCTTGAAGAATAGCCTTGTGAGAGCAGTGCGGTGAGAATTCCCGTGAGCACATCGCCACTGCCAGCGGTGGCCATGCCCGGATTTCCGGTGGAATTGAAATAAACATTTCCATCGGGACAAGCCACCGAAGTATAAGCTCCTTTTAGTACAATGATTGATTTAAGTTTAGCTGAAAAATTTCTGAGCAACTCAAGTCTTTCAAAATCATTCGTCCAACTTCCGGCCATCCGCTCAAATTCTTTGGGATGTGGAGTAAGAATGCTTCCTTCCGGAATGAGATTGAAAAGTTCTTGGTCAATTGATAACATGTTTAAAGCATCGGCATCAATTACCATTGGTTTTTTAAATTGTTTTAAAATCTTAGCAAACGCTTTCACGGTTTCAGAATTGGTACCTATGCCAGGGCCGATCCCGAGGGAAGAATAATTCAAATTTTCTGGAGGCGAAGAAAAATAATTTTCAAATCCGTCAACGGAAGCCATCGCCTCGGGCACGGAAGTTTGGATGATCGAATAACCGCACGTTGGCACATGAACTGTAAGCAAGCCAAGCCCTGAACGAAGCGCAGCCTTGGCCGCAAGCACGGCAGCACCCATTTTCCCTTTCGAGCCGGCAATCAGCAAGGCATGGCCGTAATTCCCTTTGTGCGAAAATTGATCACGCGGACGAATTATTTTTTTAATGCTTTTTTCGGTAACGAAATAATTCTGAACCAGAGCGGATTTTATAAAATCTTTGCTCAATCCAATATCCACCAGGTGCCACTGGCCAACCCATTTTTGGTTTTCAGAAAAAAGAAAAGCAAGCTTGGGCAGTTGAAATGAAACGGTATGGTGCGCTTGAACAATCGCTCCGCTTGAAGGCAGGTCGGCAAATAAGCCCGAAGGGATATCTACGGCTACTCGAATCGCGTTGGTTTGATTGATGCTTGAAATAATTTGAGAGAAAATCCCTTCGATCGGCCGTGAAAGGCCAGAACCAAAGAGTGCATCCACCAAAACATCACATCCGTTAAACAATTCGTGATCGGTAGGTGTGGAGATTTCATGCCATTCGATTTTGTTTTCGATCCGCGCTAAATTTATTTTGAAATTTTCAAGCTCGTTTGTGTTGCCCTTAACAATCCAAACTTTAATGGAGTAGCCCTGATCGAGTAGCATCCGCGCAATGCCCAGCCCATCGCCACCGTTGTTGCCCGTGCCGCATATAATCCCAACTTTATTTGGTGAACGAAAATGACGCACCAACCAATCGGTGAACGCCCGGCAAGCGCGCTCCATCAAATCAATTGATGGAACAGGCTCGTGTTCAATGGTAAATTGATCGAGCGCTTTGATTTGTGGTGTTGAAAGAATTTTGAGCATGGTCAAAATCAACGGGCGATAAATTTATTTTTCCCCTGTTTCTTCTTTTACTTTTTGCAATGTGCCATTGATCTGCTCGCGCACCATTTTTATTTTTTCCATTTCGTTTTCAAGGTACTCGCGGGCCGCCTCTATCTTCGCGGTGTCGGGCAGGGGAGTAAAATGGTGCATCCAATCCATCATCGAGCGGTCGGCAGAATCAAGCTCGGAAATCAATTGCTCAAGTTGCTTCTTCTTTTCACTTGCCAAGTTGGGCGTGCTCGCAATTTTATCCTTTAACTCTTTTTTCAATTTGTAGATTTCCTCAGTTTTGGGCATCACCTCATCATGCACGGCCATCACCTCTTCATACAAAGCTTGGTTGGGGTCGTTGCCATTGTCATCATGGTCGTGGTCATCATGGCTTCCCGATTTGCCACAGGCTGTCAGCAGTAGCGTACTAAATAATAGAGTTTTTGCAATATTTTTCATGGCGTGTGGAATTTATAGTTGGTCTTGCAAGTTCATACTTTTTGGTAAGTTAATAACAGGGCTTACAGGGATTCAATGAATCAGACGAACGGGAATGGAATTAGTATTTTTGAGTGGCCGAGGCAAACCATAAAAAATCCCTTTGCCTCAGTCTTGCATCCTTCCTTTATTTGAATACCTTTGCAGTCCTTATTTTTGAAGGTATAAAAATAAAACATAGATGCCTACCATTCAGCAACTTGTGAGGAAAGGAAGGACTAAATTGACATTCAAGTCAAAGTCCCCCGCCCTCGATTCATCACCACAGCGCAGGGGCGTATGTACCCGTGTGTACACCACGACACCAAAAAAGCCGAATTCGGCCATGCGCAAAGTGGCTCGTGTGCGTCTCACCAATGGAAGAGAGGTCAACGCCTACATTCCAGGCGAGGGGCACAACTTGCAGGAACACTCGATCGTGCTTATCCGTGGTGGCAGGGTAAAAGATTTGCCGGGCGTTCGTTACCACATCATTCGTGGTGCATTGGATACTGCCGGTGTAAGCGGAAGACTTCAGTCACGCTCAAAGTATGGTGCTAAACGGCCAAAAGCGGGTGCTGTTGCCGCAGCCGCAAAAGGTGTTCCTGCAAAAGGTGCTCCCGCAAAAGGAAAAAAATAAAAAGAACGGATCATGAGAAAATCAAAACCTAAAAAGAGATACCTGTTGCCCGATCCTAAGTTCAACGACACGTTAGTCACTAAGTTCGTGAACTACATGATGGAGCAAGGAAAGAAAAGTACTGCGTACACGATATTCTATGATGCCATTGCGCAAGTAGAAAAAAAGGCCGCTGGTGAAGCGGGCCTTGAAGTGTGGAAGCGCGCGATGAACAATGTGATGCCGGGTGTAGAGGTGAAGAGTCGCAGAGTAGGTGGTGCTACATTTCAAGTGCCGGTAGAAATCCGCCCCGAACGTAAAGTCAACTTGAGCATCAAATGGTTGATCGATTATGCACGTGCCCGTGGCGAAAAAACCATGATGGATAAATTAGCGGCTGAAATTTTGGCGGCCTCGAAAGGCGAAGGTGCTGCGATCAAGAAAAAAGACGATACGCACCGAATGGCCGAAGCAAACAAAGCATTCTCTCATTTCAGATTCTAATAGTTCATGGCAAGGGATTTAAAATACACCCGTAACATCGGTATTGCTGCTCACATTGATGCAGGAAAAACAACGACCACCGAGCGCATTCTTTATTATGCTGGTGTGAACCATAAAATTGGTGAAGTGCATGATGGCGCTGCCACGATGGACTGGATGGCGCAAGAGCAAGAGCGTGGCATCACCATCACCTCGGCTGCCACTACCGTTTATTGGAAATATAAAAACAACGACTATCACGTAAACATTATCGATACGCCAGGCCACGTTGACTTTACCGTTGAGGTAAACCGTTCGTTGCGTGTGTTGGACGGGCTGGTGTTCTTGTTTAGTTCCGTTGACGGTGTTGAACCTCAATCTGAAACGAACTGGCGCCTGGCTGATAATTACAAAGTAGCCCGTATCGGTTTTGTCAACAAAATGGATCGCTCCGGAGCCGACTTTCTTGGCGTTTGCAAACAAGTAAAAGAAAAATTGGGTAGTAAGGCGGTGGCCTTGCAGCTTCCTATTGGTGCAGAAGAAAACTTTAAAGGTGTTGTTGATCTGGTAACAAACAAAGGCATCATCTGGAATGAGACCGATAAAGGAATGACCTTTCACGAAATCCCTATTCCTGCCGATATGGTTGAAGAGGCCAAGGAATACCGCGAAAAACTTTTGGAAGCAGTTGCTGAAGTGGATGAAACGTTGATGGAAAAATATTTTGTTGATCCCCACTCTATTTCTACAGCAGAAATTTTGAAAGCCTTGCGCGAAGCAACGATCAGTATGAAGATCGTGCCGATGGTGTGTGGTTCTTCGTTCAAGAATAAAGGGGTGCAGACCATGTTGGATTATGTGATGGAATTATTGCCATCGCCTTTGGACAAAGACGAAATCTTTGGAACGGATCCTGATACAGATTTACCCGTTTCGATTAAGCCTGACGAAAAAGAACCTTTCGTGGCCTTGGCTTTTAAAATTGCAACGGATCCATTTGTAGGCCGCCTGTGTTTTATTCGTGCTTATTCAGGTGTGTTGGAATCTGGTTCTTACGTTTACAATACGCGCACGGAATCAAAGGAAAGAATTTCACGAGTATTTCAAATGCATGCCAACAAGCAAAACCAGATCGACCGACTTCCGGTAGGAGATATTGGTGCGGTCGTTGGATTTAAAGATATTAAAACGGGTGATACACTGTGCGATGAAAAACGCAAGGTTGTATTAGAGTCGATGGTATTCCCTGAGCCCGTTATTGGTTACGCCATCGAACCGAAGAAACAAGTGGATGCCGATAAGTTGGGAATGGCGATTTCAAAATTGGTGGAAGAAGACCCAACCTTGCGGGTGAACACCGATCATGAAACCGGTCAGGTTATCCTTCGCGGGATGGGCGAACTTCACCTTGAGATTATCATCGACCGCTTGAAGCGCGAATTCAAAGTGGAGATCAACCAAGGTGCGCCTCAGGTTGCGTACAAAGAAGCACTCACCAAATCCATCGAGCACAAAGAGGTTTACAAGAAGCAGACGGGTGGCCGTGGTAAGTTTGCCGATATTGTATTCGAAATCGGGCCGCGCGAATTGGGCCCTGAGGATAAACCAGGTCTTGAATTTGAGAATGACATCGTGGGTGGCGTAATCCCTCGTGAATTTATTCCTGCCGTGCAGAAAGGTTTTGAGCAATCGATGGTGAATGGTCCGTTGGCCGGATATCCTATCGATTCGATGAAAGTGCGGTTGTTCCACGGCTCTTACCACGATGTGGACTCTGACTCCTTGTCATTTGAATTGGCCGCGCGCATTGGCTTCAGGGAAGCCGCGCGCAAATGTGCGCCTCAATTATTGGAGCCGATCATGGGCGTGGAAGTAATCTCGCCCGATGAGTACACCGGCTCTGTAACAGGTGACCTTAACCGCAGGCGTGGTTTGATGAAAGGCATGGACACACGCGGTGGGGCTCAAGTGATCAAAGCCGATGTGCCACTTTCAGAATTGTTTGGGTATGTTACCGACTTGCGTACGATCACCTCTGGCCGTGCTTCGGCATCGCTCACGTTCTCGCACTATGCACCGGTGCCACGCAGCTTGGCCGAAAAAGTAATTGAAGAAGTAAAAGGCGCAGCCGTAGCAAAATAAGATCAATCAGGATTTGATGATTAGCATGATTGTATTGAAGGATTAAAAATATAGACATTCCCAGGCGGGGAGTAAACTCAAAAAAAGATGAACCAAAAAATCAGGATTAAACTCAAGTCGTACGATCACAGCCTCGTGGACAAATCTTCGGAGAAGATTGTGCGTGCCGTGAAAGCCACCGGAGCCATCGTGAGCGGCCCCATTCCGTTGCCCACCGAAAAAGAAAAATTTACGGTGCTGCGCTCGCCCCACGTCAACAAAAAATCGCGCGAGCAATTTCAACTTTGCACCTACAAGCGGCTGGTGGACATCTATTCCAGCAGCCCTAAAACGGTAGATGCGTTGATGAAGCTCGAACTCCCCAGCGGTGTGGACGTAGAGATCAAAGTGTAGCTTTCAGTTTTTAAAATATTCGAAGCATCCCGGTTTCGCCAGGATGCTTTTCTTTTTGTTTCATAAAGCGAAACGCTGAAAGCCCCAGTCGCCCGGCCACTTCTTTCAGCAACCCGATAGTGGCCAGGCGACTTTTATTTTTATCCTGCCAATCCAAGAATCCTGACATGGCCTTACTCGAAAAAAAATTACTTGTAAAAAAATCAACGTTGCCGGGTGCGGGCAAAGGACTGTTCACCAAAGTGTTCATTCCGAAAGGCGCGCGCGTGATCGAATATAAAGGTGAAGTGCTTACTTGGAAAGAAGTAGAAAAGATGGCCGATGACCGCAACGGTTATGTATTTTATTTTACCGCAAAGCACTGCCTCGATGCGTGGAACAGTAAAAAATCCATTGCACAGTATGCCAACGATGCGCGCGGTATCACCCGCATTGACGGGGTAAAAAATAATGCGGAGTATGTCACCGAAAAAAAGAAATGCTTTGTTGAAACCGTAAAAGATATTCCCGCTGGCTCAGAAATCTTAGTGGGCTATGGTGCCGAGTATTGGCAGGTGATCCGCTACAACATTCGGTTGGAGCAAAAGAACAAAGAGAAAGAAGGTAAACTAAATTCTAAAGTAGAACTGCCCCACCACAAAGCCGCGAAGCGAACGAAGCTGCATCATTAACCCGGTGAATTCCATTCTCTAATCAGCTCACCCAAAATAAGGGGATGCGAGTGAGCCCTATTTCATTACCATTTCACAGAATTTCTT
This sequence comes from Bacteroidota bacterium, assembly GCA_043780615.1. Classification (GTDB taxonomy): domain Bacteria; phylum Bacteroidota; class Bacteroidia; order Cytophagales; family Cyclobacteriaceae; genus ELB16-189. The sequence continues at coordinate 488 of JAYWDN010000166.1, read as the reverse complement.
ACATGCCCTCTAAGGATATCCTTAGGCCTCAAAAAATCACTCTCGAAAAAAAGTTGTATAGAATAAAAATCAGTTTTTAAAGCAAATTAAAAGATTGTCAATAGTAGTTCGATGCTGCGATCACCAAAAAGGGCAAAAATTTATTTTATTTTTAAGCAATCTTTCTTTTTTTCTTACATGGCCTCTAAGGATATCCTTACTCTTCAAAAAATGGTATCATTTTTAAATGACCATATTTCAGCGAAATAATTTTCGTTGAAAAATTTTCCTTTCTATAAACAACTCGACACTATGGACTGTGGGCCAACCTGCCTGCGCATGGTGGCAAAGCATTTTGGTCGGAGTTACTCCTTGCAAGAGTTGCGCAATAAATCTTTTCTTACTCGCGAAGGTGTCTCTATGCTTGGCATCAGCGATGCGGCTGAAGCCATTGGTTTAAAGACGCTGGGCGTAAAAATTCCATTTGAGAAACTAAAGAAGGAAGTCCC
>JAYWDN010000165.1:0-20510 GCA_043780615.1 Bacteroidota bacterium | reverse complement strand
CAAATCAAACCCGTAACAGCAAAAGCAAACTTTGGAAATTATTCAGCGACAGAAAGAATGAAAAACAGTTTTGCCAACTTCACAAAAAAGTTTGGAGGAAATGTTTTTGTAGTGTTCAGCGTTGACGATAAAATTTCAAATGCTGATGTGATAAAAGAGATTGCTAATGAAATCAAACGACTTAGCAACTAATGTAAATCGCTTCGGACAAAGTGTGTCGGAACTTCAAACAGTTGTGCTTCGACCGAACAACAGGGCAACCGATAACATAAAGATTAAAAGAAATTTTAAAAAGAAGGGCTTTGTTCGGAAATCAAACAGTAGTGCTTCTAACAAACAGTTGTGGTAATACGAACAGTGGTGCTTCTAATCCCTTCTTTTTAAAACTTCTTTAATCCCTTCTTCGTTGATTCATTCTTACTACTTGTTACTTATGCCTTGCTACTAACTCACCATCTCTACACTTCTCTTAATAAAACTTGTGAGGTCTGCGCCTGTCAACATGCTTTGTGAGAGCAAGCCCAAATCGTAAGCTTGCTTAGCGAGTTTGGTTTTTTGTTCTTCCGTTTCGGCTTTTACAATTTTTTGAACGATGGCGTGGTTGCCATTGATAGCCACATTGTAACTGTCGGGCATGCTGCCCATAAAATTCATTCCGCCACCGCCCGTGCGCGCCATGTCTTTCATTCTGCGCATCCACTCGCTCATCGTAACGGTCACAGGCAAGTCATTAGGCGAAAGCGATTCGATGGCAAGCGTCATGCTTTTGTTGTTGATCGCTTTTTCAAAAATGGATTTTACTAATTCTTCTTCCGAAGAACTGAGCACACTCGCCATCTTCTCGTCTTTGTCAATCAGCTTGTCGGCCACTTCGCTGTCCACTCGTTTGAGTTGTGTTTTTTCTAATTTCTGTTCGATGTTGCTGATGAAGTGGTTGTCGATCACGCTGTCCATGAGCAATACATCGTACGCTTTGCCTTTGGCCGATTCAATGAACGAATGCTGTTTTGCGGCATCGGTAGTGTAGAGGTACACCACATTCTTGTCCTTGTCGGTTTGGTTTGGTTTTACTTTTTCTTCATACTCTTTCAGTGTGAAGTATTGATTATCCACATTTTTCAACAATGCAAACTCTTTCGACTTATCATAAAATTTTTCATCGCTGATCATGCCATAGCGCACAAACACACTGATGTCGTCCCATTTCTTTTCAAACTCTTTGCGGTCTTTGACAAACATGTCAACGAGTTTGTCGGCTACCTTTTTGGTGATGTGCTGACTTATTTTTTTCACACTGGCATCGCTCTGCAAATAACTGCGCGATACGTTGAGTGGGATGTCAGGCGAATCGAGCACACCGTGGAGCAACATCAAAAAGTCGGGGACGACATCTTTTACTTCATCGGTGATGAACACTTGCCGTGAATAAAGCTGGATTTTGTTGCGCTGGATTTCAAAATCATTTTTGATTTTAGGAAAGTAAAGAACCCCCGTAAGATTGAAAGGATAATCCACATTCAAATGAATCCAGAACAGTGGATCTTCCGTGAATGGATACAACTCTTTGTAGAATTTTAAATAATCCTCATCTTTCAATTCACTCGGTGCTTTCGCCCAAATTGGATTGACGTTGTTGATGATCCGGTCAACGGTGATGGATTTATATTTCGGTTTATCTTCTTTATCAACTCCATCTTCTATGCTTTCCTCTTTCGTGCCAAACTTAATTTCTACGGGCAAGAACTTGCAATACTTTTCGAGGATCCCTTTCAAGCGCCACTCATCTAAAAACTCCTCTGAATCTTTATTGATGTGAAGGATCACATCCGTGCCACGCTGCTCTTTCTTTGCATCCGTTAATTCAAATTCCGTTGACCCATCACATTCCCAGCGTGCGGCCTCTGTTCCTTCTTTGAATGATTTGGAAACCAGCTCCACTTTATCCGAAACCATGAAAGCAGAATAAAACCCAAGTCCGAATTTTCCGATGATGTCCTTTGCATCGGCTTTGTCTTTGAATTTTTCTACAAACTCTGCGGCACCTGAAAACGCAATTTGATTAATGTATTTTTTGATCTCCTCGCCCGTCATGCCCAAGCCCTTATCGCTCACGGTGATGGTGTTTTTCTTTTTATCAAAACTCACTTCGATTTTCAGGTCGTCCAACTCGCCAGTGAATTCACCAAGCGAAGCTAGCTTTTTCAATTTTTGGGTAGCATCTACGGCATTGCTCACCAACTCACGCAAAAAGATTTCGTGGTCGGAGTAGAGGAATTTTTTGATGATGGGGAAAATATTCTCGGTGTGGACCGAGATGGTGCCTTTTTCTTGCATGGTTATTTTTTTTATGAAGTCAGGGGTTTTCAAATATCATTCCAGTCGAAAGAAAATGACAGGATGACAGAATTACAAAAAATAAAAGACAGTCAACGAATTGCCAACTGTCTTTACCTTGAATCATTGATTTGATTATGGTTCGATCAACTGCGGCTCATTCTTCTGCCCCAGATCAATCTCTTCGCCATCTTTATTCAAAAAATGGAATTCGGTGACACCGAGTGAACTGTCTTTCACCATTTCCACCCATCGCTTGTATTTGAAATACATCTTTACACGCTTCGAAATAATTCCTTTGTTATAGTACGCATAAAGGAAGGGATGCAATGCCAGCACCAATTGCTTTTCGTTTTGTTTTTCGAACAAGTGCTGGATGTGGTTTTCAATTTGATCCGTCACCAAAATAGAAGCAGTGATCTTGCCTGTGCCGTTGCAACTGGGGCAGACTTCTTTGGTGGCGATGTTCATCTGCGGGCGTACGCGCTCGCGAGTGATCTGCATCAACCCAAACTTAGAGAGTGGCAACACCGTGTGTTTCGCACGGTCGCTTTCCATCTCCTCTTTCATTTTATTGAAGATGAGTTTTTTACTGTCCATGCTCCGCATGTCAATAAAATCGATCACCACAATGCCGCCCATATCGCGCAATCGCAACTGGCGCGCCACTTCACGAACAGCTTCTATGTTTACAGATAAAGCAGTGGTCTCCTGATTTTCTTCGCGGTTGCTTTTATTGCCGCTGTTCACATCAATGACGTGAAGTGCCTCGGTGTGCTCGATGATAATATAGCCACCACCGCGCAAACTTACCGTCTGGCCAAAGGCAGATTTGATTTGACGCTCCACTCCGGAAAACTCAAACAATTTTACTTTGCCCGTATAGAGTTTTACAATCTTCTCCTTGTCGGGAGCAATATTGTGGATGTAGCTCTTTACTTCTTCAAAGATTTTTTTGTCATCGACCAACACATTGTCGAATGACTCATTCAGTACATCGCGCAACAGCGAGGAGGCTTTGTTGAGTTCACCCAATACTTTGTCGCGTGGGTTGGCATCGACCAAACGGGCCATGCCTTCTTCCCACATCTTCACGATGGTTTTCAAATCTTTGTCCAACTCGGCCACTTCTTTGCCTTCGGCCACGGTGCGAATGATCACACCGAAATTCTCGGGCTTGATGGATTGGATGAGACGCTGCAAACGCTTGCGCTCTTCACTGCTTGAAATCCTTTTTGATAGACTTACCCCGGATGAAAAGGGTACCAACACCAGGTATCGCCCGGCTATGGACAACTCGCACGAAAGTCGCGGGCCTTTGGTAGAGATGGGCTCCTTCACTACCTGCACTGGCACGAACTGGCTCCGAGAAAGTTGCTGGGCTATTTTCCCATGCTTGTCAATGTCTTTCTCGTTTTGAAATTTATCCAGTTTGCCTCCAGTGATCTTCTTAGCGCGAACAAGTTTGGTGAACTTTTGCAGTGAACTGAATTTTGCCCCAAGATCAAGGTAATGGAGAAAGGCATCTTTCTCGTACCCAATATCAATGAAGGCTGCGTTCAGTCCGGGCACCACTTTTTTTACCGTACCCAAATAAATATCACCAACTACAAATTTGCTCCCGTCCTGTTCCTCGTGGAATTCGGCCAGGAGCTTGTCCTTAAGAAGGGCTATGCGACATCCGTCCTGAGTAGCGCTGATAATTAGCTCATTACTCAAAACTTTTATTTTTTAAATTGTGATCCCCATTGTTGACGGGGAGATGTCAGTTTACTTTTTCTTGTGTCTGTTCTTTCTCAAACGCTTCTTGCGCTTGTGGGTGGCCATTTTGTGTTTCTTTCTTTTTTTTCCACTTGGCATAATGCTTTTTGGTTTAGCCTCATCCGTCCGCCTACTGGCGGACACCTTCTCCAAAGGAGAAGGGCGAATGAGATGGTTTAAAATTTATTTATTTCAAGTCTTTCAGATACGAATCGGCTGTGGCTTGCACTGCCGGGTCGTTGTCCAATTTCTTTACTTTCTCAAATTGTTGGCGCGCTTCTGTTTTCTTGCCATCGCCTAGGTAGGCCACACCCAACAAGAGCTGGCCCTGCACATGACGAGGGTTTACTTCGGCCAATTGCAACAGCCAATCAATCGCTTTGCTGTTTTGCCCCGACTGCACCGCGAGCATGCCCATGTTGAATAATGCGAGTTCGTTTTTGGGATCTTCTTTGATCACATCGCGCAGTTGACGAATACCTTGCATGGGGCCACCCGAGCTCAAGTAAGTCATCGCCACTTTTATTCGTGCCTCATAGTTTTTTGGCTCGGCATCAATCACTTTACCAAGCCATTCGCGCGTTTTTTCTGCCAACGTTTTTTGCTTCTGTGCATCCATGGCAAACGTGTAGGCTTCGTAATAACTATTGCCCACTTTCTGAAAACTTTTCGTGCTGTTAAAGAACGTTGCGGCCTGTGCACCATACATGGCCGCGCTATCAAATTGCCCAGCTTGCGTGTACAGGCTTTGCAAAGAGTCGGCAAAGATAGCATTTTTTTGTTCTGACGAAGCCGCAGAATAGGCCGCCTTTACTGCCTTCAACGAGGCCGCGAGCGAAGGCGGGATGGAAGCGTGGGCTTGAGTGAGCCCCGAAGTATTGTGTGCGTCTTTTGTACGGTGCGAAACCGAATCGGCCGTTTTCAATTGGCTTTCGTTTTCAACCACCGCCTTGGGCAAAAGAAAAATCAGCCAAATAACAATGGCACTTGCTGCAATTAAAATGATCCGGGTCTTTAACATTAATTAGCCGATGGGTTGATTAGCCGATGTGCCAATTGGCACATGGAAGAATTGGCAAATTATTTTTCCGCAAGTTGCTTTACCTTCTCGCTGTTCTTGATCTTGTTCACAAAAATCTTGGCAGGTTTGAAGCTGGGAATGTAATGCTCTTCGATGACGATGGCCGTGTTGCGCGAAATGTTGCGGGCAATTTTTTTCTTGCGTTTTTTATTGATGAAGCTGCCAAAGCCGCGCACATAAATGTTGTGGCCACTGGCCATGTTGGTTTTTACAATGTTGAAGAAGGCTTCTACCGAGGCCGACACATCGGCTTTGTCGATACCTGTTTTTTCTGCGATCTGGTTGATAACGTCTGCTTTGGTCATAACAATTTTTGGAAGGCCGCAAAGTTAATGGCCTAATGTTCAAACGCAAAATGAATTTATTGATAATCACGTAGATGACGATGGTCACAATCAGTATTCGGTGAAACGAAAGGATTTTGAGAGATTGCGGCTAAGAAATGGAGAGCGATTTTTTTTCAAGAAAAATTATTGAATGGTACCAAGCCAGCCACCGCCACCTTCCATGGCGCGAAACCCGTGACCCTTACAAAATCTGGCTCTCGGAAGTGATACTTCAGCAAACCCGCGTGGCGCAAGGCCTACCCTACTACGAACGCTTTATTAACACTTTTCCTACCGTGATGGATTTGGCGCGGGCACCAGAGCAAACCGTGCTGCGCTTATGGCAAGGCTTGGGCTACTATGTGCGCGCGCGCAACCTGCATCGGTGCGCCAAGCAAGTGGTAGAAAAATTCGAAGGGGAATTTCCGATAACGTCTGAAGAACTAAAAAAACTTCCCGGCATAGGCGACTACACGGCCGCGGCCATTGCATCGATTTGTTTCCACGAACCGGTAGCAGTAGTGGACGGAAATGTTTTTCGGGTGTTGGCACGAATTTTTGGGATGGAGACCGACATCGCATCAAACCAAGGGAAAAAAGAATTTTTTGCATTGGCCAGCAAGTTGATCGACAAAAGCCGACCCGATTTGTTTAACCAGGCGGTGATGGAATTTGGCGCAATGCATTGCCTGCCCAAAAATCCAAAATGTAGCGATTGCATTTTTTCAAAATCTTGCGAGGCCAACCAAAAAAATTGGCAAGCCCTGTTGCCCGTCAAATCAAAAAAAATAAAAATCAAGACTCGGTATTTTTATTATTTCATCATCGAGAAAAAAAATAAACTACTGATGAAACTGCGCACCGAAAAAGATATTTGGCGGGGATTGCATGATTTTTATCTGATCGAAGCACCGCGCAAGCAAAAGCCGGAAACGCTCATCGCAAAAGATAAATTATTATCGAAAGCGGTCATCCTCCGCGAAAGCAAAATGGTTAAGCATATCCTATCGCACCAGAAATTGATGGTAAGGTTTGTTGAAGTAGAGCTTTCATTTACAAAAAAAATGGAACAAGGAGTGAAAGAACTTGGTCTGAAATTTTTTACTGCGAAAGAAACTGGGCGACTGCCTAAGCCGATAGTGATTGATCGCTTTTTGAATGAAACATTGAAAAACCCATGACGCAGATTTTTGGTAACTTTGCCACCCGGCTAAAATGTAGCTGAGACAAAGCGTAAATTATAAACAACACAAATATGTCTGGAGTAAATAAAGTGATTTTGGTGGGCAGGCTGGGCAAAGACCCTGAAGCCCGCACCTTGGAAAACGGCAACATGGTAGTAAACTTTACGATGGCCACTTCTGAAGTCTATAAAGACAAAGTGACAGGCGAGCGCAAAGAAATTACCGATTGGCACAACGTGGTGCTGTGGCGTGGCCTGGCCGAAACGGCCTCGAAGTACTTGCACAAGGGCGACCAGGTTTACATTGAAGGCAAGATGCGCACGCGCAGTTGGGAAAAAGAAGGAGTGACCCGCTACACCACTGAAGTGATTGGCGATGGCATGACGCTGCTCGGCTCGAAGCAAGGCTCGGGTGGAGGCAACTACGAAAAGTCGGCTGCCCAAACAGCCGCTCCTACCGATGACTTCAAGCCATCGATGGACAATGCCACTGACGATTTGCCATTTTAAAATAATGTGATATCAACACATTGATGCGTGGAAACGATGCTGCTTTTAGATGAACCCCCCAGTCAATTTTTGACGGACCTGATGGCCACGGGGCCAAACTGGTTTTATGTTTTTGGGTTTTCAAGTATCGCTGTTTTGATTATTGTTTCCGCCATCATTTCGGCATCTGAAGTTTCTTTTTTTTCATTGAAGTCAGACCACCTAGACCGGTGTCGCACTTCCGATGAGCAGCACGACAGAAACATTGTTGACCTGCTGAAGAAACCACGCTTGCTGCTGGCCACGATTTTGATCTGCCACGATTTGGTAAATGTGGCCGTGGTCACCATCTCCACTTTTTTGATGTGGGAAATGACAAGCACGCGCAAGCCTGCTCAAACCATTGTAGGCCTTGTCACCTTTGCGGTAACGTTTGCGCTTACTTTTTTTAGCGAGATCATTCCTAAAGTTTACGCCACCCAGCACAACGTGAGCTTTGCCCGCAGAGTAGCGGGTATATGGAAAACATTGCAACGTATTTTCAGGCCCATCTCGTGGCTGCTGTTGGGCATGAGTAAAATTGTAGAAAGACGAGTAGAGAAAAAAGGCTACAGCACCACCGTGGAGGAATTAAACCAAGCGCTGGAGCTCACCACCGAAAACAATGGGACCACCGAAGAAGAGAAAGATATTTTAAAAGGCATTGTGAACTTTGGGACGCTGGCGGTGAAGCAAGTGATGAAATCGCGCGTGGATATTTCGGCCGTAGATACCGAACTGAATTTTACCGAACTGATGGAGCACGTAAACAAATCGGGTTTTTCGAGGATCCCGGTGTATCGCGAAACCATCGACAACATTGAAGGCATCCTTTACACGAAAGACTTGCTGCCTTACTTGGACGAGGACGAAAGTTTTAAGTGGCAGAAATTATTGAGGCCTGGGTATTTCGTTCCAGAAACAAAAAAATTGGATTCGTTGCTCAAAGATTTTCAAGGCAAGCGCGTGCACATGGCCATTGTGGTGGACGAGTATGGCGGCACTGCGGGCGTGATCACCCTCGAAGATTTGATCGAAGAAATTATTGGCGATATCAACGATGAGTTTGATGAAGTGAACCTGGACTATCAGAAAATTGACGATCGCACCTTTGTATTTGAAGGCAAAATTTCAATCCATGATTTGTGCAAAGCATTAGCGGTGGACGCTTCCGTTTTCGATGAAGTCAAAGGCGAGAGCGAATCGTTGGGCGGCCTCATTTTAGAACTGCACAGCGCACTGCCAAAGACAGGAGACCGCGTGGCATTTGATCGGTTTACCTTTACCATTGTCAGTGTTGACCACAAGCGTATCACGCGCGTGCGTGTGTCGGTGCAAGAAGAAGTGAAGAATGAAAAATAAAATCCATTGTTGCTTACTGCCGATTGCTTACTGCCTACTTTTTGCTTGCTCATCAGATTATCAGCCCAAGCCCAAAGGCTACAACCGATTGGTCCTTCCAAAAACAGAATACCAACCTCTGCCCGACACGCTTCCTTATCAGTTTGAATATTCGGCCTACGCCAAACTTTTGCGCGACACCTCGTGGATCAATGAAAGGCACTGGGTAGAAATTTATTATCCCGAATTGAAAGCCAACATCCACATCACCTACAAGCAATTGCACGGCAAAGAGGCGGTGCTGAAAGAATTGCTCAACGATGCCTACAACCTCACCGCTAAGCAGCAGATCAAAGCCAACGCCATTGACGAAGTGATCGTGCAAACCCCTTTCGGGAAAACGGCCGTCATCGCAGAGATTGCAGGCGAGGTGCCCAGCCAATTTCAGTTCACCATCACGGACTCCACCAAAAACTTTTTGCGCGGGGCACTGTACTTTAACACCCGTGTGCAAAACGATTCGCTCTCGCCCGCCATCGACTTTATGAAAAAAGAAACGCTGCACCTGATCAATACCTTGCAGTGGAAGAAGTAATTTGAAAATGCGAATAGTGAATTTCTCTTACCGGCCTTTGCGTGAATTTCTCTGCGAGCTTTGCGTTTATATTTGTTTGCACTCCAGACGGAAAAAGAATAAAAAGTTTTTACTTAATTTTGACTATGCTCAACAAAGAAAAACTCATCGAAACAATCAAGGAATTGCCTGACTCATTTTCAGTAGAAGATCTTTTTGAACGGATTATTTTTCTACAAAAAGTTGAAATAGGTTTAGAACAATCAAAGAGCGGGCAAGTCTACACCACCACGGAAGCACGAGAAAGGCTCAAAAAATGGTTGTTGAAATAAAATGGACAACCGAAGCACTCGATGATGTTGAAAACATCGCTCAATTCATCGCTAAGGACTCCGGACATTATGCAATAGTCCAAACCGAGCGCTTCTTTGAGAAAGTTAAAATCTTAGAAGACCATCCTCTTGCTGGCCATATTGTGCCAGAAATAAGATCGGGAAATATTCGACAATTGATTGAAGGAAATTATCGCATCATTTATTCGATCATTTCTAAAAACAGAATTGACATCTTAACAATTCATCACGGGAAGAGGTTGCTTTCGAACAATCCGCAGTTTGAAGAATAATTTTATTTTGGGGTCATTATTTTCAAATTGGCAAATTTTCAAATTGACTAATTTGCACATCGACTGAATCGACCATTGGCAAACTTCTTCGACACCTCCATCGAATTTTTAAAAGGCGTAGGCCCACAGCGTGCCGTGCTGCTACAAAAGGAACTGAAGATTTTTTCTTTTGGCGATCTTATCCAACACTATCCGTTCCGCTACGAAGACCGCACCAAATTTTGTTCGATAGCAGCTATTGACGAGACTATGCCATCGGTGCAGATCAAAGGCAAGTTCACCGGTTTTGAAATCATTGGCCTGCGAAATAAAAGAAGGTTGATCGGCCACTTCACCGATGGCAAAAATAAAATGGAGATGGTGTGGTTTCAGCGCATCGATTGGGTGATGCAGAAAATAAAACCGGGAGTAGAGTATGTTGTCTTTGGCAAGCCCACACGGTTTGGCAGCAAAATAAATATTGCGCATCCGGAGATCGAGCCCGCCTCAGAAAATAATTTGAAAGAAAACTCTTTTCAGCCGGTGTACCCCGTCAGCGAGAAGTTGCGTGCCCGTTACCTCGACAGCAAACAGATTTCAAAATTGCAATTGGAATTGATGCGCCTCGCCCATTTGCACATTCGCGAAACACTGCCAGAAAAATTGTTGAAGCAACAGAATTTTATATTCAAGAAAGAGGCTTTGATCAATATCCATTTCCCTAAATCGCAAGAACTGTTGTTGGCCGCGCAGCAACGATTGAAATTTGAAGAACTGTTCTACATCCAATTGCGCCTGATCAAATTAAAATTGGTGCGACAAGGAAAATACAATGGCCAGGTTTTTAACGACACCAACATCCTCACCAAATTCTACAAAGAACATTTGCCCTTCGAACTCACCGAAGCACAGAAGCGCGTGGTGCGCGAAATCTATGCCGACCTAAAATCGGGGAAGCAGATGAACCGCCTGCTGCAAGGCGATGTGGGCAGCGGCAAAACCATTGTAGCCTTCATTTGCATTTTGTTGGTGATTGGTGCCGATGCACAAGCTGCGCTGATGGCGCCCACCGAAATTTTGGCACAACAGCATTTTAAAAATTTAAAAAAATATGCCGACCGCATGGGCATCACCATTGCGTTGCTCACGGGCTCGGTAAAAAAATCGCAGCGCAAGCCCATTCATGAACAACTGCAAAGTGGCGAACTGAAAATATTGATTGGCACACACGCCTTGCTGGAAGAAGAAGTGAAGTTTAAAAAACTGGGGCTCGCCATCATCGATGAGCAGCACCGCTTTGGGGTGGAGCAGCGCAGCAAGTTGTGGCAAAAAAATAGTGATGTCTATCCGCACGTGTTGGTGATGACCGCCACACCAATTCCGCGCACCCTGGCAATGACGCTCTATGGTGATTTGGAAATTTCAACTATCGATGAATTGCCCAAAGGCCGCAAGCCTATTCAAACCATTCACCAGTTTGATGCAAACCGATTGAAGTTGAATGGATTTCTCCGCTCACAAATCAATGCCGGCAGGCAAGTGTATGTGGTGTACCCGCTCATCGAGGAATCAGAAAAATTAGATTTCAAACATTTGATGGATGGCCACGAAAGCATGACGCGCGCCTTTGCCGATGTGGCCATCAGTATTGTGCATGGCAAAATGAAACCGCAAGCAAAAGATTTTGAGATGGCACGTTTTGTAAAAGGCGAAACGAAAATCATGGTAGCTACCACCGTGATCGAGGTAGGTGTGGATGTGCCGAATGCTTCGGTGATGGTGATAGAAAGTGCCGAGCGTTTTGGGCTTTCGCAACTGCACCAGTTGCGCGGGCGCGTGGGCCGTGGGGCAGAGCAATCGTATTGTATTTTGATGACAGGCTATAAATTAGGCGAAGACACAAAAACGAGAATTGAAACCATGGTGCGCACCAGCAATGGCTTTGAAATTGCCGAAACCGATTTGAAGCTGCGCGGCCCAGGCGACCTGATGGGCACACAACAAAGTGGTGCACTGGATTTGCTGATTGCCGACCTGGCCAAAGACGGGCAACTTTTGCAACAGGCCCGCGATGCCGCCAATGAGATTTTGACCACCGATCCAGAACTGACCAACCCTGAAAATGGAACGATCAAAATGCAAATAGAATTGGCCCGCAAAACGGACGTGAACTGGAGCAGGATAAGCTAAGGCTTCCAAGTTATCGCATGATTATGTTACCTTCATGGGGCGAGAAGTATTATATTTGTCCGTCTGTGGCTGCGCTATTCTCATTCTTTTCTCATAATTTTATTCGCCTAATAACCCTGACCATGAAAAGAATTCTACTGTTCTTCGTAAGCTCCTTTTCTTTTGGAGTATTTGCCCAATCCATCATCATCAAAAAAATCGACTTGGCTGGCGAAAAGGTAATCGTTTATTACGACTTGGACGACTCCAATCCAAATAATGAATACCAATTAAACCTCTACGCATCCAAAGACAAATTCAGTGTGCCGCTGCTTAAGGTCAAAGGCGATGTAGGTGCTGAAATAGAACCAGGGATCGGAAAAAAAATTGAATGGAACCTCCTCGAAGAATATGGTGCATATAAGGGGAAACTCTCGATGGAGATCAGGGGAAAGGTTTTTGTGCCTTTTGTAAAACTTAAAAATTTTGATGTAAAAAAAACCTACAAGCGTGGCAACAGTTATGACGTGGACTGGAAGCCGGGGAATACCAATCCCATCCACATTGAACTGTACAAGGGCTCGCAGCGCGTGAGTGGCGAATTAAACCACCCAAACAATGGAGCATATTCACTTTCCATTGGATCTAAAGTAAAGCCGGGGAAAGACTACCGCTTGAAGATCACCGACTCAAAAGCAACGGACGAGATCATTTATTCAGATTATTTTAAAGTGGCACCCAAAGTTCCGTTTGCAGTGAAGTTGATCCCTGCATTGGTAGCGGTTGGCGGACTCGGGATTTTATTGGGCGGCAAAAAGGGGACAGACAATAACACAATCAAAGCAATCCCAGACCCTCCTTTGCCTGGTCATTGAAATTATTTTTTTGTTGATCTATAAATATGATTTAAGACCCCATGAGACAATACACCTACCTTTTGTTGCTAATTGTTGGATTCTTCTTTGAATCAAAAGCACAAACTTATTGGACAGGATTAAATGGCCCTTACGGAGGACAAATTACCGACATGGTCGCGCCTACCGGTGCTATTTTAGTGAGCACGCCCAATGGCGTATATCGATCAACGGACAGTGGCGCAACTTGGGCAAGGATGACATTAGGGTCTGATAATATTTTTACCGATTTAGAAATAGACCCTTCCTCTTCAGGCAACAAAATTTATGCGGCTACCAACAATGGCGCACGGGTTTATGTTTCGACCGATGCCGGTGCTACGTGGTCGCAACTCTCTACTTCGGGCGTTACGTTTATCGTCACAAAAATCAGAGTAGCACCCAACGGCACGATTTACATGTACGACACCAACCTTCGTTTATTGAAGTCAACCAATAGCGGGGCATCTTTTGCCAACAACAGTCTTGGTGTAACGGTCTATGATATGGATATTGACGCGTCAAACAATTTATACCTCTCTACCGGTGGGCAAGGCATAAAAGTCACTGCTGACGGCACCACTTTTAATGCGGCATCTACGGGGTCTTTAACAGGGTCATCGACTATTTACTCAACGGTGATCAGCGGCACCACTATTTTCGCCCTCGCGCCAGACGGCCCACACAAATCAACCAATGTGGGGGCGAGTTATGTGAGCGTAAAATCAAACCTCACCGATGTATCTTTTACAGGCCTTATTGATTTGGATGGCGCAGGCAATATCTACATCGCCAACAATACTTTTTCCAAGATATACACCAGCACAGCGGCTTCGGCCGGGGCTGCTTGGAGTGCAGGAGTTTCGTATCCTTATTCTACTTCTGTCAGTTCATCTTACTTTCTAAACACAACTACTTGGTACTTGGGCTATCTCAATCTTAATCTTGGGTTATTTAAGACCGCCAATACAGGAGCCTCGTGGGCGCAATCATCATCGGGCATCAAAGCATTGCCGGCCACCAACAAATTGTTCATCACCCCTACAAATAATTATTTATTCATGGGGTGGTCTGGTGGACTCGGATATTATTACTCCACAGATAATGGAACAACCTGGAACTTGAATGCCTCTACAGGTGCCAACACCAATCGTAACTTAAATGGTTTTATAAAACTGGCAGATAATTCTATCCTTGGCTACGGCAATGGGGTGATAAGAGCAGTCAATGATGTGAGCGCATGGACCCTACAGAACGCGCAGGTTCTTAGTGAGCTGGTTACTTCCAATGGCACTAACTTATTTTCATATACGGGTACAAATTTATTAAGCTCAGTTAATCAAGGAGTGATTTGGAATAATCAGCCGATGACCGGGTTGGCAGGTACACCTACCAAGATACAAGTTGATGCTGGCAACAATTTGTATTTTAAAGTAGGCACCGAGGTTGACAAAGTAAATGCAAGTACTACTGTAGCAGCAAAACTTACGGCACTCACCGCCACCACCATTCAGGACATCCAAGTGGTGGGGAGTAACCTCTACGTGCTGGGCAATGGCAACACGCTTTACATTTCTACCGATGGAGGCACGACTTTTAATGCAAAGGTAGCTCCCGCATCAGCCTCCGCGTTGTGGGTATATGATTCTAAGAATATGTTCTTGCGCACCACATCAAACAATTTTTATGTCTCCAACGATGGGGGCGGAATCTGGGCAAGTCAGGCCCTGCTCGACACGCAAGCGTCTGCAACCGATGTGGTCGTTTCTCCGCTCACCTTTTTATATGTGGCTACCGCCAACTCGGTGACGCACATAAGCGCCAAGGTTGTGCTGCCCCCCGCTGCGCCTACTTCGCTTGCAGTGATCGGGGCCAGCTACGATCAAGTGCAACTGCTGTGGAATGATAATGCTATAAATGAAGACGATTATGTTATCGAAATTTCAGTGGGCGATAACCAACACTATTCCAACCAACTGCAATCGCCCTTGCTTGGCTCTAACACTACTACACAAAATAAAATCAATTACACCTATACCGGCCTTACCAAAAACACCCTTTATTTTTTTCGGGTCAAGGCCGTCAACACGCTCGCTGGCGCCAGCAGTGTTACCAGCTCTGCATATTCCAACGAAGTAAGTGTTACTACAATTGACCAATGCGCCACCACAGTTCCAAATAACAGAAGCTGGACTGCGGTAGCCGTGGCCGACCTAGGAAGCACTCCCAATCCCGGGGGGCCTTTCACGAGTGCCACGGTCAACATTGTGGCCGTTGCCAATACCACCAACCAATTCACCATTTCAAATTATGACCTGGGTATTGACCCCAATGGTGGGTTGGGTGCTGGCGCATTTATTGAGAGCTGTGGAAAAACCGTCAACTTAGAATTTTCAAGTTCGATAGGCAATGGAAACGGCACCTGGAATGGAACTACGATGGTGTTGCATTGGCAGGATAATGTTAACAACAATTTTTTTCAAGGTACCACTACCTTTACGCTTAACGCTACCGACCCAACCCCTGCTGCTCCTTCGCTCAACGCTTATTTATATTCAGGTACGGAGGTTTTCTTGAACTGGAACTCCGTTCAGTTTGCTGCACAATACGATATTAAGCGAGCCACGGTGTCGGGCGGACCATATACTTTACTCACCACTGTTAATTATCCTGGAGTTACGTATATCGATGTCGGACGGACAACAGGAGTTTCCTATTATTACATTATCACCGCAAAAAATACGTGGGGCACTTCGGCTTCATCGCCCGAAGCGGGGATCTTGCTGCAAAACGGATTGTTCCGCCCTGTGGTGAACAGCATTCAACAAAATTTTGAAAACCAACAGGGCGTATCGTGGGGCGATTTGGATGGCGATGGCGATGAGGACATTGCTTCCCCTTCGTTTGTCAATAATGCCGGGCAAACTGTGCCCCCTGTATTTTATGAAAACATGGGCGATGGCATAAACTTTACCCGCAGGGACCTGCCCGTGCTCGTGGACGAGAACACGGCCGTGAGCCGGGGCATTAACATTTTCGATTATAACAATGATGGAAAACTTGATCTCTACATCACGCGGAGTAATAAAAATACAGCAGATTTATTACTGATTAATAACGGTGCATGGAATTTTACAAAACAAATAATCACTGAGACTATCCCTTTTAATAACGCATTTAGGAGTGCGGCAGCAGCCGACTATGACAAAGATGGCAAAGTAGATATTTTTGTTGGTAACGATTTTAATACAAATCCAGCTGCAGGAAGAGGCCAACTCTTTAAAAATACTGGGGGCACAACATATACCGAAATCCTTACGGGCAGCTTAGTTACCGATTTGAACAACGCCATTAATGCGAGTTGGGCAGATTACGACAACGATGGCGACCAGGACGTTTTTGTTCTTAATTCTTTTGGTGGTGTTCCTATTGTCAATCTGTTATACAAAAACAATGGAGATGGCACGTTCACCCGCGTGACCGGGTTGGTCTTTGATACAGACTTAATTACACAATCCCGAACGTCCAGTTGGGGCGACATCGACAATGACGGTGACCTCGATTTATATGTTGGGTCTCAAAATGCAAGCGCTGCAAATTATGACCGGCTCTATCAAAATAACGGAAATGGTACGTTCACCAGCCTGACCTCAAGCACAGTTGCTGAAGTGGGAACGCGTACCTTTGGAAGCTCTTTTGGGGATATTGACAATGATGGGGATTTGGATTTGATTGCCATCAACCAGCTTGCTAACTCTATCTTTCTCAACAACGGGTCTGGCACTTTTACCAAATACGCAGTGCAAGAGTTGATCACTCACCCGGCTATCTTTGAGATTGGCGGCTCCATGGCCGACTTTGATCAGGATGGCTTTTTGGATATTTATCCTCCGAAAGGAACTACAAGTGCAATAGACTTGCCAAACTTTTTGTATAAAAATACCGCCACGGCTTCTGCCTCTAAAAACTGGATAGAAATAAAATTGGTGGGCATACAGTCCAACACAGCCGCCATCGGTGCGCGGGTGATTGTTACCACCACCTCTCCTGCGCGCACACAGATTCGCGAGATATCAACACGAACAGGTTATGGCAGTGCCAACAGTTTGATTGCTCATTTTGGTTTGGGCACGGCCACCACCATTGCCAACATCCAGGTGAAGTGGCCTTCTTCGGGCATCATTCAAAACTTGCCCAACGTTACGTCCAATCAACTGATCACCATCAAGGAAGACAACACACCCCCGGCCGTTGTTTTATTGAACCCGCTCAATGGTAGCACCGGTGTTCCGTTCAACACCAAACTTGAGATCACGTTTGATGAACCTCCTGTGGGAAAAGCCGGCAAAAATGTTTCACTGTATCTTGCTTCCAACCTTGTTATGCCCGTGCAACAGTTTGATGCGGCCACGGGTGTTGTGGTTGGCAACAAAGTATCGTTCACACCGTCCACGCTGCTCACCGCGACAACTTCTTATAATGTTTCAATTGATGCCGCTGCCTTTACAGATATCTATGGGAACGCAATTGCCGCACGGCCATCATCAAGCTGGTCGTTCAAGTCGTTAGACAACATCCCTCCAGTAATAGCATTCGTACAGGTTCCTTCAATCGATAAAGGCACTGCCGCCCCGGTTATCCCCGCCACCGTTACTGACAACAGTGGTTTCGTTTCCACCTTTGTGATGTCGTACCGTAATGTGGAGAACAAACCGTTTACTGATATAGTATTGAACAACGTGAACAATGGCCCTCAGAATTTTTCGCTCCCTGCCTTCGATGAGATGGGCATCAACTATTATTTCACGGCCAAGGATGCCGACAATAACACTACTCGCTTGCCGGCTGTTGCGGGCAAGTATTTTACCACCCGTATTAAATACCCGGTGACAAACCTTCCAACAATATCACTTGTGAAAGGAACAGGCCAGGCGACAGATTATCAGATCGTCTCCACTCCATGGGACATTGCCGATAAAGACATCGCTACCAATTTTGGGGCACTCAGTGGAGGCAACACCAAGTTTAGATTTCTCCGTTATCATGAGTCGCCTTCTCCCGGGTGGGACGAGTACCCAGGAACCTTGACTACGTTTGCCCGCGGAGAAGGGTATTTCATTAACGTGACGGACGTGGACAAGGTAACATTGACCGAGGGATATTCGCCAAAAGAAAACCGCGACTCGCTATTTATATTATCATTGAAAAAAGGGTGGAACCAAATAGGCAACCCGTACACTACACCCATTCAGTGGAACGATGTTTTGGCATACAACAACGTGAGCACAGGGTTGAGCCAAAAGTTGTTGATCTATAGTGCAGGCTATTTGAATGCCGCAGACCCCGGCATCATCAATCCTCGAAGTGGAGGGTTTGTATTGGCCGACAATGATATCAGCAATTTAAAAATCCCGTTTCAGAGCCAGACCAGCGGGGGGCGGATCAGTTCTTATCTTTTTTCAAAAAACATCAATGAGGCAAGGTGGGATGCTGAGTTCACCTTGAAACAAAATGATATACAGTTCCGTGTGGCTTCCATTGGCATGGTGCCCGAAGCGAGCATGGGAAAGGATATGTTTGACATGCCTGTGCCACCACGCATCAGTGATGAGTTCATTGAGATGAGCGTGGCCCACCCAGAGTATTATATGAAGCGCTTTGCGCGCGATATTGTACAAACGCAGGGTGAATACGCTTGGCAGTTCAACGTTGACTCTAATGTTGGTGGAATAGCAGAACTGCGGTGGGACAATACAGGATTTGGCAACAACAGCAAAGAACTATACTTGTTGGACGAGAATTTGCAAAACCTTGTGAACATGCGGCACGTAAGTGTTTACAATTTTGATCCAACACAGTCGGGCAATTTTAAAATCTACTTTGGCGAAAACCTTGAAAAGAAAATCAAACCAACCCGTGTATTGTTAGGCAATGCTTATCCAAACCCAACCAATAGATTAACCAGTATTCCTTTTACGTTGCCAGATCAATCCCCTTCGTATCAAATTAGTTTAGAAGTTTTTGATGCGATGGGAAGGAAGGTGACAACATTGGCAAACGGATTTTATTCAGCTGGATTTTATTCGGCCGAGTGGGACACCTCTTCTTCGACATTAGTCAATGGCCTTTACATCTACCGACTTGTAGTAAGTGGAGAAAAAACTTCGAACGCACAAAGCGGAAAAATTATTTTGGAAAAATAAAAAAATGATCCCTATGAAAAAAATAGTCATAGTATTGCCAATCCTTATAGCTATTGCGATTGCAGGCCGGTCGCAAAACGTTAGTACACGTTCAAGCGAGTTTGAGGTAGACTTCAGTGACCCCAAAAAACTGGCGTCAACGACAGTACCCACAATCAATTGGGCTGCTCCAATTCCTGAAACAAGCTATGTGCAAGACAATAAATTTAAAATAAAATTTGAAGTGAACAGTTCGAGCCCGCTTAAAGGAGTGACCATCAATATTAAACAAACAGCAGAAACAGCATCGCGAGGATCACTTACTATACAGCCCAAAGAGGATGAGTCGTTGCACACAATCATTGAAAGAAAATTAAATTTGATGGAGGGCGATAACGTGGTAGAAGTAATAGCTGAGAATAATGAAGGCGTAAAAGTTACAAGTTGGAGAAAAGTGGTGGTGGGGGCAACTTCATTGGCTGATGCAAGCAAATTGGAAAGAACTGACTACGCATTGGTTTTTGCAACTGACAAATACGACAACTGGAGCCAACTCATTAATCCGGTATTCGACTCACGTTCCATTGTTGAAGAATTACAAAAGACTTATAAGTTTAAAGTAGAATTTGTGGAGAACCCTACTCAATCTGAAATCCTTAAGAAACTTCGCGAGTTTGGCGAAAAGCAATACAAGCCGTTGGATCAACTATTTGTTTTTTTTGCTGGGCACGGAACCTACGACCAAACGTTTGGCGAAGGTTTTGTTGTAACCAAAGAATCAATGTTGAACGATGAAGGGAAAACTTCCTACCTCTCGCACAACCGTCTCCGTTCCATTATCAATAACATTCCGTGCGATCATATTTTTTTGGCGATGGATGTTTGCTTCGGAGGAACATTTGATGAGGCACTTGCTTCCGCTCGTGGCCAAGACGATGAAGTTTACAAAGAGCAAACTCAAGCAGAATTTCTTACTAGAAAACTGACTTTTAAGACCAGAAAATATTTAACATCGGGAGGGAAAACTTATGTGTCCGATGGTATAAAAGGAAAGCATTCGCCCTTTGCTAAAAGTTTTTTAGAAGCCCTAAGCTCACAGGGAGGAAGGGACGGCATATTGACTCTTCAAGAAATCTATAGCTTCGTTGAAAAATTGAAGAACCCACCAAAATTTGGAGAGTTTGGCGACAATGCCCCAGGCAGTGATTTTTTATTTCTGGTTAGATAGGAAATATAAGATACTTGCAAAAAAGGTGAAGTTTACTTCACCTTTTTTGTTTTTAAGGGCATCTCTAACCTAAACAAACATCATTGCGAGCCTGCGCGTAGCTGCTTTGGCAAAGGCATGCACCCGAGCGGCTGCGCGAAGCAGTCGCTGGGACAAACCGTCATTGCGAGACCGTTTCGGTCGAAGCAATCTCCTTGAAAGAAGATTTAAGGGGATCTCTAAAAACTCCTTGTACCCTTCTCTTCTGCCTGCCTGCACGAAGCCGTTTCGGCAAAGGCAGGGAGAAGGGTGAAGGGTTGAGGTAAT
>JAYWDN010000164.1:0-8295 GCA_043780615.1 Bacteroidota bacterium | reverse complement strand
TTCTGCTTAAGCGGCTTTCTGCACCCGCTCCAATTTAATTTCTTTGTTGCGCACAATCTCTATTGCCCCAATTTTGTCGAGCACGCGGATCACCAAATAAGCCGGGTCGATCTCGTGCCAGCGGATGCCGCCAAAGTTGGCGCGTGTGCTGTACTTGTGGTGGTTGTTGTGGTAGCTTTCGCCCATCATCAAAAAATCAACAGGCAAAAAGTTTTTTGAAGTGTCGCCTACTTCATAGTTGCGGTAGCCGTACTTGTGTGCAAACCAGTTGATGATAGCCCCATGGATTGGGCTCATCAAAAAATGGATGGGCAACAACAGCCATAACCACCAATGGGCAGCAAACTGCAAATAGAAAAGTACATAGAGCGCGCCCCAAAAAAGCCGTGACGGCCATGAGCGGGCAATTTTATCGAACGCATCCCAGCGGGGCACGCCATCCGTAAAGCGCTTCTCTACTTGTGTCTTGCCACTGGCAATGCCCGAGTATATCGTCTTTGTTTTCCACATCATTTTCCAAACACTTTCGTCATACTTGGGCGAGTGTGGGTCGTTTTCGGTATCGGCAAAGGCATGGTGCATGCGGTGCATGGTGCCGTAGCCAAATGGGCTCAGGTAATTAGAGCCTTGAAAAATCCAAGTGAGTATGAAGAACACCTTCTCGGTGAAGGGGCTCATGGTAAATGCTTTGTGGGCAGCGTAGCGGTGTAAAAAGAAAGTCTGGAAGAACAGCGACAAGTACCAGTGTGCTACAAAAAAGATCAGGATTGCTTTCATAATTAAAGCTGGTTTAGGTTACAAAACTAACTAAAAAGCCCAATACTGGGCTTTAATAGTGTAAGACAAAGATGTTTTGGATTTGTGACAGGTTTTTAAAAAAAATTTAATATTTCAAAATATCGTTGAGGGTTTTCATGGCTCTATGGCTCACTTCTGCATCCCCGTTTCCCACCTTCCTTACTAATCGGTCTTTGGAAACCGATCGGATGTGAAATACCAACAGGCTTGCGCTGTATCCGAGCCAGAGGACGAGGCCACTAATACGAGGAAATGGTTAAACCTTTTTCATCGCCAGCACGGCAACCGTTTCGCCAATGGCCAGCGAAGAGGTGGCTGCGGGCGATGGAGCGTTGCACACATTGATCACATTTTTCTCTTCAAGGATTAAAAAGTCGTCCACCAAGCCACCATCGCGGCTGCATGCCTGCGCCCGCACCCCGGCTCCGCCTTCGGTCAAATCATCTTCTTGAATCGCTGGAATTAATTTTTGCAACGCTTTGGTGAACGCGGCTTTTGAGAAGGAACGGTACATTTCACCAAAGCCCGTGCGCCAATATTTTGCTGCTACCTTTTGAAAGCCAGGCCACGCCAGCGACTCGGCCAATTCAACTAAATTGATGTCTGATTTCTTGTAGCCTTCGCGCTTGAAGGCAAGTACGGCATTGGGGCCGGCTTCCACACCGCCTTTGGCCATGCGCGTGAAGTGCACGCCCAAAAAAGGAAAGTTGGGATCGGGCACAGGATAGATCAAATTCTTGACGAGATATTCTTTCTCCTTTTTTAATTTATAATATTCTCCCCGGAAGGGAATGATCTTTACATCAATATTGGGCACGGTGAGCCGTGCGATTTTATCGGAATACAAACCTGCACAGTTGATCACAAGCCGGGTGGTGTAATTTGATTTTCCGGTGACCACTTCTTGCTTCCCATTTTTATTGTGGATGCCGACAACCCGTTCGCCCAAGGTTATGGTCGCTCCATTTTTTTGAAGCAGCTCGCCATACTTCAAGGCAACTTTGGTGTAGTCAACGATTCCGGTTTGCGGCACAAAAATTCCTTCGAGCCCAACCACATGGGGTTCGTATTCTTTCAACTCTTCCTTCGAAAGTTTTTTGAGATCGGCCAATCCGTTTTGCTGGCCTCGCAAAAAAAGATTTTGCAGCAAGGGCAATTCTTTCTCTTCTGTGGCCACCACTATTTTCCCGCAAAGGTCAAAAGCGATTCCATTTTCTTTACAGAAGTCGATCAGCAACTGATAGCCTCGGATACAGTTGAGTGCTTTCAAACTGCCCGGCTTGTAGTACAAACCCGAGTGAATCACTCCGCTGTTGTTTCCCGTTTGGTGACGGGCGAGTTCTTTTTCTTTTTCGATCAATAAAATCCGCAGCGATGGATTTGCTTTTTGGATTTGAAGTGCAGTGGCAAGGCCAACAATACCACCACCGATAATGATGACATCGAACATAATTACTCTGGATTCTGGATACTGAAATGATACTTGATTCTGGATGCTACGCCTTGATGGGCTTGATGCGCACATTCAAAGTCTGCTCTACAATCACAAAATGATTGGGTGGTATCATCGTCCAGTTGGGATCGTCAGTCAGTTTTTCTGAAACTACCAGCACCGCTTGGTCGTCATCTTCGGGGGCTTCCATGCGGGTGACGCCATCTTCTACTACAAAGCGGCTGCCTTCAGAATGATAGAGTGTCAGCGGCTCTTCTTTGGGGTCGGTGCAGTAGCGCGTGCCTACCAAAAACAATCCGTTGGTCACCACCATGTTCAGGTAAGCGGGCTCGGTGATGCCGTGCTCGACCATCAATTTTTTTAACTCCGTAAAGGTGTGCTCAAAGGCATCAACGATGGCCTCGGGGCTCACACTTTTGTGGTTGGCAAAAAGAGTGTTGAGCAGGAAGGCAAAAATATGTTCGGAGTCGGTCTGGCCCTTGATCCAATTATAAAGTTCGTCATTTAGCGAAGTGCGCAAATGGCGCTTGATTCGTATAAAATCTTCCACGCCACCGTTGTGCGCCATCAGCATGTTCTTGTATTGAAATGGATGGCAATTATTTTCGCTCACATCGCCCACGCTGGCTGCGCGCACGTGCGCAATCATGCAATCGGTTTTGATCTTGGGCGCAATGTTTCTCAAATTCCGGTTGCTCCACGCGGGGTTTACCGATACAAAAGTGATGGGCTCAAAGTTGAGTTCGGGCACGTACCAGCCAATGCCAAAGCCATCGCCATTGAGCGGCTCTTCAATTTCGCGGGCGTGAAAACTTTGGTTGATCAACGAGTTCTTCGGTTGGTAAAGAAGCTTGTCGATGATGATCGGGGTGCCTTTGTAAGCCATTAACCTGCACATAATAATTTGGTTTTTTTTGAAAAGATAATGAAAAGCAACCAGTAAGAATAAGCCAGTTGTTTTATAATTTGGTTAATCAAAGCCGCACAGGCATTTGAGCAATGCTTTTAGTGGTGACAGAAGCCTCCATTGCCAAAAACGCCAAAACCTGATAAAACTTTTTGATGTGCTAAAATGCTCAATATTGAATAGTTTTGACGCCCTGTCATTTCTACATTTGGGTCTCTTAACATTTTGAAGCAATCAAAAACACTTTATGAAGAAAATCATTTTCATCTTCGCTTTTATTTTTGGCTCGATGGCTTTGCAGAGCCAGACCCCCAACTACCTAATGTATTCGCTGTTTATGAACAGCTTCACCCGCTTTGTGCAATGGCCGCCCGAAGCGAGCCAGGGCAATTTTGAAATTGTGGTGCTGGGCGACTCGCCCGCTATGGCCGAGCTAAAAAAAATGGCCGAGCTAAAAAAAGTGGGCACCCGGCTAATGGTGGTGAGCAAGATCAACTCCATGGCAGAATATAAAAATGCGCACGTATTGTTCATCCCTTCTAATTGGCAAGGGAAATATTCAGACGTGGTGGCCAAGATAGGCGATACCCCGGTACTGGTAGTGACCGACTTGGCCACGGCAGCCAATAAGGGAAGCATTAATTTCCTCAACAACAAGGAGGGCCGACTTTCATTTGAACTGAACAAACCAGAGCTTGCGCTGCACAAACTGAAAGCATCGGCAGAACTCTCGCGCATGGCTATTGTCAACTGAAAATAATTTTATGGAAAACAATATAAAGAGCAGGTTTAGACTGAGACTGAGATTGAAGATTGGCAACAAGATTTTTGGAGGGTTCACCATCCTCATCGTCTTGTTTGCCGTGAATGCCTTCATTATTTTCTTTACCGTCAACACCATCGACACTAAAGTGGCACTTTCCTCTGAGGTGGTCAACCCCTCAAAAGATGCCATCAACGAGCTCGTAACGCTCGTGCACCGTTCACGTATGCTCATCTCCAACTGGGTGTTTATGTCCACCAACGATGACGACAAAAAGGCACTGCGCGAAATCATTTCTAGTGAATATCCTCTGGTCAAAGAACACATTGGCAAGCTGATGAAAAATTGGGATGCCGATAGTTTGTCTGCTACTTTTAAAAAGGATAGTTCTCAGCGCGTACTCATGCACCGCGCTTTTGGCAAATACGATACGTTACTGAAGACAGCAACGGACAACGTAATCAATACGCTCCGCAACTTTGATGATTACGAAGATCCGACCACCAAATTATTGGCAGGGGACTTCATCGATCAAGTCGTGATCCCTGAATCGAACAAGATCATTGAAATTCTTTCTGTCATAAAAAAGAAACAAGAAGTCTTGGCCGAAAGTACGGCCGCCACACTGGTCACTTCAACGCGCAATCTGCGCACCATCACGATTGTACTGGGGTTGGCGATCATTGCCATCGGATTTTTGAGTGCCTATTTCTTGGTGCGCACCATCACCCGTCCAATTAATTATATCAAGGATGTAGTAGTGAAACTGGGCCGGGGTGAGCTGGTGGACGATAAGAAAAGGAAATTTAGCGATGACGAGATTGGCGAGATGGCCATTGCCACCGACAGTTTGGTCACAGGCTTGAAAGCGACTACTGCCTTTGCGGAAAATATTGGAAATGGAAAATACGATTCTGAATTTACTCCACTGAGCGACCACGATGTTTTGGGGAATGCTCTTTTGAACATGCGCGGCAACTTAGCACGTGTGGCTGAAGATGATAAAAAGAGAAATTGGACTACCGAGGGGATGGCGAAGTTTGGCGAAATATTGCGCAGCAACAACAATGATTTGCAGAAACTGACCGATGAAATCATCGGCAACTTGGTAAAATACATGAAAGCCAACCAAGGGGCGTTGTACATCATAGACGACACCAACGATGGCGAAGAGAAAACCATGTCTATGGTGTCGTGCTATGCCTGGGACAAAAAACGGTTTGTTAATCAAAAGCTGCTCTTGGGCGAGGGGCTTGCTGGCCAAGCGTGGCAAGAAGGCGACACCATTTATATTACCGATGTGCCACAAAATTATATCAAGATCACCTCTGGCCTTGGTGATGCCAACCCGAATGCGATCTTGATTATCCCGTTGAAAGTGAATGAACAAATTTTTGGCGTGGTGGAGCTGGCCTCGTTTGGTTCGTTCAAAGATTATGAAATCGAATTTGTACGAAGGATTGCCGAAAGCATTGCGTCCACTGTTTCTTCTGTGAAAGTCAATGCGCGCACCCAGCGACTGTTGGGCGAGTCGCAGCAGATGACCGAAGAGATGCGCGCTCAAGAAGAAGAGATGCGCCAAAACATGGAAGAACTGCAGGCCACCCAAGAGGGCATGAAGCGACAAGAAGACGAGTTGCACAAGTCAATGGAAGATAAGACAAGGACATCGCAAGAGGCGATGAGCAAAAAGGAAAATGAATACAAGAAATTGATCAAGGAGCTTGAAGAGAAACTGAAAAACTAAGGCTAATCAATCGAAATGGTTAAATGCAAAAAAACCCTCCGCCTGAGGGTTTTTTTGTTACCTAAACCTAAACCTATGAGAGAATTAACTCTACTTGGAGTTCCAACGGGACAAAGGGTTTAGAGGTTGCCTCCTTTTTTAAAGAAGGTCAATTTTTGTTACCAATGGTTCACCTTTACTTTTTCAGTTTAGCCGAGAATTGCTTTTTGAATTTCTCTACTTTGGGGCGGATCACATATTGGCAATAGCCTTGGTTGGCATTGAGCGCATAATAGTTTTGATGGTAGTCTTCGGCTGCAAAGAAATTGGCCAGTGGACTGATTTCAGTAACGATGGCGCTTTTATAAATGTGTGCGGCCTCCAACTGTTTTTTGTATTGCTCTGCAATTTTCTTTTCGGTTTCATCGTTGTAGAAAATCACCGAGCGGTATTGCGTGCCTTCGTCAGCACCTTGGCGGTTTAGCGTGGTGGGGTCGTGAGTGTTCCAAAATACTTCGAGCAAATCTTCGTACGACACCACTTTTGGATCGTAGGTGATTTGCGTTACTTCGGCATGGCCAGTAAGGCCGCTGCACACTTCACGATACGATGGGTTTTTCACTTTGCCGCCCGAGTAGCCCGACACTACTTTGCTCACGCCATTCACATTTAAAAAAACTGCTTCGGTGCACCAGAAGCAGCCCGCACCAAAGGTGACGGTTTTCAATTCAGTAGGGTCCATAGTTTTTTTTGTTTGAGCTACGCCTTGCATGGTTGCAAAGGCAACGAGGGCAGTGATGAGTGTAATTTTTTTCATTTTATTTTAATCTGCTACCATGTACGCAGAATCATACTATTCGGATGTCGAAGAATTGTCGGGCAGCAAACAAACCAATCAATATTGACTATAAAAATAATTTTAATCAGAGATTTAAGAATTGTTGGTCAGCAACAAACAATAACTTTGGTCAGGCGGACTAAATAACCCGAAAAAATAAAAGCAGTCTGGCAAAGTTTAATACTTGTGCGGGTTGATAATTTTCAGGCCTTTGATATTTGCAAAGTCCTTTTCGTTGTTGGTGATGAGCGCATAGCCGTGAGCCAGGGCGGTGGCTGCAATGATAGCATGGTATCGATCAGATATTGCTCCATTCGCTGCGCATTTGTCTGATGTGCTCGTTCAAGCTCTCCCCTTGTTCTTTGCTGATGATGCCTTTGTATTTTTCAGAAAACTTGGCTTTGGCGGGGGTAATGTTTTCCCGCAAAACTTTTATCAAGTGCAGTTCTTCCAACTCGTGCAAAAGTCCCACGGCTTTTTGGTTGGTCAATTGGATGAGCATTGTATTATCCATTCGTCAAATTATTTATAGGTGATGTCTGGTCTTAATCATTGCACTGTTCACGAATTCAGCCATCCTGTAAAAATAAGAATGAGGGAGCAATTTCAACCCATTGCTTGAAAGAATTTATTTTACGGGCTCTGCTACGCGCAAACAAACCCACAAGACTTGTGTCAAGTACGCACAATCATACCATTCGGATGTCGAAAAATTGTCAGGCAGCAAACAAACCTGTTTAGAATTGGCTGTAATACGATTTTAACTGCTGGCTAAGGTTGCTTTTCAAGTTGTTCATGGCCTCGTTGTAAAGGTCTTGGTCATTGGGCCACGCTTCGCTCTTTTTTACAAGGCTTGAAGCGTTGATGCCCAGCGCGCGCGAGTCGCCCGAGTAGTTGGCCCAAGTATAATCCCAGTTGCCGCGGCCATCAACATTAAAATTCTGTAATGTCGAATTGCTCTTCGCATCGGTGATGGAGACGTTGGCCCTGCCAACAGACGAAACACTTTTGCGGTAGTACGTGACTTTGGCCGTTATGGTCTGCATCACGTCTTGCGTTTTTCCATCGGCTGTTTTTTTTTCGCCTACTTTGATCTCGCGCGAAACATTTTCTGAGCTGGTGGAAGTGTATGGCTGGCCGGGCTGATAGCCGTTGAAACTGATGCGCAAATATTGTTGTGGTGGCACGGTATCTTTTTGGGCAATGGGCTTGAACGAAAGGAACAAACGCTGCAACGAACTGACGAGCGGTTGAAACGATCCGTAATCCAACGAGGAATTGTTGATTTCTTCAAACGCTACCCGCAGCGTGGCCACAAACTCCGCTTGCGTCATCATCTCAATGGATTCTTTATAGCCCGGTTGATAATTGTTGGCATCCCGAAAATCATAGTACGCTTGCTTGGTGTCTTCGCGGTTGCTCTTCATCATCTCGTTGATGCCTTCGTTGTAGGCTTCTTCGGCTGCCTTGACTTTGGCATCGGCCAATTCTTTGAAGCGGGTTTGCGGGTTGGTGATCACCTTCATCGCGCCAAGCGAAGTTTTGATCTGGTCGTTGATGAAATTTATTTTGTTGTAGCCCTCTACAGCATTGCGCCACTTTCGTGGATCGTCTGATTTGATTCCATTTTGAAGTGAAGTTTCAATGTAATCGATCGCCAACGGGTAGCTTTGCGTGAGCACCGCGATGGCCTTCTTGTGGTGCGGGCTTTCTTGCAAACGTTTCACCGACTCCAGCACGGCATCGTAATAGTCGCCATGCTTTAAAGCCGCCTTGCCAGACGAGCATGAATTAAAAATTGAGACAAGGA
>JAYWDN010000163.1:0-20587 GCA_043780615.1 Bacteroidota bacterium | reverse complement strand
CCTTCCCTTCAAAATATTCCAGCAGTGCACCACCGCCCGTAGAAACATAACTTACTTTTTCTTCGAAGCCAAACTTGGCCACGGCTGCCGCTGAGTCGCCACCACCAATTAATGAGAACGCACCATTTGCTGTGGCGCGCACTACGGCCTCGGCAATTGCTTTTGTTCCGTTCTCAAATTTCTCCATTTCAAAAACACCCATCGGCCCATTCCACAAAATAGTTTTTGAGTTTTCAATCACGTTTGAAAAAACAGAACTCGCTTGCGGGCCAATGTCCAAGCCCATCCAATCCGCTTTGATCGAATTGTTATTCGAAATTTCAGTGTTGGCATTGGCATCAAACTTGTCAGCGATGATCGAGTCAATGGGCAAGTGCAGTTCCACGCCTTTGTTTTTTGCTTTTTGAATCAATTCTTTGGCAAGGTCAAGTTTATCTTCTTCCACCAGCGACTTGCCAATGTGGCCACCCAATGCTTTGAAAAAAGTGTACGACATTCCGCCTCCGATAATGAGGTGATCAACTTTGTCGAGCAGTTTTTCAATGATCAAAATCTTGTCTGATATTTTTGCACCGCCCATGATGGCCGTGAAGGGGCTGACAGCATTCTCGAAAACTTTTTTGGCGTTCGCCAATTCAGCCGCCATCACATAGCCCGCGCATTTTTCCTTAAAGAACTGTGCCACCATGGTAGTGCTGGCGTGTGCACGATGAGCAGTGCCAAAGGCATCATTCACAAAAGTGTCCCCATGCTTCGAAAGTTTTTCCGCGAAAGCGACATCCCCTTTTTCTTCTTCTTTGTAGAATCGAAGATTTTCCAACAACAATACTTCGCCCGGCCTGAGCGATTTTGAAATATGAAATGCTTCTTCGCCAATGCAATCGCCTGTAAACTTCACGTTGACACCAAGAAGTTTTGAAGCCGTGCCCACGGCATGTTTCAGCGAATATTTTTCTTCTGGCCCTTCCTTGGGCCTACCGAGGTGCGACATCAGCACGCAGCTTCCTCCATCGCTGAGTATTTTTTTTAGGGTTGGGATCGTTGCCCGAATCCGGTTGTCATCGGTTACATCAAAATTTTTATCCAATGGCACGTTGAAGTCCACCCGGATGAGTGCCCGTTTTTTTTTGAAGTTGATGTCGCTGATGGTTTTCATTAAGTAGAAAAATAGAAGTTGCTAAAATAAGAAATCAAGTTGAGTTGAACCACATAGGCATATCGGTTTTCACAAAGGCTTCTATGTGTTTATTCCTATGCGCAAAATTTCATAGCCAGAATCTCAACGTAAAATCGCTACCGATCTCAATAATTAATTTCTATCTTACTGAGACTAATCATATCACCATGAAAAACTTGATCGCTTTTTGTTTGTTCATAAGTTCAACACTTTGTGGGGCTCAATATGATCCAACACTTTTCAATGGCATAAAGTGGCGCATGATCGGGCCGCATCGCGCAGGAAGAACCATTGGTGCGGTAGGTGTGCCACAACAGCCCAATGTTTTTTATATGGCTACCAACAACGGTGGTGTCTGGAAGACTACCGATTATGGAAGAACATGGGACCCGATTTTTGATGATCAACCGACCGGCTCTATTGGCGACATCGCGGTTGCTCTTTCTAATCCGAACGTAATATATGTAGGCAGTGGCGAAGGTGTGCAGCGGCCCGATCTTTCGGTGGGCGATGGAGTTTACAAATCAACCGATGCAGGAAAAACATGGAAGAATATGGGCTTGAAAGAGGGTCAGCAAATTGGGGGATTAGCGATTGATCCAAAAGATGAAAATAAAATTTTTGTTGCTGTGCTTGGCCATCCTTATGGGCCGAACACTGAGCGTGGAGTTTACAGGAGCAAAGATGGAGGCGTCACCTGGGAGAAAGTTCTTTATAAAGATGAAAACACAGGAGCCGTTCAAGTCACCATTGATCCGAATAATCCAAACATTGTTTATGCTGACTTATGGGCAGCGCGACAAGGCCCGTGGGAGAATGGTCAGTGGCAAGGGACTGAAAGTGGTCTGTATAAATCGGTGGATGGAGGTTCGACTTGGAAAAAACTTACGAAGGGATTACCCACTGTTGATCAGGGACTCGGGCGCATCGGATTTTGTATCGCTCCAAGTAACTCCAACCGCATGTATGCCACCGTTGATGCGGGCGACAATGGTGGTATCTATCGTTCGGATGATGCTGGAGAAAGCTGGTCGCGCGTCTCTGCGGATACGCGACATTGGAGCCGCGGGTCTGATTTTGGCGAAGTAAAAGTGCATCCACAAAATCCTGACATTGTTTTTAGTGCGAATGTGGTCACGTGGAAATCGGAAGACGGAGGGAAATCGTGGACAGGAATTCGTGGCGCTCCGGGTGGAGATGATTATCATCGCATCTGGATCAATCCCAATAATCCCGACATCATGTTGTTTGCAGTGGATCAAGGTGCGATCATCACCGTCAATGGAGGAAAAACTTTTAGTTCGTGGTACAACCAACCCACGGCACAGTTTTATCATGTCAGCACCGACAATGCTTTTCCTTATAATGTTTATGGTGGTCAACAAGAAAACGGCTCCGTTGGAATTGCTTCGCGAAGCAATGATGGACAAATTACATTTCACGATTGGCATCCGGTTGGCGCTGAAGAGTACGGTTATGTTGCTGCCGATCCGCTCGACCCGAATATTATTTATGGAGGCAAGATCACTAAATACGATAAGCGCACCGGGCAAATTCAAAACATCGCACCGGAAGCAATTCGAAGTGGCAAGTACAGGTTCATTCGCACAGCTCCGGTTTTATTTTCACCCATTGATCCAAAGACATTATACTATGCCGGCAACGTAATTTTTAAAACACAAAATGGCGGACAGTTGTGGGAGGTGATCAGTCCTGATCTTTCGCGCGAAAGCTGGGATGTACCCGAGAGTATCGGAGTTTATAAAGATGATAAAATGAAGTCCATGCCGAGAAGGGGAGTAGTTTATACACTGGCACCTTCACCACTCGATATTAATTTGATGTGGGCCGGCACCGATGATGGATTGATTCACGTGACGCACGATGGTGGAAAAACATGGACGAATGTTACCCCTCCTGAGATTACTTCATGGAGCAAAGTTTCGATTATGGAAGCAAGTCACTTTGATAAAGATGTGGCGTATGCCGCGGTGAACAGAATCAGGCTTGACGATCAGAAACCGCACATTTATAAAACATCAGACGGTGGAAAAACATGGAAGGAAATCGTCAACGGACTTACTAACGATCCGATCAATTGTGTCAAAGAAGATCCGCAAACCAAAGGGTTACTCTTTGCCGGATCAGAACGGTTTGTAAATGTTTCGTTTGACGATGGTGATCATTGGCAAAGTTTGAAATTGAATATGCCTGCGACTTCCATTCGTGATTTAGTGATTAAAGATGATGATTTGGTGGTTGGCACGCACGGCCGCTCATTCTGGATTTTGGATAATATAACTCCTCTTCGGCAAATTAAAAAAGAAATCATTTCTCAAACTATTTTGTACAAACCACAATCTCCTTATCGTATTCGATGGAGCATGAACACCGACACTCCTTTACCTCAAGAAGAACCTGGGGGCCAAAATCCACCTGATGGCGCGATGGTTGATTACTATTTGAAAGCAGAGGCAAAGGATGTGACACTTGAAATCGTAAACAACAAGAATGAAGTAGTGCGCAAATATTCATCTATCGATAAGCCTTATAAAATTCTCGAATTGAATATCCCGTTGTATTGGATCAGACCGCAACAGATTTTATCCAATGAAGTTGGTCATCATCGTTTCTTGTGGGACATGCGTTACGCTCCGCTTGATGTTGATGTTTCTTTCCCAATGTCGGCCGTCTATCAAAACACCGCACCTGATCCGACCTCACCGTGGGTGATGCCGGGCGAATACACGGCTCAGTTAAAAGTAGATGGACAAATACTGGAGCAAAAGTTTATAGTAAGAATGGATCCTCGTGTTCAATCCACCACGGCACAACTGCAAGAGCAATTCGATCTTTCGTTTTTATGTTACGAAGGAAGGGAATCTGCAATTTTTTATTTGAAGGTTATTAAAGATTTTGAAGATCAGATAAATAAATTAACTGGAAACAAATCTGTACAAAAGGAATTGAAAGAATTTCAAGAAAAACTCAACTCAATTAAAGGATCTTCTGGAGGAACAAAAACTGATTCATGGAGTTATATATCAAGTGCAAGTGGTAGCGTATTGGGACTTCTGCAAGAATCAGATATGCCTGTAACTTCTCAAGCTCGTGAGGCAGTTAAAGAATTGGACGCTACCATTAAACGAACGGAAAAAATTTGGAACAATTTGGAAAGTGTTCATCTCCCTAAAGTCAATCAGGCATTGAAGAAAAGAGGGACTAAGCCGATCACTATAAATTGGTTGAGGTAAAGGGCTTATTTCATAAAAATAAATTCTCCTGCCTTCGATTTCTATGTTCTTGTACAACATAATGTTGTGGCATGCATTTGGTATTAACGCTTGATCATTTTGTCTTTCACTATTTCATTCAGCACTTTTTCCCGCAAATTCTGACTGATGGTAATTTGATCACTGCCAATGTGCAACGTGTTGCCTTCAATACTTTTTATTTTGCTTTTATTCACAATAAAGGATTTGTGTACTTTAATGAAGAGGTGTGAAGGCAATTGTGCCTCAAGGCTTTTGATGGTGACATACACCATCATCTTTTTTTGGTGGGTATGAAGCATGACGTAATTCAACATGGCCTCGGCATACATTAAATCATGGTAAAAAACCTTTTCGATTTGATTATCGCATTTAATAAAAAAATGATCGTTGACTTTATCCTGCTGGGCTGGCGTACTATTTTTTAACTCGATGATGTCCTTTGCTTTGTTACAGGCTTTTAAAAAGCGGTCAAAGGCGATGGGCTTCACCAGGTAATCCAACACATCCAATCCGTAGGCCTCCACAGCATAGGCTGCATAAGCCGTTGTCATAATTACAACGGCATTTGTCTTTGCGCTTTTAAGGAAATCGATGCCATTTATTTTTGGCATGTTAATGTCTAAAAAAATAATGTCAATAACATTATCATTTAACAGTGCCATGGCCTTCAACGGGTTTTCTGCTTGCCCGACCAACTCTAAATAGTCAATGTCTTCGATGAACTCCTGCAACACTTTCCGTGCAATAGGTTCGTCATCGATAATGATACATTTCAGTGGCATGACAGGTCGATCGTTAAGCTAGTTTCGTACTTCGTATTTTCATCCTGCGTGGTGAGTTTATATTTGTTGGGATAGAGTAGCTCTAATCTCCGCTTCAGGTTGGCAATGCCAATGCCATTTGCATTTTTGTTGGCACCGGCATGCTGCGCCTCCTTCGTATTGACAAATGAACTATACAAAATAGAACCTTTCGTGTAGATGTGGATAATTATTTTGTTCTCCTTGTCAGCAAAACTACTCACGAATTTGAATGCGTTTTCAATAAGCACTACTAACAGGAGCGGGGCTATGGTCAGCCCTGTTTCAATATGGTCGGTTTGAAAGGTTACTTCCAGGTTCTCATCTTTGCGCAAGCGATGAAAGGCAACGTAATTTTTTATATATCCCATTTCCCGCTCCAAACTTATTTTTTCTTCGGCACAATCATACAGTTGATACCTCAGCAATTCGGAAAACTGCAAGAGTATGTTTCGGGCTACCTGATTGCTTTTATCAATGTGCCCGTAAATCGTGTTGAGTGAATTGAAGAGTGAGTGCGGATTGATTTGCGCTTTTAAATAATCCAATTCGTTTTTTACCCTTTCTTTCTCCAACGACTCCACGAGCTGTTCTGTTTGGATTCTGTCGATCAGCATCTTTCCTATGGTAATGATCAACACCCAGATCGAGATGTTGACCACGGAATTGATGTATAAGGTGTCGAAGCCAATAAAGAAGGAAGGCTTGAAGAAATGAAGGCTTAGTTGCATAGCCACCAACGCCCTGAGCCATGCCGAAAGGGCGATGATCAATATTGTTGAAGAAACGAAGAGCGCATATTTTCTTTTCAGTAAAAACTGTGGAACAATGAAATTATTGATGGCATAATAATCCACGGTGATGAAAAGCAAATAACAAAACTCGACAGTTATGGTTTTGGTAAGCGCAATGGAGTAACTGCGAAAAACAGCGACCCATAACAAATAGATGCTTGCCCAAAAAAAGGAATGGTATAGAAAGGCTCTGTTTTTCAAAAGGGGATATTTTCAGAAAGGTAAGCCCACCGCTGTTGGTTTGAAAACTTATTACACGAAGCATCTGCAATTCTTGATTAAACGGGTGCTTAATCAAGAAAATGCCATCGATGATGTAAATAATTTTAACAACAGCTTTGCAGTATGGATGTTTGGGCCATTAAAACAAAAAACAATGAAAAAAATTATCAATTGGTTTGTCGATCCACCTGTAACAGGACAATCGACCATTTTAATCATTCGCTTACTGGCAGGAGGTGTCTTTTTTTGGGAAGGCATTTTGAAATTTGTTTACGCAAATCAAGGAGTAGGGAGATTTACAAAATTGGGTTTCCCTTTCCCTGAAACCACTGCACATTTTGTAGCATCCGCTGAAATTATCGGTGGGTTGCTGCTCATTTTCGGGCTGCTGACAAGAGTAACTGCTTTCTATTTTATTATTCAGATGATTGTTGCCGTGCTGAGCACCAAGGTCGCGTTATATTTCGGCACGAGTCCGTTGCCGCTGCCACCGGCTCCGCCCACGATTGGCTTTTGGGCCGTGTTGCATGAAATACGCTCGGACTATGCGCAAATACTCACCTGTCTTTTTCTTTTATTTGAAGGAGCGGGAAGAAGGTCGCTCGATTTTATTATTTCTACTTCAAAGAAGGTATATAGCATGAGTGAGAAAGGCCCTGCTGATAAGAGGAGGTAAGTCGAACAGCAGGTATGACAAAGTAAAATCTCAACGCTATTACTGTGCGGTCAGTTCTGACTTTAATGAATTGGAATGCGTCTGGCATAAGACCTGACGGCACTAAAAACTATAAATTGGTTGAGGTAAAGGTGCCCTACATCTTTGAGATGTAGGGCACCTTTATTTATTACTTAAGGGCATCTTTAAAAACCTAAAAATAACGTCATTGCGAGGGAGGAACGACCGAAGCAATCCTATTTTGGCTCCGATTTAGAGATTGCTTCGCTATCGCTCGCAATGACGTTTGGGTTTTTAGAGATCCCCTTAATTTATTTATTGCTGGATTTATTTCAACTGTGAAAAATCAAAAGAGGTTTCCAAAAACTTCGTAGTGAATTTTCCAGAACGGAACACCGCATTGTCCATCAATTTCAAATGGAACGGGATCGTGGTCTTCACGCCTTCAATGATAAACTCACTCAATGCACGTTTCATCCGCGTGATCACTTCGTCACGCGATTGCCCCGTAGCGATAATCTTACCGATCATCGAATCATAATTCGGGGGAATGGTGTAGCCCGCATACACGTGGCTGTCCACCCGGATGCCGTGGCCACCCGGCTGGTGCAAGTTGATAATTTTTCCAGGCGAGGGTCGAAAGCCATTGGCCGGGTCTTCGGCATTGATGCGGCACTCCATGGCATAGAGCGTTGGAAAATAATTGTTGCCCGAGATGGGAACACCAGCAGCTACTTTAATTTGTTCTTTGATCAGATCGTAGTTCGTTACTTCTTCGGTGATCGGATGCTCCACCTGGATACGCGTGTTCATTTCCATGAAATAAAAATCGCCATGCTTATCTACCAGAAACTCAATCGTACCAGCACCTTCGTAGTTAATAGCCTTCGCACCTTTGATGGCCGCTTCACCCATGCGCTCGCGTAGTTCTTGGCTAACGACAGGAGAGGGGGTTTCTTCCACTAATTTTTGATGTCTTCGTTGAATAGAACAATCGCGCTCAGAGAGGTGACAAACTTTTCCGTATTGATCGCCTACCACTTGAATCTCAATGTGACGGGGTTCCTCCACAAATTTTTCGAGGTAGAGGCCGTCATTGCCAAAGGATGCACGGGCTTCGCGCTTGGCATCGTCCCAAGCTTTTTTAAATTCGCTTTCCTCGTTGATGATGCGCATCCCTTTTCCACCACCTCCAGCTGTTGCTTTAACGATTACTGGATATTTTATTTTTTTGGCGATTTCAATCCCCTCTTCAATGGAAGAAAGCAATCCATCAGAGCCAGGGATCGTGGGCACGCCCGCCTTCTTCATGGTGTCTTTGGCGGTGGCCTTGTCGCCCATCGCGTTGATCATGGCGGGCGTTGGCCCGATAAATTTTATTCCATACTCATGGCACACAGCCGAGAACTCTGCGCGCTCCGATAAAAATCCATAGCCCGGATGGATCGCATCGGCATTGGTGATCTCGGCTGCCGAAATAATGCGTGGAATGTTGAGGTACGAATCTTTGCTGGGCGCATCGCCAATGCAAACAGCTTCATCCGCAAACCTTACATGAAGGCTTTCACGATCAGCCGTGGAGTAAACAGCAACCGTTTTGATGTCCATCTCTTTGCAGGTGCGAATGATGCGCAAGGCAATCTCTCCTCGGTTGGCAATCAATATTTTTTTAAACATGAGAATTTGATGTTAGATGTTAGATTTCAGAATTAAGATTTAAAAGTGGTGTCCGGAAATCTTAAATCTCAAATCTTAAATTGTATTTAATCGGGTTCCACTACAAACAGCACTTGATCGTATTCTACAGGTGAAGAATTTTCGACCATCGCTTTCACGATCGTGCCCGAAATTTCTGATTCGATTTCGTTGAACAATTTCATTGCTTCGATGATGCACACCACTTGGCCTTTGGTGATCTTGTCGCCCACGGAAACAAAAGGAGGGGAGTCAGGGTTGGCCGAGCGAAAGAACGTGCCGATCATTGGCGATTTCACCTCCAGCGTTTTCTTTCCAACGGGCGCAGGCTTCTCTACTTGTGGCGCAGCAGCAACCGGGGCTTGTGCGGCAACCGGGGCAGCCATCATTGGCACTGCTGACTTCATTACTTTTTGATCGGGCTCGCGCTTTACGCGCAGCTTTAATTCTGTGGTCTGAATGTCCACTTCGTTCAAACCGGATTGCGCAATAAAGTCGATGAGGTCCCTGATTTCAGTGGTTTTCATTTCGTTTTGGTTTTGAGGTTCAGAAGAGGGGCGGGAAGATTTCTTCGAGTTGCTTTTTGCTCCGCCTGTTTTTTTTGTTGCCATAAGATTATTTTACGCGTTCTACATATTCGCCACTGGCGGTCTTGATCTTGATGTTGTCTCCCGTGTTGACGAACAACGGCACACGGATTTCAGCGCCCGTGTCGATGGTGGCTGCTTTCAAGGTGCGTGTGGCAGTGTCGCCTTGCATGCCCGGCTCGGTGTAAGTAACAACAACGACAACGTGAGCGGGTGCTTCGGCAGTGATTGGTTGCGTACCGTTTTCAAAGGCGATCAACAAGGTCACGCCTTCTTTAATATAGTTAACCGATTCACCTAACAAAACTTTATCGAGATAGACTTGTTCAAAAGTTTGGTTGTCCATGCACACGAGGCTGTCGCCATCTTGGTAAAGGTATTGGTATTCTTTTGTTTCTATGCGAAGCTGGTCAACGGCATCGCCCGGACGAAAACGGTTCTCTACTACTTTGCCATTGCGCACGTTGCGCATTTTCACTTGATAAAACGCACGCAAGTTGCCGGGGGTGCGATGTTGCAGCTCCTCCACTTGTACCACTTCGCCATTGTAACGAATGTAATTCCCTTTACTAAGATCAGATACCGTTGCCATGATTTAGTTCAAAATTTAATATTCGATAATTCAAAAGTCCCAAGTCCCAAGTCCTAAGTCCCAAGTCCCAAGTCCTAAGTCACACTTCCATCATACGCCCACTTCACGTAGATCGCTCCCCAGGTAAAGCCACCACCAAATGCCGCGATGATCAGGTTGTCGCCTTTCTTTAATTTCTTTTCATAATCCCAAAGCAAAAGCGGGATAGTTCCGCCTGTGGTGTTGCCAT
Source organism: Bacteroidota bacterium (assembly GCA_043780615.1). Taxonomy (GTDB): domain Bacteria; phylum Bacteroidota; class Bacteroidia; order Cytophagales; family Cyclobacteriaceae; genus ELB16-189. The sequence continues at coordinate 10,540 of JAYWDN010000163.1, read as the reverse complement.
ATTTTTCGATGTTCATCATCACTTTATTTTCATCGATGCCCACACGGCTGGCGGTGGCGTTGATGATCCGCTTGTTGGCTTGGTGTGGCACTAGCCAAGTGATCGTTTCTGCATTGAGATTATTTCGCTCGGCCACTTGTGCGGCCACATCGGCCATGTTGGTCACGGCAAATTTGAAAACAGCCGCGCCTTCTTGGTAAACATAATGCAAGCGTTTGTCCACCGTTTCGTGCGAAGGCCGTAGGCGGCTGCCGCCCGCTTTCATGTGTAGATACGCTTCGCCAGAGCCGTCACTTCGCAAGAGGCTATCCATGACGCCAACCTCTTCGGTAGTGGGTTCCAACAATACGCACCCTGCGCCATCGCCAAAAATAATGCACGTGGTGCGGTCAGTATAATCGAGTATGGCCGACATTTTATCGCCACCAATCACGATTACTTTTTTGTACATGCCCGACTGGATGAAACTGGCGCCCGTGCTCAGGCCATAAATAAACCCTGAGCAGGCTGCACCCAAATCATAACTGAAAGCATTGACGGCACCAACGGCTGTGGCTACCAAATTGGCCGTAGCCGGAAAAGTAAGGTCGGGGGTGATGGTGGCAAAGATGATGCAATCTATTTCTTTAGGGTCGGTCTTGGTTTTGGCCAGCATGTCTTTTACTGCTGCGGTGCCCATCACCGACACGCCCATGTTTTCGCCTTTCAATATTCTACGTTCTTTAATGCCCGTGCGAGAGGTGATCCATTCATCGGTGGTGTCCACCATGGTTTCCAACTCCTTGTTGGAAAGTACATAGTCGGGTACGTATCCGCCTACTCCTGTGATGGCTGCCCTGATTTTATTCATTTATCTTTTTTATTAAGTGGACTTACTCAAAATAATAAACGTCTTTGTCCAAAGGGATGCCTTTGGCATGAGCATCTGCGTGGATTCGAGCTCTGGTGCGAGGCAATCTCCATTTCGAGGATCGCTTCGCCCTTCCCACTTCCTGCTGGTGCTCGCAATGACGCCACTTATTAGTTTTGTGTAACATCAGTTCTTAAAACAAAATGCCCGATCGATAAACTCAACCGGGCATGACAAATATATTAATTCAAGGGCAGCTTCGCTACACAAGAATTGTAGGGCATTAAATGCTGGATGACAAAAAAGTGGGTCATGGCGGATTATGCCAGTACTTCTTTTTCCATGACCACGTTTCCTTTGAAATACAATTTGCCTTCGTGCCAAAAGGCGCGGTGGGGCAGGTGGTGTTCACCCGTAGTGGGGCAAACCGCAGAGGCGTTCGCAACGGCCTTGTAGTGGGTCCTTCTTTTATCCCTGCGGGTTTTAGAGGTTTTTCGTTTTGGATTTGGCATAACCTATTTATTTATTATTCTGTTTTTAACTTTTTCAACTTCTCCCATCGTGGGTCTATGGTTTCTACACTGGCTTCGGTGGCAGACGAGTAAATCAATTTCCCTTCCTGTTCACCATCGGCTTCTTCCCGAAATCGGGGATGAAGTTTTTTGATCGGCACTTCCAAGGTAATGAACTCGTACATCAACTGCCCCAGTTCTAACTTGTCTTGGTTGGTGGTGATGACGATGATCTCATCACTGACTTCCTTTGCTTCGTCACCGTACTTGAAGACAATCGTTTTGACGATCGACATTGGATGTTCAAATTCATCCAAGCTGCGATCGCAAACTAAATTTGCTTTGCCTTCAATTTTAAAATCAACTTCAATGAGCGACTCTCTTTTATCGAGAGAGACCTGTGCGGCAAACGTTCCGTTGGTCACCACCTCTTGGCCATACTTCTTGAAGAAGTCTTCCGCCAATACAAAATCGTACTGGTGGATGCTTTTGCTGAGGCTGAGAATATGGACACTAAAATCCCTCACCGTTTAGGGTTTTTCTAAAATAAGACCGCAAATTTATTAGGTTTTACCGTATTTCGGTAATGGTCTGCCGATTTTTACGGGATGACGAGCAAAAACATGAGGGGAAATTATAGATAACCGTTCAAAACCCCTGATTTTAACTCGCTCAACGGGATTTTTTCATAATGATCAATCAAGTATTCCACTACATTTTTCTTGAAACCAAGTTTGATGGCAATACTTTTGACAAAAATGAGTTCGCTTTCAAAAATTTTATGATCGACAAAGATCAGATCGATGCAAGCAAAGATATAATCAAACTTTTGATCGTTGGAGAGTGCGCCCAGCGTTTCGATGGGCTGCGGGTTGCGGATCAATTCAGCCACAGACGCTTCCGGAAAATTCCGGTCTTTGGCAATCCTCAAGATCATGTTGCGCTCAGCTTGCGCAAAGTGCTTATCGGCTTCGGCCAATTGAATGAGAATGTTCAGTTGCTTTTGGGTAACGATGTCCATCTATACTTTTACTTAGCTTCAAAATTACAAACTATTCGCGCCAACCAGATATTGAAACCTGGTCAGCGGTATTAACCGAGGTTAAACTGCTTTGGTTGCCTCTACTCTGTTTTTAATAATATCGCAAGCAAGATAGATTGCCTGCCGCATCGAATTTTCATCGGCTTGGTTTTTTCCGGCAATGCTGTAGGCCGTGCCGTGGTCGGGCGAAGTGCGCACAATCGGCAGCCCGGCCGTAAAGTTCACACCACTGAAGTCGATCGTTTTAAAAGGAACGAGACCTTGGTCGTGGTACATGGCCAACACCGCATCGTATTTGGTGTGCTGCCCCGAAGCAAAAAAACCATCCGCAGAAAATGGCCCCATGATCAACTTACCTTTTGCTTTTAGTTCGGCAATCACCGGCTTTATTATTTCATGCTCTTCATTGCCCAGCAGCCCTTCGTCACCGGCATGAGGGTTCAGGCCAAGCACGGCAATCTTTGGCTTGCTGATGTTAAAATCTTTTTTGAGCGAAAGTTCCAACAACCGGATTTTCAACTCCACACGGTCGCGGGTGATGTAGCTGGCAATTTCCTTGACGGGAATATGCTCGGTGACCAAGCCTACTTTCAGGTCTTTGCCCGTGAGCAGCATCAAGCTTTCGCCCGCGCTAAACTCTTCGGTGAGGTATTCGGTATGGCCGTGGTAAGGAAACGCTTCACCGTGTATGGTGTTCTTATCAATAGGGCCGGTGACCAACGCATCGATCAACCCTTCCTTTAATTCTTCCACACTTTTTTTCAAACAAAGCAGCGCGGCCGTTCCAGCTTGGCGCGAGGGCAGCCCGGGTGTGATCTCGATCGGATCTTCCCAACAGTTCACCACGTTCACCGCCTTGGCGAAAAATTGTCCTTTCGTTTTTACTTGACTGTAATTGAACCCTTCCAATTCCATCAGCTTGAGATAAAACGAAAGTGCGCGGGTCGATCCATACACCACGGGCGTCAAAATACTGAGAAGACGATTGTCGGCAAGGGCTTTGATCACCACTTCGGTGCCAATGCCGTTGAGGTCGCCAAGGGTGATGCCGATGCGCGGCTTGTCGAGAGGGGAGGTTGGGATCATTGCGATAATCTGATTTGCGCAAGTTAGTTAATTCGATACTGAATGCGGAATATTGAAACTTGAAATTATGACGGATGGTAAGACCTAAAAAGTTTCTGGGCCAACATTTTTTGAAAGATCAGAACATTGCGTCAAAAATTGTGGAGGCACTCTCGCTTTCGCAAGCAACAAATTTTGTGTTAGAGATTGGGCCGGGCACGGGCGTGCTCACTCAGTATTTATTGAAACGCCCCGAAGTGGATCTGCACGTGGCAGAGATCGACCGCGACTCGGTGGCTTACCTCAAGCAACATTTTTCTTCGCTATCCGAAAAAATTACGGAAGGTGATTTTTTAAAAATGGATTTAGCGCAGTTTACGCCAGGCGACATCCACATCATCGGCAATTTTCCCTACAATATTTCATCGCAGATTTTTTTCAGTGTGCTTCGTCATCGGGCGCAAGTGAAACAAGTGGTGTGCATGTTGCAAAAGGAAGTGGCCGAGCGCATTGCTGAAAAAGAGGGAAGCAAAACCTACGGCATACTCAGCGTGTTGCTTCAAACTTATTATACGATCGAGTACCTCTTTAAAGTGCCGCCCGGGGTTTTTCATCCGCCACCCAAAGTGATGTCGGCTGTGATCCGCTTGACGCGAAACGAACGGCAGCAGTTGACGTGCGATGAAGCGTTGTTTCAAAAAGTGGTGAAGCAAGGTTTTCAAAACCGGAGGAAGACCTTGCGCAACGCACTCAAACCCCTAAATTTGCCCAGCCAAATTGTTGCCCTTGCCCTGTTGGATTTGCGAGCCGAACAATTGAGCGTAGAAGATTTTATTTCTCTCACTTTACAAATTGAGCAAGCCGGTGGAGTTCGCAGCGTTTGAATTGACCAAAGAATTTCGCGACCGTTTTCAGCAAGCACTGAACGCGCGCGATGGTGCTTTTATTTATTCCAGCTTAGAAGAAGTAAACCCGGTGGACATTACTTCGTTGCTCTACGAATTTAAAAGTGAAGAATCCAAATATGTGCTCGACTTGCTGTCGCTGCAAGTGCGCGCAAAGATCATCAACGACCTTGACCCGGAAGCCCGGAAACAATTTTTGTTGGTTTATACGATCGAAGAACTCACCGAAATCATTAACCAACTCGACTCGGATGATGCGGCCGACATCCTCAACGAACTCCCAATAAAAAATAGCGAAGAAATTATTGCAGGTCTTGATTCTGATTTGAAATCGCAAGTGATTGATTTGCTGCGCTACGATGCCAACGTGGCGGGTGGATTGATGGCAAAAGAATTGATCCGTGCGCGATCTACCTGGACGGTGGTGGAGTGTATCGATGAGATCAGGAAGCAGGCCGAAAACGTGACCAAGTTTTACAACGTGTGGGTAGTGGACGAGAACGATAAGTTGCTTGGGCGCGTGAAACTTCAGAAACTAATTGTCTCCGACCCAAAGACTTTAGTCAAAGATATTTATGACGATGATGCCGTGGCGGTAGAGACCTACATGGAAGACCGTGAGGTGGCCGAGATCATGAGAAAATACGACATGGAATCGGTGCCCGTGGTGAATATGCAAGGCCAACTGGTGGGCCGCATCACCATCGATGATGTGGTGGATGTGATCTCTGAGCAAGCAGAGGAAGAACGCCAGTTGATGAGTGGTATCACCGAAGATGTAGAAGAAGACGATAGCCTTTGGAAAAATGTGAGGGCGCGCTTGCCGTGGTTGCTCATCGGAATTTTTGGGGGCATGCTCAGTGCAAGGTTTATGGGATTTTTTGAACAGGAATTAGCAAAAGTTACAGCCATCGCCTTTTTTGTGCCACTCATTCAAGCCACGGGCGGCAATGTAGGCATCCAATCTTCGGGCTTGGTGGTGCAAAGTTTGGTCAACCCCAATTTTGTGGACGAAGGGTTGTGGAAAAGATTAGTGAAAGTGTTTAGTGTAGCATTGCTCAATGGCCTTTTGCTATCCCTCATCGTGCTAGGCTCTACCTATGTATTCTTCAACAACAACAAGCTCTCCATCATTGTTTCGTTTGCGCTGTTTTGTGTGGTGATGTTCTCTTCTTTTGTAGGCACCATCACGCCCATCATCATCAACCGATTGGGGTTCAACCCTGCGCTGGCATCGGGGCCTTTCATCACCACCACCAGCGATCTGCTCGGCCTCACCATTTATTTCCTCACCGTACGAGTGCTGATTTAATGGATCGCACCAACGGATGTAATATACCCGTACATTGTGCATAATATTGCCTCACCATTCGGGGTTACCTTTGGTTTTGTATGTGAAAAAAAATTTATAGATTCCGTTGCCGTTCAGTGATGAAAAATAAAAGCATAAAGGAAAAATTAAGGGACAAGTTTGATGAAGTAGTGGAGAAACCATTGCTCACCAGTTTCATTGTGCTGGTGTGCGTGGCCGTGGTCGTGCTCAGTTTGAGCATGAGCTATTACATCAACGAGTTCCATAGTTTTGCTGGACAGATTTTAGCGCAAGCCCACGGCATGATCTTCGATATTGCAGTGATCGGTATTTTGCTTTTTTGGCTCAACCAAAATGGACAAACCCGCCAGCAGATACGTACCTACAAAGATGAGATTGACGACTTTCGCTTGTGGGAATCTGAAGAAGCCGCCTTCCGCACGGTGGGGAACATCAAGCGATTGAACCGCCACAGAATTTTTGAGATCAACTTAGTGAACTGCCATTTGGCCCGCACCAATTTGAGCCATGTGAACCTAAAAGCCTCCAACCTCAACTCGGCCAACCTCACCAACTCATCACTCATCGAAACGAATTTGGAAAACACACGCCTCAACCAAACCAACTTAGAAAACTCAAACCTCAATCAGGCCAACTTGAAAGGAGCCTACGCCAGCGGATCGAATTTTAAAGATGCTTTTTTGATCAAAGCCAATTTTGAAGGAGCCTTTTTGATCAAGACCAATTTCAAAAATGCGTATTTAATGGAATCGAATTTGAAAAACAGTTACCTGATGGGTGCCGATTTTGAAAATGCGAGTTTGTACAAAGCCGATTTGCGCGGAGCAAAAGGCTTGACCATTGAGCAGCTCACCAACGCCAAAACACTTTACCTCGCCCAGTTTGATGACGAGCTGTTGGAACAAATAAAAACGACCCTTCCAGAATTGGTAGGCAGTTAAAAGTATAGCAAGTGATTTAAAAAAAAATTATCTTTGTGTAGTAAACAACGGCTTCTGCAAACGAAGCCGTTGTTTTTGTTTTTTAATGGCTGAATAAAAAAATGAAAACGAGAAGTGTATGAGCAAGAAAATTTCATATTATACAAAGGAAGGCCTTGATCGATTGACCAAAGAACTAAGCACGTTGAAAACAAAAGGCCGCTCCGATATTGCCAAGCAAATTGCAGAGGCACGCGACAAGGGCGACCTGAGCGAGAATGCCGAGTACGATGCCGCCAAAGATGCACAAGGCCACCTCGAAGCAAAAATCGCCAAGCTCAGTGACTTGATGGGCAATGCGCGCCTACTCGATGAAACAAAAATCGATACCTCATCGGTGTCCATACTTTCAAAGGTCACGATCAAAAACAAAAAGAACGGTGCTACGGTCACCTACATGCTGGTGAGCGAAGAAGAAGCAGACCTCAAGGCAGGGAAAATCTCAACGCAATCGCCCATCGGCAAAGGATTGCTGGGCAAGAAAAAAGGTGACAGCGCGCTGATCAAAACCCCGGCAGGCGAGCTGGAGTTTGAGATTGTGAATATTGGTGCTTAGGATTTTGGATTTGAAAATTTTAGATTTAAGATTTCTGTTTTCTTTTGATGCAGTTGTAATTTCATAATTCTAAAATCATAACTCTTCACTCAAAATGCCGTCCATTTTTACCAAAATTATCAGTCGCGAAATCCCGGCACACATCGTTGCAGAGGATGAGCGCTTCATCGCTTTTCTCGACATCAACCCGTTGGCCGTGGGCCACACGTTGGTAGTCCCGAAAACAGAAGTGGACTATTTTTTTGATTTGGACGACTCACAACTTTCAGCCTTGATCCTTTTTTCCAAGCGCGTAGCCTCTGCGATTGAAAAATCCACAGCTTGCAAGCGCGTAGGTGTTGCCGTGATTGGTTTTGAAGTGCCACATGCCCATCTTCATCTGGTGCCTATGAACGGGATGAGCGACATTAATTTTGCGAACCCGAAGTTGAAGTTGTCGAGAGAAGAATTGGAGAAGGCAGCGAGCAGCATCAAGGAAAATTTATTGTAGCATAATTCATTTCCGAACGTTACATTTGCTCTGCCTAAGCTTCGCCAATAATCCCTAACCGAATGAGGATAATTTTCCTATTTGTAACAGCCCTCTCAGCGCTGTTAGCAAACGCGCAATCTGGAGATTTCCCTTTTGGAAAAATTACTTATAAAGAATTAGAAATGAAGTCGTATGTTGCTGATACCAGTACAGATGCCTTGGTATTGAATGAATTTGGAAAAGCTTGGATAAGTGACAACCAAACTCTCATGTTTGAGTACCATACAAAGATTAAGATTTTAAAATCAAGCGGACATCGTCAGGGCGATTTTATTGTTCCATTATATAAAGACGGTGACAAGGAGGGAAAATGGCATTCGCTTGAAGCTGTAACTTTTAACATAGTTAATTCCTCCCTCAAAGAATCGAAATTTGATGCTAAAAACCTGTTTACGGAAAAAACAAATCGAAATGTAAGCCTCGTAAAGTTTGCATTGCCTGATGTAAGTGTTGGTTCAATAATTGAAGTTAAATACCTGACAGAATCCCCCTTCCTTTATAATTTTCATACGTGGGAATTTCAAGATGAGATACCCAAATTACATAGCGAATATTGGTGTAACATCCCAGCAAACTGGATATACAATATTACGCTTCGCGGTTTTCATCAATTAAGCAGGAGTGAATCCGACGTTGAGAAAAATTGTTTTCACCCCACAGGGATCGCAGACATAGCACCTTGTCTTAAGTTAAAATATGCCATGGAGAACATACCTGCTTTCAAGAAAGAGAGATATATGACGACTCCGAAAAATTTTATCTCCGCGATTTATTTTGAGATGGCAGAATTCCAAAGATTTGATGGCTCCAGAATAAGATATGCTGAAGAATGGAAAAATGTAGAAAGTAAACTTCTTCAACACGAAAAATTTGGCGCTCAAATCAAAAAAGCGAGGAATCTATTGGAAGATATTATTAAGCCCTCAATCGAATTAGAAACGGATCAGCTAAAAAAAGCAAACATTATTTTTGACTATATAAAACATTATTTTACTTGGAATGGAGATTTCGGCTTATTTACTGACAAAGGAGTGAAGAATGCGTATGAGCAAAAACGTGGAAACACAGCCGACATAAATCTTTGTTTAATAGGTGCTTTGCAAAGCGCAAAATTGGATGTTGTACCCATTGTCCTTTCTACTAGAGAAAATGGAATTCCAATTAAAGTGCAGCCGCAATTGACAGGCTTTAACTATGTGGTGGCGTTCCTTAAAGTCAATGATCAAAAGTATTTGCTTGATGCAACGGATGATTTCTTGCCTTTCGGAGTCTTACCAATTAGATGCCTGAATGACCAAGGTAGAATTGTCAGTAAAGATGAATCTACGTGGGTTGATTTAAAGCCAACTCAAAAGCAAAAAAAGACAATTGGCATGGATCTGCAATTGAACGAAGATGGTGTTTTAAAAGGAAGCTTGACTGTTCAATATGTTGGGTATGATGGTATCGCTGAACGCAGAAAATTTGTAAAAACGGGTCAGGAAGATTATGTGGCACAGTTAAAAAAGGAATTTGATCAATTGGAGATTAGTGATTTTGAATTGCAAAATAAGGAAGACGTCACAAAGCCCTTGGTTCAAAAAATGCAAATAAGTTCATCGGGCTTTGGCAATTCTAATGTCAATACTTTTTATTTTAACCCCTTTATGATTGAAAGATTTGAGAGTAACCCCTTCAAATCTGATGAGAGATTTTATCCGGTAGATCTTGGTGCTCCGGTTGAGTCTAATTATTTTATTTCTGTAGAAATGCCAGATAACTGGGTTGTCGATGAGTCTCCGGCTAACAGTGCTTTTAGTTTACCTAACGGAGGAGGTAAGTGCATAGTGAACACTGCTATTGCAGGAAAGAAAGTAACACTCAATTGTATGATTGTCTTGGCGAAGCCAATTTATACTTCTGAGGAATACCACTTCTTACGAGAGTTTTTTTCACGCGTTGTTCAGATGCACCAATCGCAATTTGTGTTTAAGAAAATTAAATGATGAAAAATAACTTGAGAGAGACATTGATTCTTGTGGCAGGCATCGTACTTGCATTGAATGTACATGCTGGAGGTGTGAAATATCCTGTAAGTACTATACCTGCAGACTTAAAACAAAATGTAGATGTGGTGGTGCGCGAAGACTACATGCGGTTTAAGATTATCTCAAAAAATAGTGCGAACTACTATGTGCACGAAGTAATCACTATCCTTAATGAAAGAGGAAATAGATCAGCAAAGAAAATCGTTGGCTACGACAAACTAACGAAAGTGAAAGACATTAACGGCTACGTCTATGATGCCGATGGCAAGCAAATCAAACGATTAAGAAAGAGCGAGATATACGATCAAGCCGCCTTTGATGGAGTGAGCCTTTTTAGCGATGACCGAATAAAAAGAATAGACCTTACGCAAGCTGTATATCCTTACACCGTTGAGTTTGAGTACGAGCTGGATTTTGAATTTCTCTTTAACATCCCATCCTCATGGTGGGGAGGAGAAAGAATTTCGCATGAGCGGGCTTCGTATGAATTGATTTATCCGCAGGGCCTTGAACCTCATTATCAGCTTTTAAATATTAAGACCACTCCTCTCAAACAAAAACTTGATGATGGGTTTGAATCCATCCTTTGGAAATTTGAAAATTTACTGCCTAACAAGTTTGAGCCCAATGGTCCGCCTATCGAAGAAGTTGTTCCGCACATCATGGCGGCACCATCTATATTTGGATTTGAAGGATACAGTGGAAATATGGGCTCGTGGCAGGACTATGGAAAATGGC
>JAYWDN010000162.1:0-2872 GCA_043780615.1 Bacteroidota bacterium | reverse complement strand
CTATTAAATTTGTCTTTTTCTTTTCCACGATTTGAGCGTAGAATTTTTCCATCACCTTGTGCAAAAAATTTCCGAGTACACGGGCATCGATTTCTTCTTCCACCTTTTTAGTTTCGCGGATGTGCTCAAGGTATTGAAAGTAAAATTTTAGTTTACACTCCAGGTAGGTGTTCAGCGCTGAAGGCGAGAGGCCGCGCGTGCGCAGGTTGCCTTCGTTGAGGCGCGCCAAGGCTTGCCGTACGCTTTCGTTTTTGTGCACCACGATGGGCAAGGCCTGGCGTGGCTGCACAGGGTTGTGAAGCACGTGCTGTTTAATCTCTAATTGGCTCTCGTAAAAAAGCTGTTGCAAGTAGCGGCTCATCTCGCCCTGGCCCAGCACATCGGGTTCGGAATTATAAAATAGAAAAACATTTTGCGACCGCTGGATGGCGCGATAAAAAAGGTACGCATAGATCGCCCCTTGATGCTCGGGCGTAGGCAGTCCGTAAGTTTTGCGGATGCTGTACGGAATGTACGAACCTTGGCTGGAGGAGGAAGGAAAAATTCCTTCGTTCAACGATAAAATAAAAACGTTTTTAAAATCGAGGTTGCGGCTTTCCAGCACGCCCATCACTTGAAGGCCCTTGAGTGGCTCGCCCGCAAAAGGGATTTTTTCTCCGCGGGCGTATTGCCGAAACAATCGCAGAAAAGATTTTAATCTGTTGGCACGGGCTTTAGGTTCGGTTGGCAATTTTTCTTTGCTCACCACTTCCAGCCGGTTCAGCAATTGTGTTCCTTTAAAAATATATTCTTGATCCAATTCATCAAGCGAAGGCAGCGTTGACAATTCGGTAAACGTGTTCAACAAATAGTTGATGATGGATTCGGCATTGGAAAAAATCAACGCATGCAGCGGCACTTCTGTTGTTAAAAAATCGTTGGGCACCGACACCCAATTGTGGCGCACAATCTCCTTCATCTTGGCATGCACCGCAGCCGCACCGGCCGCCACCACATACGGATGCGACAGGACAGACTGCACTTGCTGAAAATTAAAGTGCGTTTGCTTGGCCGCAATTTGTAGCTCCACCAACAATTCCACCAAATTATAAACGGGCGTGTTGGCCAAGGGAAAACCCATGGTCACATTATATTTCGCTGCGATGGGCGCGATGCTGTGCAGCACTGGCACGAGCAATTTTTCATCGGGCAAGATGATCACCGTCTCTTCAGCAACCATTCCATTTTTCATTTCGCTGGCGAGCCGTTGCGCCAGTGCTTTCACTTGACCCATCGACTGTGCCGAACTGGTGACGTGTACATTTTTATTTTCACGAAAGTGCCCGGGGAAATCAGACGGAAAAGTTTTGCCCAATACAGAATGATGACGGTGTGCCCGAAAGAAAATGCCCGCCTCCTGAAGTTCGTCATTCAAATAATATTGGTCGGTGTCCCACCGCACGGTGGCCATGCCCTGCCCTACGGCAAACGAAATAATTTTTTCTTCGGCCGCGGTGAAAGCGTTGAACCCGACAAACCACAGTTCTTTTTTTTCAGTCGGATAGGGAAGTTTAATTTTTCCGGCAATCAAATTTTCGGCCACCGATCGGTGCAGGCCGCCTTCGTAGGCAAGCCCTTCGTCATCAAGCTTCTCTTTGAAATTTTTATAGAGCGGAAAAAGCTTTTTCCATACCTCAATGAATTTTTTTTTGTTCACCGACAGTTCACCTTCAAACCCTTGCCAGAAATTTTTTAAAAATTCCTTTTGTTCGTCCGTGAGGTAGTCGAGCCCCGCATCGAGCTCCTTCAAGTTGCTCAGGTCGGCAAAGAGTGCTTTCGCTTCCACCATGTAGCGATCGGCCTCATCGAAATCGCGCAGCAGCATTTCACCCCACATAAAAAACTGATCGAACGGCTCGGCTTCAATGCCCATTGTTTCGCTGTAGCATTGGTGAAGCCGAAAGACGAGCTCCAGTTTGTCGGGCACGTGCAAGGGCGAGAGGCCCGCAACAAAATCCTCGAACGTGAGCAGCTTGGGAGAAAAAACCGGAGTGGTGATCGACTCGCTTAGATATTTGCGAAAATAAAGTGCAGCCCTGCGGTTGGGGAAAACCACGGTGACCTTGGAAAGATCTGCGTGGCTTTGAAAAATCTCTTCGGCCAGTTCTTGAAGGAATGCTTTCATTATTTGCGCATAAAGATGAAAGATAAATTGATGAGTGACAAGGGGAGTTTGCCATGGGGGCACGGATTTTTTACCCATTTTTCTTGTCTATTTTTTTTTAAGCTTGTTACTAACAAGTTTATATTTGCAGGTGCTCTTCACCTACAAAATAAAAAAACCACAGGCAGCAACCTGTGGTATGTCAAAAGGGCATCGATAATTCAATTTTCTTTTTTGGGATCAGCTGGTTTTGTTTTCTTTTTTGACTTGTTGGTTTTTTCACCCTCGGGCTGCTGGGGCGCAACTCCATTTTTATTTTGCCATTGGCTGGCGGGGTTCGGGCCTCCACTCATTTGTTGGCCTTGGCCCTGTGGCCGACCTTGCACGCCTTGCACTTGTTGTTGTCCGTCATTCTGGTCGCCACCGTTGTCTTTCAAGTCATCGTTGTTCACCGACTTCTTGCTTTTCTTCGGCTGGTTCACCGTCATCTTTCCAATGCGGTAGCTGAAGGTCACTTTAAAATTGAAATTGTAAAACGTGTTGGCAGTTTGTTGGTTCAAGATAGGAGACACGTTGGACGAACGCACTACAATGGATGGCGTGATAAAATTTTCTGCGCCCAAGCCAACGCTGCCGCGCTTCTCATTGAATTCTTTTTGCAAACTCAAACTGTAAATCCTAAACGCACCTTGGTAGCCTTGCAGCGTTACCTGCTGGCCACGATAGAAG
>JAYWDN010000161.1:0-47081 GCA_043780615.1 Bacteroidota bacterium | reverse complement strand
AGGGCATCTCTAAAAACCTATCTTTTTATTACCTCAACCCTTCACCCTTCTCCCTGCCTTTGCCGAAACGGCTTCGTGCAGGCAGGCAGAAGAGAAGGGGACAAGGAGTTTTTAGAGATCCCCTTAATTTATCCTACGAGTCCCGATTTTTTCGGGACGAAGTAGGATTTTCTTATTTTCGCCCTTTCATCCCCCTAAGCCTTGGCGAAGGTGGACATCCACCGAAACCAACGTCAAGGTGGATTCATTTTAATTCAACACTAAAAAAACAATGAATTTCCAAAAAGCTAACAATGTCTTCGGCTGGGCTGCCTTCGCCACCGCACTGCTCACCTTCTTTTTAACGATGGAAGAAACCGCCAGCTATTGGGACTGTGGCGAGTTCATTGCCGTGTCCTACAAGTTGCAAGTGCCACACCCTCCGGGTGCTCCGTTGTTCTTGCTGATGGGGCGGGCGTTTTCGTTCCTCGCACTGGGCGATGTAACCAAAGTGGCCTACTGGATCAACTTCATGAGTGTGCTAGCCAGTGCCTTCACCGTATTGTTTTTATTTTGGTCGATCACGCTTTTCGGTCGCAAGGTGATGGGCTTAAAAAAAGACAACGACATCACCACCAACCAAATTTGGTTGCTCATGGGTGCTGGCCTTGTTGGCTCGCTGACCTTTACTTTTTCTGATTCATTTTGGTTCTCGGCAGTAGAAGCTGAGGTGTACGGCATGTCTTCGTTCTTCACTGCGTTTGTAGTTTGGGGCGTACTGAAGTGGGACGTGATCGAAGACGAAAGCAAAGCCAACCGGTGGCTTTTATTGGTGGCGTACATGATCGGCCTTTCCATTGGTGTGCACATGCTCAACCTTGTCACGCTGCCTGCGCTTGGGTTGATTTATTATTTCAAAAAATTTAAAACAACAACTTGGGGAATCATTGCCACGCTGGCGCTGAGCAGTGCCATCGTTTTTTTCATCAATGATTTTATTGTGCCAGGCTTGCCTACGCTGGCTGGGCATTTCGAATTATTTTTTGTGAACACACTCGGCCTTTTCTTTGGCTCTGGCGCATTGCTGTTTTCACTGTTGCTCCTTGGCGCAATGGTGTACGGGATTTATTTCACGCAGAAAAAAAAGATGCCTGTATGGAATACTTTTTTATTGGCCACCGCTTTTATTTTAATCGGTTACGGTTCGTATGCCACCGTGGTGATCCGCTCAAATTATAACACCTTGATCGATGAAAACTCACCCAAAGATGTGATGAGTTTTGTGCGCTACCTCAAGCGCGAGCAATACGGCAGCCGCCCGCTTTTAACAGGTCCTTACTTCACCGCCAAGCCGATTGGTGTAAAATATGGCGAGGCTACTTATGTGAAAGGCAAAGACAAATATGAAATCGGTGAACGCAAGTTTGAATACGAATACGAGCCGGGCGAATCGACATTGCTGCCGCGCGCCTGGAACTCAGAACATGCCGCTACGTACCAAAAAATTATGGGGCTTGCTCCCGGGCAGAAGCCCACGTTTTCGCAAGACAAAAAATACATGTTCACTCAGCAGATCGGTCAGATGTACGTCCGCTACTTCATGTGGAATTTTGCTGGCCGCGAAGGCGATGACCAAGGCGCTGGTTGGCTGCGTCCATCGGAGTGGTTCAAAAAAGTGCCAACGGCAATTGCCGAAAACCGTGGCCGGAATAATTTCTTTATGATCCCCTTTGCGCTGGGGTTGATCGGCATGTTTTTTCAATTTACAAAAGATGTCAAAAATTTTGCGGTGGTGGCGTTGCTCTTTGTCATGACGGGCGTTGCCATTGTGGTCTATCTCAATTCTCCGCCTGTTGAGCCGCGCGAGCGCGACTACATTTATGCGGGCTCCTACTATGCCTTTGTTTTTTGGATCGGCCTTTCCGTAATCGGCATAGCCGAATTTTTTGGACGATTTATTAAAAATGCAAAAGTGGCTGCCCTCTTGGCCACGCTCATCGGGCTGAGTGCCCCCGTGCTGATGGCCAAAGACGGATGGGACGACCACAACCGCAGCGACCGTTTCTTCTCGGTAGATTCGGCATCGAATTATCTTGAGTCGTGCGACCCTCAAGGGGTGCTCTTCACCGGTGGCGACAACGATACGTTCCCGCTTTGGTATGCCCAAGAAACGGAAGGCATCCGCTCTGACACGCGCGTGGTGGTGCTCAGCTACTTCAACACCGATTGGTACATCGAGCAAAGTGCACGCAAGGCTTACGAGTCAGAGCCACTTCAATACACGCTTCCACTGAAAGAATATAAGCAAGGCGGCATGAACGACTACTTGCCCTTTGCCGATTTAAAAATAAAAAGCATCGATGCGAAAGAGTATGTCCAGTTGCTCGCCAAGAATTATCCGCAACTCAGCGATGGCGACCGCAACATTGTGCCGAGCCGTGTGCTCACCATCCCCATCGACAAGCAAGCACTGATTGCCAAAGGGATCATCCCCAAAGGCATGGACAGCTTGGTGGTGGATGAAATGAAAATAAAGATTTTGCATGGTGGCCTCGAGAAAAAAGATTTGGCACTGCTCGATTTCTTGGTCACGACCAATTGGGAACGCCCTATTTTTATGAACAACACTTCGCTCGCGCAGATCAACATCGACTTGCGGCCGTATGCTGTGCAAGTAGGCAATGCCTACCGCATATTGCCTGTGCGCAACGCAACCCGCGAGCGCGAATACTTGGTGGACACCGAGAAGAGCATGGAAGTGATGATGAAAAAATTCCGCTTCCGTGGTTTGGATAACCCCAAGGTTTATTATAATGAAGATTACAAGGGCTTTGTGCTCAATCACCGCAGTTCGTTCAACTCGGTGGCCCAGGCACTCATCGACAAAGGGGAAATAGCAAAAGCCAAAGAGATGCTCTTGTTCTCGTTGGCCAAAATGCCCGACCAAGGTGTGCGCTTCGACTTCACTACTTCTGAAACTGTAAGTCTTCTTTTTGCGGTGGGCGAAAAAACAAAAGCGGTAGAGATTTCAAAAATAATGGGCGACCGTGCGATGGAGATGGCCAACTACCTGATGGCCGAAAATACGGGGTTCACCGTTGACATGCGCAACAACATTGCCTTGTTAAATATTTTGCAGCGCACACTCTATGAGAATGGCGAAAACGAATTGGCGAAAAAATACGAAGACGCCTCGACCAAGCTCCTCAACAATCTACAGATCAATGAGGGTGGGAGCAAGAGGGGGAATTTTTAGAAAGCATTGAACCACATAGGTACATAGAAAACATCCTATGTACCTATGTACCTATGTGGTTCAGAATTTAAGCGGAAGTAATCAAATCAAAGAAATCAAATCTATTTTCTCGCCATCAAAAAAAGATCAAGAGAATTATTCGGCTCGTGAGAGATCAGATAATCGTTATGATGAATGCTGGCCACGAGGTCATCGGCTGCTTCGTTGAGCTTGTTGCGGTTCAGGCGGTTGAGCATTTCATAGGGGATGCGCAGCAGTGAGGCGGGGAGCTTGTGTTGCAAATCAAAAACATCCCAGCGCATCATCTTGCCCACCGATTTTTTATTTCTTTCATAATACTGCATCACTTTTTCATTTCCTGCGATGCCTTTCATTTCCACGGAAGTGAAATATTTTTTTGCCAACAGGGTAAGTTCTTCGGCAGTGTACTCGCGCTCGTGCCACGGGTTCCGCGACAGCGACAAGGGGCGGTTGGGTGTGGTGATCAGTGCCAGTCCATTGGGTTTCAGCACACGGCTGATTTCCTTTAAAAAAAGCTCGTCATCGGCAATGTGCTCAATCACCTGAAAGCTTACCACGCAATCAAATGTGTTGTCGTTGTAGGGCAAGGGCGGTATGTTGCCACTAACAAAATTTCCTTGCGGGTATTTTTTTTTCAGGTCTTCCACCACGGGCACAATCTTGTCGATGGCGGAATAGTTTGTTGAGCGCGGTGCCAGCCAACTGATGCCACGGCCCTCGCCACAGCCTACTTCCAACAAATTGCCATGCACCTTATCTGCCGCCAGCACATAGGCTTTGAGCAAACGCTGATGGATGGGGTTGTCGGAAGTGATCGTTTCAGAAGCGATCTCGGTGGTATAAACGGCCATGTTGAAAATTTTGTGGGGCAAAAATAAGTCAATTCGTTAGATTTAACGTTTGAATGGGACGAGAAACCCGAGAACTATGAAACGGCTAATCATTTTTTCTTTTGTATTATTTTTTTCACGGTTGACATTCGGTCAATCGATAGCGGCCAGCAATTTTAATTATTGGTACAATCCGCAAAACGAAGTAGAGCTGCAACTGCGGCCGGTGCGCACCGTAGATAAAATTATGGTGCGCTACACGTTGGTGGCACGAATAGGAAGTGCTATCAATTATTCGGTCACGTGGGAAAAAAGAAGTTCGTATGTCGATCAAGAGGGCATCCCGGCAACGGAAAAAGACTCGGTGATCTCCAACAATGAAAAAACAAAACGTGGTTTTCTTTCTTTCGGTTTGCCCGAAAAGCCGTGGCTGCTGGTGGCGCGCGTTACCAACGGCAGCAAAACCTGGACATACTTTAAGTTGATCGAAAACAATTATCCGGTAGATGGTTGGATCGAAACAAACGAGGGAGCGATTACCGAAAATCATTTGAGCAAGAACAAAGAATATGTTGCACGCAGTGCCGATGGCAAGCCGCTCATCGTTTCGTACTACAACACCGTGTTCCCTCCTGCGCTTCCTCCCTTTGCTGAAAAGGAAGGACGAAGTGAACGTTTCTTTTTTCACGATTCCATTTTTCGTGTAGAAAGTGGGACTAAATTTTTACCAAAAAAAGTAGGCCTTTATCTTTTTCAAGAAGACACCAATGCGGCCCGTGGATTTTCGTACCGCGTGGTGAAAGAAAATTTTCCGAAGTTCACCATGGTCGATGAACTTGTTCCCCCGTTAGTGCTCATTACCACACCGGACGAATTTTTAGATTTGTCCAATGCCAAAGGTGAGAAGGCAAAATTCGACAAGACCGTGCTTACCATCACTGGCGACAAAGACCGCGCAAAAACATTTATGAAAAATTATTTTCGCAATGTGGAGTTGGCCAACATCTATTTCTCTTCGTACAAAGAAGGTTGGAAAACCGACCGCGGTATGTTGTACCTCCTCTTTGGGTTGCCCGATGAGGTGAGCAAAAACACGGGCAACGAAATATGGACTTACAAAAACTTGAACAATTCACGGTTCACTTTCGTGAAAAGCGGAAGTGTGTACGACCCCGAAAATTATGTGTTGCTGCGCGACAAGCGATTTATGGATACTTGGTTTAGTGTAGTGGACGTTTGGCGCAAAGCAAGATTTTAACCTATGGAAAAAAAAGAAATGGTGTTTGGCACACGTGCCGTGATGGAAGCGATCAAGGCGGGGCGCGAGATAGAAAAAATCTATGTGCAAGCGGGGCTCAACAATGATTTGATCCGCGAGCTGATCAACACGGCTCAAACACACAAAGTACCGTTCTCTTTCATTCCTCAACAAAAGCTCAACAGCATTTCTTCCAAGAATCATCAAGGTGTTATTTGTCTTTTATCGATCGTTCAATATGCTCCGCTCGAAGCAATTATTGATCGCTGCTACGAGCAAGGGCGCGAACCATTTTTTTTAATCCTCGATCGCATCACTGATGTGCGCAACTTTGGCGCGATCGCCCGCACGGTAGAGTGTGCCGGGCTTGACGCCATCATCATAGGCGAAAAAGGAAACGCACCGATCTCTGCCGATGCCATGAAGACCAGCGCGGGTGCGCTCAACCATTTGCCTGTGTGCCGTGTAAAAGATATGACCAAAACATTTCGCTTGCTCAAAGACAACGGCATTCAGGTTGTGGCCTGCACCGAAAAAGCGGAGAAGTCCTTATATGAAATGGAGTTGAACAGTCCGCTGGCAATAGTGATAGGCTCTGAAGAAGACGGCATCGCCCCAGAGATATTAAAGGTGGCCGATCATCTTGTCAAGATACCTCTGCGTGGACAAATCAGTTCACTCAATGTTTCGGTGGCTGCGGGCATTGCAATCTATGAGGCGCTAAGGCAGAAGGGATCACCAAAAAAATAACGTTTTACCATCACCTCGTGCCGCTGCGCTTCAGCCTGCGATCATGTCCTCCATTGTTCGCAATAACGTTTCATTTTTGTTTTTGCACTACCTTGCTTTGTGATTTCGCTCCAAGAATTTTTATCGCTACGAAATACCCTTCCCGTTGTGGATGTGCGCTCGCCTTTGGAGTTTCAAGACGGTCACATTCGTGGAGCAATCAACATTCCTTTGCTCAACAATGAAGAACGAACTGCAGTAGGCACCGACTATAAACAAAAAGGCCAGGCCGAAGCAATCAAAACCGGATTCCGTTTGGTTGGCCCAAGGCTGGAGGAAATTGTTAACGAAGCTGTAAAAGTTGGAAACGGCAATGAACTTCTTGTTCATTGCTGGCGCGGTGGCATGCGCTCCAATAATTTTTGCCAGTTCATCGGCATGGCCGGAATAAAATCGAAAGCACTGACGGGCGGATACAAGGCTTATCGCCAATTTGTTTTGGAGTCATTTAAAAAACCTTTTAAAATTATTTTGCTCACGGGCTTCACGGGCAGCGGCAAAAGCGAAATCCTTCGCGCTATGCAAGCCCAAGGCGAACAAGTTTTGGATCTGGAAAAATTGGCCAACCACAAAGGCTCTGCGTTCGGTGGATTGCTAATGCCTGCCCAACCCACGACTGAACAATTTCAAAACGATTTATTCGAAGAGATTTTAAAACTGGATTTGAACAAACGCGCTTGGGCGGAAAACGAATCCATTGCCATCGGCAAAATATTTTTGCCCAACGATTTCTGGGCAACGATGAGCAGCAGCCCAATTGTACAAATGGAGGTAGCCAAAGAAATCCGTGTGCAGCGATTGGTCAACGAATACGGCCACGCCAACCGTGATGAATTTTTAGCCTCGATGAGCAAGGTAGTCACAAAATTAGGTGGCCAACATTTCAATGCCGCCAAAGAAAAATTATCGCAAGGCGATATGGCCGCCACGATAGAAATTTTATTAACGTATTACGACAAGGCTTATCACAACAGCACCGAAAAGAAAAAAGACCGGATCAAATTTTCACTTCCGTGGGATGGGAAGAATGCTCATGATTTTGCCTCTCAGTTAATCAATGTTGAATTTTAAATGTGGATTACCTATCCAACCAATCCTTAAATTCCTGCACGCGTTCCCTTGCCACGATCACTTCAGGGTCGTCATTGGTTTTCAAAATTAATTTGAGACGTGAATTGGTGTGGCTGATCATATCTTGAATGGATTTCATGTTCACCAAATATTTTCTATTGATGCGAAAGAATTTAGAAGTATCCAACAATCCATCTAATTGGTCGATCGTGAAATCGAGTATATGTTTTCTTCCATCAGCTGTTTGAGCAAACGTAGTTTTCTCCAGGCTGAAGAAGAACAAAATATCATTGGCCTCGATCGACTTGAGGTGCTCGCCTACTTTGATAACAAACCGTTCTTTGTATTTTTTCGTGAGCATCTGCACAGCATAACCAATGCTCTCCCACATTTTTTCTGGGACGGACGTCAACGATTGATATTTCTGTATTGCTACTTTCAGTTCATCGGCATCTACGGGTTTTAAAATGTAATCGATGCTGTTTACTTTAAAAGCTTTGAGCGCATACTCATCGTAAGCTGTAGTAAAAATCACAGGGGACTTCACTTGGCACTGTTCAAAAATTTGAAAACTGATTCCATCGGCTAACTGAATATCCATAATCACCAAATCGGGCGAAGGATTTGCATTGAACCACTGCACCGAACTTTTCACGGAATCGAGGATGCCAACTATTTTCGCATCCGAAACAATTGCCCCGATGAGTTTTTCAACTCGTTGTGCAGCCTGCGGTTCGTCTTCGATAATAAGAATGTTCATGCTACCATTTCTATGATTGGAAGTCCTACAGAAAACTTTCCTTCGTCTTTGCGAATGATCACTTCTTTATTGCTCAAAAATTTGTAACGGTTTTGAATATTGTTCAATCCCATGCCGGGGGAATTTTCGCCAAGGCTTGTCTTTTTCTGCAATTTGTTTTCTACCCAAATAAAACCATCGCGCACAGCCATCTCCACCGATAAAGGCTCTTCTTGCGAAACAATGTTGTGCTTGATCGCATTCTCCAACAACAACTGAAGTGCCAATGGTGCCACATTGCCGGTAGCACCGTCTAACTCTAATTTTACTTTCAAACTATTTCCAAAACGAATTTCTTGTAAGTACAAATATGATTTTATGAATCGAAGTTCATCTTGAAGGGTCACCGTTTCCTTTTCGCGTGTGTCCAATACATAACGGTACACTTCCGAAAGCTGTTTGATGAATTTCACAGCCTTACTTTGGTCTTCGTACACCAAGTTGGTAAGCGCATTCAAACTATTGAAAAGAAAATGCGGGTTCACCTGACTTTTCAATGCTTCGTATCGTGCTATTGCGCCTTCTTTTTTTAATGTCTCCGTATCAAGAGCCGCCTTGCGCCAGTTTTCAAGGAAACTCTTTCCGTGCATAAAAGCAGAAATGACAAATGTGATCCCAACTGTTGTGTATAGCAGCTCCTTGCTGAATTCAATATTGAAATTGGCTACCCAATTGAATGCCTTCGTCAAAACATAAATAGTACCGAAGGTATAGACGATCGTGCTCAACAGTCCGTACAAAAGTCTTTTCGTGGGGTATTCTGTCCACGATATAAAGGTGCTGACCCAATTTGCTAAGTGGGCGTTGCCAAGCCACAAGGCAATCCATATTATCGAAGTGAAAATTCCAATTAAACTATAATTGCGAAAAGATTTTACGCAGTTCGGGCACACAAAGTAGGTCATAGCAAAGCCTGTGATCGTCAGCAGCACAACCAATTTAAGCGTGGGGTTTATCTTTTTAATCACATGAATTTATTTTCGCCTTCCTGATCAAAGAACGGAACTAAACGGATGAAACAAAAGCCTTTCGGTAATGGCTAGATACTATTGACAATTTTGCTTCAAGCCTTCCGTCACTTGTTTGCCCCACTGTGGCGCAATCGGGTTGTCGGATTTATAACTATCGAATTTTTCGAGTGCCTTGGTCACCGTGCCACAAGCTTGGGTAACGGGCGATCTGGAAAATTTGGCCGTGCCAAATTGCAACTGGGCAAGGAGCATCAGTGCCCGTGGGTTTTCGGGATTTAGTGCCAATGCGTTTTCAAAAGATTGTGCCGCCAAGGTCGAATATTTCTGTCCGCGCGAAGCAGGATCAACCGTCAAACGAATCATGTGGATGAACCCTTCCATCGCCATGATCTCGGATTCATTTTCTTTAATCGCCTTTGCCTTTTCCACAGAAGTTGAAGCAAGATCAAGGTAGCTGTCTTTCCTTGAGTTTTCTTTTTCAAGGTTGGCCATCATCACATAACCAAAGGCACAATAATACCACGGTTCCCATTTGGTTTTCTCCGCATTCGCGATGCGGTCAAATGCATTGACGGCATGTTGAAGTTCTTCGGTGGTTTGGGCTTTGTACACGGCTTCGATATTTTTATTCATCGCTTCCATGTACTTGCCACCATTCGCCAACACATTTATTTGTGTAGCCAGTGCAAAAATTAATAGGATTATTTTCATAATTGTTATTGGTTAAAGTTTAGTTTCTTATTGTCAATACTTGATCTCTTGTTATAGGTTAGGTAATTGATTCACTGATTTATTTTTCGAAATGGTCAAGAATATGCCGAGGAATAAAAACCGTGTCGCAGGTTGGCGAACCGCCTGACTTACATACTCGCCCGAGCTGTTCTGTTGAGCGCTATACTGATAACCGAAAACATTATCGCGACCGAGCAGATTGGTGCACGAGGCATAGATAATCAAAGACGGCTTAGGTAAGTAACTGATATTAGCACTCAGGTCTTGATAAAAAGGTGTTTGCTGCGATTGAAATTTTTCTGTTGAAAGATTGGGGTTGTAATAAGGCCGGCCGCTGGTATAACTGTAAGTAAACCCGATTTGCGATTTAATGGGTGTGATAAAATGTTTATAGACAAACGAAAAATTATGTGCAGATGAAAATGTTGGAACGGCCGCGTACGGATAATTCAGATAATTGCGTTTGGTATCGAGATAAGAATAAGAAATCCAGTAATCTACATTTTTTATGCTTTGGCCGTCACGCCAAAAAAACTCAATCCCCTTTGCGTAGCCGTTTCCGGAATTGTTTAGTTGGTAAGGATTACCGTTTATGAACTTGACCAGGCTGAAATAATTTTTGTAATATGTTTCTACCCGAAAAGTCCTTCGTTCGGAAATAACCTGGTAACTCAAAATATAATGTTCAGAGCGCTCCGGACTTAGTAGATTATTCACTCTCACATATTGATTTTCGGCTGACTGCCGAAAAGATCCGTACGCCAAAGAGACCTGTCCTTTTTTGGCCGGCTTGTACGCCATTGAAAATCGTGGATCGACACTAACCTGACCATTCAGCGAATTGTATTCAAAGCGGCCACCTGTTTTCGCTACAAAATGTTTATCGGCATACATTTCGGCTTCGCCAAAAAAAGAAGATATCAATTCATGAAAGGATTGAGATTGCGTTTGTTTGGAAACCGTGTCAATGCGTGATGCCGCATAATTTCTGTCGATCACTTCTCCGCCCAACCGTAGCTCTACTTGATCAGAGAGCGTATGTTCGAACACTGATTTGGCGTGAATCCCTTTTTCAGTTTCGCTCATCGGCAAGCCGCCTTGCTTTACATTATTTTGATTGAAGTTGTACGAAAGCCCGCTGCGCATATTCCATTTTTCGTTCAACATCGTTTGATAAGTGGCGTTGCCATAACGATAGTTGTTAGTCAGGTTAAACGGTTGACGAATCGTTGGGTCAAGAATATCATGGTTGTACAAACTAAAAGACGAGCTGTTGAAATTTCCAAAGAGTTTCAACATACCTGACTTACCAATTTTCTGGCGATAGGCTGAGCTTCCTTCGATTGAAACTGGTGCGGTCTTCCAATCGACACGTTGTTTTATTAAGCCCATGTAAGGATTGAGATTGGTGTATTGAACTTTGCCCGTCCACGAAGCTTTGTCCCACACTTGAGTATGTGCCACATCGCCACCAACAGAAAGTAAACCAATGTCGGTTTGATTGGCGTCTGCTTTGTCTTTTGAATTCAAAACCAAGGCAGACGAAAGTGCTTGTCCATATTCGGCCGAGTAGCCGCCTGTGCTAAAGCTTGTGCCTTTGAACATGAAGGGAAGAAATCTTCCGCGCGAAGGGGTGTTGGGCGCAGATGGATTGTAAGCGTTGAGGACTACCATTCCATCAATGAACGTGCGCGTTTCGTTACCCGTGCCACCGCGCACAAAAAGCCGGCCGCTCTCTCCTACCTTTTGAGTGCCGGGCAACGTGTTCAGTGCGCCAGCAATGTCGGCCGTGGCACCTGCCGTAGTAGCAATGTCAATGGCTTTTAAAATCGTTCTGCGTTTCTCATCCCCGGCAGTGAACGAGCCGGCAGAGATCACCACAGCATCTAATTGGTTGATCTCTTCCTTCAAGGTGATCGTCAAATTAATTTCTTTGCCCAAGAGTTCAATTGGTTGCTCAAAAGCTTTGTAGCCAATAAAAGTAGCTACGATGGTTTGCGCTCCCTTTTCTTCGGTGTCAATTACAAATGTTCCGTCCGATGCCGAGCTTGTGCCATCATAAGAATTTTTGATCAGCACGTTCGCGCCTGGCAAGGATTCTCCACTTGCATCTTTAACAATGCCTTTGATTTTAGTTTGAGCCGAAAGACAAAATGAAAGCGTTGCAAAAAGAACGGTAAAGATTGATTTGATCATGATTGTCGATTTGTCGATTACACAGTAAAGGTTCTATTTGTATAGCGCGAAATAAAAAAAGAGTTGCTGAAGTGTGAATCCAGAAGGATGAATTGTTGCGATCGATGGGTTTTTCTAAGATGCTGGTTACTGGATTCTGAAAAGTTTAGGCACTACCAGAAACTAAGAATCCAGAATTATAGAGCCCAGATTGCGAAACGGATGAGTAGTCTTTTTTTACAATTGGTCTTCTCAAAAAAACAGTTGAGTCACTTTTATTTTAAAGGCAGCAGTTTGACACTAATCTTTGGCGGAAAAATATGAAAAAGTTAATCTTATCAATTGTGCTGGGAATGCTGACCGCAACAGGTTGGTCTCAGACTATGGAAGTAGTAATCAAAAATATTGATGAATCGACTGGAAATATTGCCGTTGCTTTGTTTTCGAACGAGACCGATTTTTTGAAAAAGCGTTTTGCAGCAAAACAAGTAAAAGCCGACAAGGGAGAAGTCCATGTAATTTTTGAAAACATTCCAGCAGGGCAATATGCACTCAGCGCTTATCATGATGCCAACACCAATGGTGAGCTCGACAAAAATTTAATCGGCATCCCAAAAGAAGGTTTTGGTTTTTCAAATGATGCGATGGGCACATTCGGGCCGCCCGATTTTAAGAAAGCAAGCTTTGTATGGAAAGGCGGACATGTGGTAAGTTTAGCGTTGAAGTATTTTTAATTACCTGGACTTACTCGGAGCCAGAGGCATCAAGGACACCACATCTAATTGGAAGCGGGACTGCCTATTGCCTTCTGCCTACTTTTGTTTTGGAACTTGCATCCTGGAACTTCATCTTTGCACTCGATGACAAACCAAGAAATTAAACTCACGCAATACTCTCACGGTGCCGGCTGCGGCTGCAAAATTTCTCCGGCCGTGTTAGATACGATTTTGCATTCGGAATTGCCAAAACAAAAATTCCCCGCGCTGTTGGTGGGCAATGAATCAAAAGACGATGCGGCTGTGTTTGATATTGGCGATGGCACCTGCATTATCAGCACCACCGATTTTTTCATGCCGATCGTGGATGATCCATTTACGTTTGGTGCGATTGCCTCGGTGAACGCCATCAGCGATGTGTATGCCATGGGTGGCGAACCGTTCATGGCGATTGCGATTCTTGGTTGGCCAATCAATAAAATTCCTCCTGAAGTTGCGAAAGAAGTTTTGGAAGGCAGCCGTAAAATCTGTGCCGATGCAGGCATACCACTCGCAGGTGGCCATAGCATTGATTGTCCCGAACCAGTCTTTGGCCTGGCCGTTTCCGGGAAAATGAAAAAGGAAAACTTGAAACGAAACGATACGGCCAAAGAAGGCTCGCTTCTTTATCTCACGAAACAACTTGGCATCGGCATCATCACCACCGCACAGAAAAAAGGAATTGTGAGCGATGTGCATTTGCAACAAGCCGTTGACACGATGCTTACGTTGAACAAACCTGGTGCGCAGTTTGGAAAACTGCCTTACGTAAACGCGATGACGGATGTAACTGGCTTCGGGCTGCTCGGCCACTTATGCGAGATGTGCGAAGGCAGCAATCTTTCTGCTGAAATAAATTATAATGATGTTCCCAAGTTTGATTTTTTAAAAGAATACATCCAACAAAAATCAATGCCGGGCGGCACACAGCGCAATTGGGAAAGTTACGGTCACAAGATCAGCGCGATCAATGATGAACAAAAAGCAATCCTTGCCGATCCGCAAACCAGTGGAGGGCTTTTAGTATCGGTTGATCAAGAAAAGAAAAATGAGTTTGAAGAATTTGCTAAATCGATTGGGTTGGAGTTGAAGTCGTTGGGGAAGATGGTATCAAAAAGGTCTTACACAATCTCCGTTTATAATTAAAACCCATGAGATTTCCTTTTCTATTATTGCCTCTGCTTATCGCGATTAGTTGCAATCGCAGCAATAATTCTAACAAATCTCTTGAGACGGCTGATGAACGAAGTGTTTATTCAATCGAGCATCTTAAAAAGAGTTCATTCGCTCAAAAATTAATAATTGACAGTTCTAAGCAAAAAATAGTAGAGTTCAAGTATTATGGATTGGGGAAAGGAAATGAACATCATCAACTTATTATTCAAGTTATATAAAGGCGAAATATCAATTTGAGGTAAACTCAAATAAGGTAACTGTAAAGGTCTACTATTATAATGTAAATGCTATTTATGACGAAGAATGCTATTTATATTTCATTGACAATTACGGGCTGATATCAGTTCAAGGTCAGGCAATTGGCGAGTACTTCGGGTTTGATAGGAAAAAAGGATTTGAAAAGATAGTGATGGACAGCTTGACAAAAAGATTTTGGAAGAGTTGGCAATTTTTTTAAATCATGGCGATCCTATCATCATCAAAAACAATTACATTTACATACCAAACCATAAAAAATATGAAAGCTAAATTAACATCCATTGCACTCTTGTTACTTGCCTGTTGTCAAGATATAAATAAGATTACAACACAAGTATTCCCCCCCCCCAGAAAATTATATAAGCTTCAGTTCACACACTCAGTTTTTTTCGACCATCGACAAAATTGCTGAGATGACTGAAAAGGAATTAGATGAATGGGAGTCCGTAAATAATTTCGTTTCGTATCGTTCTATTTTAAAGTCAGCCAATAAAGAATGGTCTGCCATAACCGAAGAAAGTCAGATTCAGGCTTTTGCCAAAAAATACAATGACATTTTAACTATTGAAGCTTCTTCTGTCTCTCCACGAATTAAAATACGCTCATATCAATCAATAGTAAATCGTGCAGGGATTTACCAAACCAGCGAGTACCTTAACAAGGTAGTAGGCGGTAACATTTATACTATACAAAAAAATGAATCAGAGAAATTGAATCTGATGTTACCATCAGACCCTGCCCCATGCCAACTAGCTAGGAAAGCACAAAGGAGTGGTATTGTTGTAAATCCATATGTGGCAATTCTTATAGATCCATGTAATTCTGGTGGGGGAGGAGGAGGTCCCGTAAATCCACCACCACCACCACCACCACCACCCAGTTGTCAAGCTACCAATCGAGCCGAATATTTTTTGAATGAAAGTGGGTGCAGTGATGACCGCTTAGTTGCAATTTTTGGAATATCCTATTTACTTACTTATACCACTTTTGAAGGAACTTGGCGTCAGCCTAGAGTAAAAATTGAGGTGGATGGTAAGATAAGACTCGCTTTTTGGTGTATTTGGGCCTCCTATAAAACTCAATTGGAATATCGAAATGTTTCATTTTCAATTATGGCTTACACGCGCCAAAATGATGTCGGATTCCCAACGCTTTTCACAAGGTCACTTCCTGACTATTTTCAAGCACATGAAGATATTAATTTGGTTTGGGATCGGCCTATCGGAGATGCTGTACTTAATCAAGTGATCACTCCATCTGCCTTCACAAGCCTTCATGCAGAGGGCAAATCACGGGGGACAGGTGTTAATGGTTGGGCGGTTATTGATTGTCGATAATCCCATAAAAAAAATGAGAACTACGACCGCTCTAATTTTTCTGTTTTTTTGTTTAAAAGGCAAAACACAATCTTTGCCTGACGATCATCTCGGCAAAAATATAAGAATGAATCTATTTGCGGGCATCAGTCGCGCTACATTTGAATCTAATCCGTCTGCCCCATCTAAATTTCCTACAGCTGAATTTCGTTTGGGTGTTGGCATCAATAAACCGATAAGCAAAGTCATAGAACTACGATCGCGTTTAACTATAGGGACAAGGTTAAAGCGCGAGTCAATTGGGCAATTGGTGGTTTATTCAAGGTTAGATGAAGTGGCCAGCAATCGAAACCACTACTTTTATGAAATGCCTGTGTTGATTCAATTTAACTTGCCACACCCAAAATTGGGATTGAACATCGGTATTAATTACCGATTTTTCTTTCCTAATAACGAACAAGTAGACCTGCTAACAGGCAGGGGTGAAATTGGAATTATTACCGGGATAACATTTCTGCACTTTTCAAAATTTGATTTGGGCATAGATTATTATATGGGCATTACTGAAGTCTTTTCGGCTACCTACGTTGGGCCAACTTCAATTGATCGATTCTCCGCTACGAATAATTTTATGACCTTACGCGTTGAGTACAAGCTAAAAAAATAGCTGATGGAAACTTTTGTGCACGTTTAAAACTTTGAGGTTTTCGCGAGCAATAAAAAATCCACCATCACCAGCGCAGCCATCGCTTCAACAATCGGCACTGCGCGAGGCACCACACACGGATCGTGACGGCCTTTGCCACTCACGGTAACTTCGTTGCCCGCCTTATCAACGCTTTGTTGATCTTGCATGATCGTTGCCACCGGTTTGAAGGCCACATTGAAGTAAATATCCTCACCATTGCTGATGCCGCCCTGCACTCCACCGGAATGGTTTGTGCGCGTTCTTATTTTTTCTCCGTCATTATAAAACTCATCGTTGTGTTGGGAGCCGCGAAGTTTTGTTCCTTCAAAGCCGCTGCCGTATTCAAAACCTTTCACTGCATTGATGCCGAGCATGGCATGGCCAAGTGCTGCATGAAGTTTGTCAAACACAGGTTCACCCAAGCCAACGGGAGAATTTTTTATCACACCCGTTACAGTTCCGCCAATGGTATCGCGCTGCAAACGAACTTCATCAATTAATGTGATCATCTTTTCAGCTGCTGTCGAATCCGGGCATCTCACAATATTGTCTTCCGTTTTGCTCAAGTCGAGTGTGGTGTAATGCAAGGCTTTGATGTCGCCCACTTGCGAAACAAATGCGTGGATTTCAATTCCTGATTTTTTCAAAAGCAATTTCGCTACCGCGCCTGCGGCAACGCGCGCGGCCGTCTCGCGTGCAGAACTCCTTCCACCTCCGCGATGATCGCGAACTCCGTATTTCATTTCATAGGTATAATCAGCATGCGATGGCCGAAAACTTTCAGCAAGGTGACTATAGTCTTTACTGCGCTGATCCTGGTTTTCGATGACAATGGCAATGGGTGCTCCCGTAGATTTACCTTCAAAAACTCCTGAAAGTATTTTAAAGGTGTCGTCTTCTTTTCGTTGCGTGGTGATTTTTGATTGTCCGGGTTTTCTACGGTCGAGGTCTGATTGAATAAAGGATTCATCAATCTCCAATCCAGCCGGACAGCCGTCAATGATGACGCCAATGGCTGCTCCGTGCGATTCGCCAAACGTGGTGATCCGAAATAATTTACCAAAGCTGTTGCCCATCAGGGCATGAAGATAGCGGCTTGACCCATGAAGCCCAAACTCATCTTTTCTTAAAAAGTAAAAAGACTGTTGCGCCAAGCATCAGCCCAGCAAAAATATTGATCGCCCATTTAATCCAACCATTGTTTGAAAATGTCCTCACGGCATTGTCTGTTGCATCGATGCGATCATAAAAAGAGCCTAAGTCGTTGCTGCCAATCGATTGGTTTTGCTGGCTTTCGCCTGATACCGTTACCACTTGTTGCGATTTAAGCGTGTCGTATTTTTTCGTTGATGGATTGAAGAACACCCACTGAAAATAATCGCTCAGTTTGTACGTGCCCGGTTCTTTGGGAATTAAAAAATAACTGAACGACTTGGTGCCACTCACTCGCCCTGCATCGCGGTTGACGCTTTGCTTCACATTGGGTTCGTAAAAATCAAAGGCATTGTTTTTTTCAAGATTGGGTTTGGCAATGCCTGAGATATTTCCTTCACCATAAATATTGAAATCGTACAAAACACTTTGTCCCGTTTGCAATTGAGTGCGGTTGATGTGCTCGTCTAATTTATAATTTCCCACCGCCACAGCATCGCGCAGCGGGTGAGGAGGCAATTCTTTCACCCTCACCGTTTTTGCCTTAGTATAAAAAGTTTTGAAATCCTCCTGTCGGTTTTGTCCAAAGAACGAAGGGTTTTTGGCCACTTTAAATTTGATCATCTCCAGCCCGATGCTCGGAAAGTTTACCGGCTGGCTATTGAGTGGGAAAAAAGTAGCCTGATAGATTTTATACTGAGTGTATCTTTTGTTGTTGATCTGAATCACCTCGCCTTCAATGTTTTCGATGTTGGCATTTTCTTCCCAACAAGAGCCTGGTTTTATTTTTTTTAAAATATCGGCAAGTTGTTTTCCCAGATCGTGAAACTGCATGGGCGCACGGTTGTTGTCGGCAACCAAAAACGAAAGCGTGGTGGTGAACCCTTCGCCCACATACACTTCATCTTTGCTGGTGGTGAGTGCCAGCAAAGCGTCTTCTTCGATGTCCACAAATTCAGTGGGTTGGCTTCGGCCAAAAAAATCATTTTTGTCGCGGTCAAAAAAACTGCGGAAAGGATCCACTTGTTGCACTTGCACAGGCGGCCCCACTTTCACTCTTTTCCCGTTGACCGAATACGTCTGGTCATTGATTTTTATTTTGAACGAGGGCACCGTCACCATCCCTTGGCGCATGGGCGCATACGTCATAATGACGCTCTGCGAAGAACTCATCTGCCCGTTGATGATATTGGTTTGCGAGGAAGAGGATGTGCCGCGCTTCTGCAGCCCCTCGATGTCGGGAAAATTGTCGTAATTTTTTAAACGGTCGTTATTGACTGTCACCGTAATGATCCAAGCCTGATTAAGGCCAATTTCATCTGGCCCCAGTTCAATTTGGATATTTTGTGCCTGGGAAAACCCATAACCGAACAGCATTCCAAAGAAAAAAAATACCCTTTTCATCATAATTTTCAAGGCCAATCGTTAGAAAACAAAGTTGCGGAACAAAAATGAAATTCTTCTTTTTTCTTACAAAACAGATTTTGTACTTTCATCGTTGAAATGCTACCCGCTTCCCGAAGTCGTACGGAGGGCAGGCAGACGGTTGCAAATCAAACCCAAATATTTTAAAATGAAGATGCTGAATTATGTCAAAAAAATTCTCACGCGTGTGAGTTTTGACGCCCGTCTCTTTGAAAAAGAGCTGCGGAAGGCCATCAAAATGTTGATAGCCGATGAAGTGCGAGAACTCCGTAATTGGTGCTACGCCAATTACGAGCTTCAGTACGGTGCGATCTTGAATCGCTGTTTTGTTGTAGTGACTTGAAATTGCTTTACACACCTTAAAGAATCCCGCTCTCGCGGGATTTTTATTTTCAGAAGAAATTAAATGCTCTTGTTATCTTGGGCAATCTAAACGAGCCACAAATATAATTATCAGCATGAAAAAATTAATTTTTCTTATAGCAATTATTTATTTAACCACTTCGTGTACTCAAACCTCAAAGTTAACGGAGGATGATTATCCGATAACATCAAGCGACACTTTAAAAAATAAAAAGCCTGTGAAAATTGATACCACCGGCATAAACATAGACTTTGTTTTGACTTCCCCTGACAACGCTAAAATTCTGTTGGAAAATGAATTCGTAAGGGTTATTGAGTATTCACTCAGGCCGGGGGAAAAAGATAACACGCATACTCATCCTCCAAAAACATCTTATGTGATTTCAGGGGGCTTGTTAAGGATATATCCAGAAAACGAAAAACCTTTTGATGAAGAGGTAGTAAAAGGCACTACTGAATGGGCTGATAAAAGAGGTAAGCATTACGTTGAAAATATTGGTAAAACAACAGTAACCATATTGCTAACCGAAATAAAGCCTCAATAAAAAAGCAATAGAAATAAGGGCCAGAAGCTATTTTTCCACAAAACGAATATTCCTCTTCAATCCCTCCAGCTTGGTTCGCTTCACTGCCGATTTTTTAAATAGTTTCTGAAACACCTCTTCCGTTATTTCTCGCCAATCTTCTGTTTCCATTTTTTCTAAATCCCCATGCAGGGAAAACCGCGGCTCGCGGTGTGGCTGCGAAAACCGGTTCCACGGGCAAACATCTTGGCAGATATCGCAACCAAAAATCCAATTTTCAAATTTGCCCTTTTGTTCATCAGGGATTCCCTCTTTCAATTCAATCGTAAAATAAGAAATGCATTTGCTGCCGTCCACTACATACGGTTGCGGGATAGCATCAGTAGGGCAAGCGTCCATGCAGGCTGTGCAGGTGCCGCAGTAATCTTTCACGGGGCCATCGTAGTCCAACTCAAGATCAAGAATCAATTCGGCCAAAAAGAAAAAACTGCCCATGCCCTTATTCAGCAACAATGAATTTTTCCCGATCCAACCGAGTCCTGATTTCTGTGCCCATGCCCGCTCATGCACTGGTGCCGAATCAACAAAGGCTCTGCCGCTTACTGCACCAATATTTTCTTGAATACGTTCCATGAACATTTTCAATTTGTCTTTCACCACAAAATGATAGTCTTCACCGTAAGCATATTTTGCAATTTTGAGTTGATTTTTTGCTGCCAAATCTTTTTTTGGATAATAGTTGTAAACCAAACTGACTACCGATTTTGCGTTTGGCACAAGCAATCTCGGATCAAGTCTTTTATCAAAATTTTCTTCGAGGTAGTGCATCTTTCCAGCATGGCCGCGCTTCAGCCATTGCTCCAGTCGCGGAGCTTCTTCTTCCAAAAATTCAGCTTTCGCGATGCCACAAAAACTAAAGCCCAGTTCGGTGGCGATGGATTTGATGAGTCGGGTGTTTTCAGTCTTGGGCATAGCAATTTCAAGGTACGAATTACGATGTACGATTTTTAGTCTGCAATCGTAATTCGTAATTCGTACCTCTTACATTTGTACGCCAATGACTTCCGATAAAATAAAATCCCTGTCCGATGCGTCCATGCAGGTGAAGGCGTGGCAAAAGACTGGGCAAAAAGTTGTCTTCACCAACGGCTGTTTTGACCTATTGCATTTAGGCCATGTCGATTACTTAGAGAAGGCCCGAAACTCGGGCGACAAATTGGTAGTAGGACTGAATACCGACAGCTCTGTGAGTCGTTTTAAGGGGTCAGAGCGGCCACTACAAGACCAGCATTCGCGTGCGCGCATAATAGCTTCACTTCAATTTGTGGACTTGGTTGTTTTTTTTGATGAAGATACCCCGTTAGATTTGATCTCGCAACTGTTGCCGAATGTGCTCGTTAAAGGAAGTGACTATTCGACAGAGGCAAGTGACCATTCGGCAGAATATATTGTTGGCTCAGATATTGTGAAAAAGAATGGCGGTGTGGTGAAGACCATCGATTTTGTGCCGGGCTACTCCACCACTCGCCTTGTAGAAAAAATTAAAAAAACATAAACAAAAACAACTATGAGTTTTGGAGCATTATTCATCGGTTTATTTTTCATGCTCATTGGCTGGATCGTGAGTTCACGCCTCAAGAGCAAGTTCAAGTTGTATTCGCAAACACATTTGAGCAAAGAGCTGACGGGCGCAGACGTAGCCCGCCTCATGTTGGCCGACAACGGCATCAGCGATGTGCAAGTGGTTTCGGTAGAAGGCCAACTCACCGACCACTACGATCCCTCGACCAAGACAGTAAATCTTAGTCAAGAAGTTTTCTTGGGGCGCAACGCGGCCTCTACGGCAATTGCCTCGCACGAGTGTGGCCACGCTGTGCAGCACGCACAAGCCTACTCCATGTTGCAGCTACGCTCGGCCATGGTGCCGGTACAAAACATTAGTGCCAGCGTGCTCAATTTTATTTTCATGGCCATGATGTTTGGTGGCTTCTTCGCCCAAAGCATTTTGCCGTGGAGCACCGCTATCTTGATCATGATCGTTTGCTACGGAGTGTTCGCCCTTTTTGCGGTGATTACTTTACCTGTAGAATTTGACGCCAGCCGCAGGGCATTGGCCTGGGTGAAGCAGAGGAACATCGTTACGCCTGCCGAATACGACATGGCACAAGATGCGCTGAAATGGGCCGCGATGACCTACGTAGTTGCCGCCATTGGTGCCATCACCATGTTGGCTTATTATGTGATGAGATACTTGGGAGCCCGCGATTAATTCATTTTTACTGATCCTGTAAATCCTTAAATCCTGATTAACTTTGAGGCCTGAGCTAACCCCTCAGGCCTTTTATTTTATTTACAACTTGTATTTAATCTTGTGAGAATCCTGCAAATCCTTAAATCCTGATCATGAATTTTGACCTCACCGAAGAACAATTGACCGTACAACAAGCTGCCCGCGATTTTGCTCAAACCGAATTATTGCCAGGCGTGATCGAACGCGACAACGAACAAAAATTTCCGACTGAGCAAATCAAAAAAATGGGCGAGCTCGGCTTCATGGGTATGATGACCGACCCAAAATACAATGGCGGAGGAATGGACACCATCTCGTACGTGCTGGCGATGGAAGAAATTTCAAAAGTAGATGCCTCTGCTTCGGTGTGCATGTCGGTGAATAATTCGTTGGTGTGCTGGGGGCTTGAACGATTTGGCACAGAAGAACAGAAAGAAAAATATTTAAAAAAACTTACCACAGCAGAATACATCGGAGCATTTTGCCTATCCGAACCAGAAGCGGGAAGCGATGCTACTTCGCAGCGCACTATGGCCGAGGACAAAGGCGATTATTATTTATTGAACGGAACAAAAAATTGGATCACCAACGGCAAGAGTGCCAGTGTTTACATGGTGATCGCACAAACCCATCCAGAAAAAAAACATAAGGGCATCAACGCGCTGATTGTAGAGCGTGGCATGCCTGGTTTTGTAGTGGGCAAGAAAGAAGACAAGATGGGCATTCGCGGCAGCGACACGCACTCGCTCATGTTCACCGATGTGAAAGTGCCCAAGGCCAACCGCATTGGCGATGATGGCTTTGGTTTCACCTTCGCGATGACCACGCTCAATGGTGGAAGGATTGGCATCGCTTCACAAGCATTGGGCATTGCAGCGGGTGCGTATGAACTTGCCTTGAAATATTCGAAAGAGAGAAAAGCATTCAACAAACATTTGAGCGAACATCAGGCCATACAATTTAAGTTGGCCGACATGGCCACGAAGATCGATGCAGCCCGCTTACTGATTTGGCGCGCAGCCCTGCTCAAAGACCAGAAAAAAGATTTTGTGAAGGCCGCAGCGATGGCGAAATTATTTGCATCACAGATAGCGCAAGAAGTAACAACCGAGGCTGTACAAATTCACGGAGGCTATGGCTACGTAAAAGAATTTCATGTAGAGCGCCTCATGCGCGATGCCAAGATCACTCAGATCTATGAAGGCACAACAGAGATTCAAAAGATGGTGATTTCGAGGGAGTTGTTGAGGTGATGAAGATTACTTAAATAAACCCTACATTCATCACCTAAACCCCACCCTAATGGAAATTCTATTAGTCCCTATTATTGTTATTGGTTTTTTTGCGTTGCTCACGGGCTTTGTCACTGTGAAGCAAGGAAATATTGCCGTAGTAACGGTGTTTGGCAAGTACAAGCGCATCTTGCGGCCGGGCCTGAATTTTAAAATCCCCTTCATCGAAAAAATATTTTCGAGGGTGTCTATTCAAAACCGCTCGGTGGAGTTGGAGTTTCAGGCCACCACCATGGATCAGGCGAATGTTAATTTCAAAGCGATGTTGCTATTCTCCGTTCTCAACCAGGAAGAAGAAACCATCAAAAACGTGGCCTTCAAATTTTTTGACGAGAAAAGTTTGATGATTGCCCTTACCCGTACCATCGAAGGTTCCATCCGGAGTTATGTAGCTACCAAAAAGCAATCTGAAATTCTTTCGCTTCGCACCGAAATCGTGCACGAAGTAAAGCAGCAACTCGATCACACGCTCGAAGGATGGGGCTATCATCTCATCGATCTACAATTAAACGACATTGCCTTTGACGAAACGATCATGAAGTCGATGGCCAAAGTAGTTGCCTCAAACAATTTAAAAGCCGCAGCCGAAAACGAAGGTCAGGCATTGCTTATTACGAAGACCAAATCAGCAGAAGCAGAAGGAAATGCCATCAAGATTGCAGCCGAAGCAGAAAAAATCGCAGCCCAATTGCGCGGCCAAGGCGTTGCATTATTCCGTGAAGAAGTCGCTAAAGGTATGTCACAAGCCGCAAAGGAAATGCAAACCGCCAACCTCGATTCGTCTTTCATTTTATTTTCGATGTGGACTGAGGCTATCCGTCATTTTGCCGAACATGGAAAGGGCAACACTATTTTCCTCGATGGCTCTGCCGATAATATGAAACGCACCATGCAAGAGTTGATGGCCGTAAGCAAAGCAACGAGCATAACATCGGAAGAAAAGAAGTGAGGTAACGACTTCCAGTAAATTTTGCCACGGAGGCACAGAAAAAATTTTCTTTGTCTCCATGGCATTTCATTTTACGGCAAATCGCACGAAAAACAATTACCTTTGCCCAACCCCTTGGCAATTGGTACGAAAGTTTTTTTCGTTGGACAAAAACTACCTCCTCGAAGAGGCTCAGTTTGTACTGCAAGATAATCTGCTGCTGCTGCTCATCGACCAAGTAAAGTTGGAATTTGAACAGCGAAATAATCCGTTAGGGTTGTTGGATGAGTTCAGTTCAAAAATTAAAAATTATACCTGCCGAAACCTAAAGCCTCTTACTAACTTCTATCAAAACATGGCGGCTGTGTACCGCTTTAAATACAACGACAATCAATTGGAGTTTGTGTGGGATGGCCGCGACCATCAGGAAAAGTACAAGGCAGAATGGGTGGCTACTTTTAAAGAATGGATTAATGAATTTTGCAAACAGGAATTGTTTGTGCAGGCGGTGCTTGACCTCACCGTGTTCTTGCCTGACAACCGCCACGCTCACCTTGCCGAAAACCGGATGAACAATTTCATGCTGAAACAATTTGATGTGAAACTGCACAAGACTAAAGGCTTGGTGGCAATGGAGGTGGCCTAAAAAAAATGCCACGGATGGACGGAGAAAACTTTTCCGTGTCTCCGTGGCAACGTTTTGTTTGTCAACCCTTCTTTGCTTCCTTCTTTAACAAATCACAAATTTTGTAACGCTCATCGTTCGTGCTTTTGTAAACGGCATTTAAAAGTTCATAAACATTTTTGATCCCTATTCTCTCGCACCATTCAAAAGGCCCAAACGGATAATTCGTTCCGAGTTTCATGGCCAGGTCAATGTCCTTGCGCGAAGCAATGTTTTCTTGCACCGCAAAATAAGCCTCGTTGATGATCATGCAAATGATACGAGGTGTAACCAAGCCCACCTGATCTTTCACAGCCACAAAAGAAGTATTCAGTAAGTGGCAAATCTCCTCCAGTTTTATCTTATGATTTTCGTTGATCATCGACACTTCCAGCACTTCGCGATTCAAAAAGGTTGGCATCCCACAAAAGCCAAACACTGTTGACCGAATTAAATTTTCCGACAACAATGTATTCAGCGTAGTATTTGTAGTATTCAAAAATGCAATGCCATTAAATTTTTGATACATATGTATTTGCTTCGGCTCATCGGCAATAATAAAATCAAAAACCAGTGTTTCATTTTTCAACTGTTTTATAGCTTGCGAAAGATCCTTCAGTAATTGATAGTGGTGGCTGTCGCCAAATTTTTGTTGGCATTCCGCCAAATGATATTCAGTTCCTATCACTAAAATTTCCATAGCCTTGAAGCAAAAGTTTTCTGATCTTTGGTCAAAAGTAAAAAAGATTATGTCAAAAGAAGTTGTTTATTCCGCCAACGCGCCCGAGCCGATCGGTCCTTACAGTCAAGCCATCAAGTCGGGCAATCTGCTTTTTGTTTCCGGCCAAGTGGCCATCCAAAAATCCACGGGCGATTTGATCACCCGCAACATCACTGACGAAACGCACCAGGTGATGAAAAACCTATCAGAGATTTTAAAAGCGGGCGGAATGGACTTTTCAAATGTGGTGAAGTGCAGCATCTTTCTCATAGACATGAACAACTTCCCCAAAGTAAACGAGGTCTATGGTTCGTATTTCAAAGACCAACCACCAGCCCGCGAAACGGTAGAAGTTAGCCGCCTCCCAAAAGATGTGAATGTGGAGATTTCTTGTATTGCGGTGAAGTGACCTCACCCCTTTTCCCCTCTCCAAAGGAGAGGGGCGTCTGCTTCGAGCGGAGTAAAGTAAAAATAAACTGCACTGCTTCTCGCCTTATAACTAATTCGTTCCGTTCAAATTTTTACCTTTGATTTCATTTCAAATCAATGAAGAAAGTTAGAGTTCGTTTTGCACCAAGTCCTACCGGAGCCTTGCATATTGGCGGGGTCCGTACTGCTTTGTATAATTATTTATTGGCGCGTAAACATGGCGGCACCATGATCTTGCGCATCGAAGACACCGATCAAAATCGTTATGTTCCTAGTGCAGAAGAATATATTTTAGATGCACTGGCATGGGCAGGAATCGAGATTGATGAGGGCGTTGGTAAAGGTGGGCCGCATGCACCCTATCGGCAAAGCGAGCGAAAACATATCTATAAACAGTACGCTCAAAAATTGGTGGCCGATGGGAATGCGTATTACGCTTTTGATACGGAACAAGAACTGGAAGCCATGCGCGAACGCCTGAAAAAACAGGGGTCTTCTGACCAACAATACAGCAGCTCCACTCGTGTAATGATGAAAAATTCATTCACACTTCCTGAAAGTGAAGTAAAGCAAAAGCTTGAAGTCGGTGAATCGTATGTGATCCGTTTGAAGGTTCCGGCCAATGAAGAAATAAAATTAGTCGATTTAATCCGTGGCGAAGTGAGTGTAAACTCATCGCAAGTTGATGACAAAGTTTTAATGAAGTCGGACGGGAT
Source organism: Bacteroidota bacterium (assembly GCA_043780615.1). Taxonomy (GTDB): domain Bacteria; phylum Bacteroidota; class Bacteroidia; order Cytophagales; family Cyclobacteriaceae; genus ELB16-189. The sequence goes on along the minus strand of JAYWDN010000161.1, from coordinate 20,503 downwards.
GCCAACGTATCACCTAGCAAATGTAGTCGATGATTATCTGATGAAAATATCGCACGTGATCCGTGGAGAAGAGTGGTTGCCAAGCGCACCGCTACATGTTTTGTTATATAAATTTTTAGGGTGGGAAAAAGAGATGCCACAGTTTGCGCATTTGCCATTATTACTTAAAGCCGATGGCAACGGCAAGCTGAGCAAACGCGATGCTGACAAAGCGGGCTTCCCGATTTTTCCGATCAACTGGACTGACCCAAAGACGAAAGAATTTTCTGTTGGCTTTCGCGAAAACGGATATTTGCCGGAGGCCCTTCTCAATTTTCTTGCTTTCCTCGGATGGAACCCAGGCACAGAGCAAGAAATTTTTTCGATGAAAGAACTGATCGATGCCTTTACGATGGAGCGGGTCGGAAAAACTGGGGCCAAATTTGATATTCAGAAAGCACAATGGTACAACCAGCAATATCTTCGAGCTAAGTCGAACAAAGAATTATCAAATTATCTTTTGGCTTCCTTAAAAAAGGAATCCATTTCATGCCCGCTAGAAAAAGCAGAAAAAATATGTGCCGCCATGAGAGAACGTGTCACCTACCCACAAGATTTTTGGGAACATGGAAAGTTCTTCTTTCAAGCACCAGCACAATTTGATGAACAAGTTATTACCAAGAAATGGAATGAGGACACCGTGAAGTTTTTATCTGCCTTCCGCGATGAAATTAAATCATTGGCTTCAGTCAGTGCAGACATTGCTAAAACCTTGTTGGAAAATGTAGCCCACTCAACAGGCATTCCTTCAGGAAAAATAATGCAACCCCTACGGGTAGCTTTGACGGGTGGCGCTTCGGGGCCCGATTTGATGATGACCATCGAAATCTTTGGTAAAGAAGAAGCCGTAAACAGAATTTCCTTTGCTCTGGAAAACATCAAAGTAAAAGTTTCGTAAAACGAATAAACATGGCCAAGAAAAAAAGTAAATCAAAAAAACAGGTCAAGCCACGGGTTCACCAGGAATTAAAAGGGTTTGAGGTTTCCATCGATACCTTTGGCGAACTCAGATCCAATTTGCCCATCGAGAGGCTAAACAAGTTTCTCAATGAGAATGTGGGCGATAAAAAATTGACCGAGCGTCAAGATTATATAGAACCCAAACAAAACAAAAAGAAAAAATAATATGCCAACATCGCACGTCATCGATTATCAAATCAAAGGTGAAAGCATTCAAATTGTTGAAGTAGAGCTCGACCCCATGGAAACAGTTATTGCCGAAGCAGGTGCTATGCTCTTCATGGAAGAAGGGATTTTGTTTGAAACAAAAATGGGCGATGGCTCCAATCCCAATCAAGGATTATTTGATAAACTGCTTTCGGCAGGAAGTCGCTTGCTCACTGGCGAGTCTCTGTTTATGACCCACTTCACCAACCGAGGAAACAAAAAAGCCAAGGCAGGCTTTTCTGCCCCTTACCCTGGCACGGTGATTCCCGTTGAGCTTTCGCAATGCCCGGGCCAAGAGCTTATCGTACAAAAAGATGGTTTTCTGTGTGCCGCATACGGTACCAAACTTTCTATATTTTTCAATCGGAAAATTGGAGCAGGGTTAGTGGGTGGTGAAGGATTCATTTTAGAAAAGCTGCAGGGCGATGGAAAGGCGTTCATCCACGCAGGCGGCACCGTCATCGAGCGCACGCTCAACAATGAAACGTTGCGCGTTGACACAGGCTGTGTCGTTGCTTTTGAATCACAAATTGATTTTGATGTGGAACGATCTGGAAGTTTGAAGTCAATGCTCTTTGGAGGTGAAGGAATTTTTCTGGCCACGCTTCGCGGCACTGGCAAAGTATGGTTGCAGTCTATGCCCATCCGAAAATTGATTCAGGCTCTTGCACCTTACGGAGGCAACAGCAGAAAAGAGTCGAGCTCATTGCTTGGTGGATTGTTTGAAAGTTGATCTATGAAGCAAATCAAAATAGGTCTGATTCGCGAAGACAAAACCCCGCCCGACAAGCGTGTGCCGTTTACTCCGCTGCAAACCGAGGAGATCGAACAACGGTTTCCGTATGTGAAAATAATTTGCGAGCAAAGTGAAATCCGTTGCTACAACGAAACAGAGTACAGTGAGTTAGGAATAGAAATAGGCAGCGTACACGATTGCGATATTTTAATGGGCATAAAGGAAGTGCCTGTTAAAAATTTAATGGAAGGGAAAACTTACTTGTTCTTTTCTCATACCATGAAAATGCAACCCTACAATCGTGGCCTGCTGCAAGAAGTTTTGAAAAAGAAAATACGTTTGATCGATTACGAAGCACTCAAAGACACACAAGGAAATAGGCTCGTAGCATTTGGACGTTTTGCTGGTATTGTAGGTGCTTACAACGGACTTTGGGTGTATGGCAATCGTTATAAAAAGTATTCCCTTCGCAGGGCGCATGAATGTTTCGACATCAACGATTTAAAGTTGGAACTTCGGAAAATTGAGCTTCCGCCAATTAAAATAATTTTAACAGGAGCAGGCCGCGTAGCAAAAGGATCGATGGAAACCCTTGATACAGCAGGCATTCGCAAAGTTAATGCCCATGATTTTTTGACTCATGATTTTCAAGAGCCCGTTTATGTTCAGCTCAGCAGTGCCGACTATCACAGCCGAAAAGAAGGTGGACATTTCAATCGCGATGAGTTTCACCAACATCCTGAACGGTATCGATCAGATTTTTCTAAGTTCACCAAAGCTGCCGACATACTGCTGGCCGGTGCTTATTGGAACCCTAAAGCTCCAGTACTTTTTACTCGTGACGATATGTTGGACGCTCAGTTTAAAATTAAAATTGTAGCAGACATCACCTGCGATATGGACGGCTCTGTGCCCTGTACAAAAAAACCAAGCTCCATCCCCGATCCCATTTATGATTACGACCCGGTAAGCGATAGTACACTCACTCCATTTACCAATGAAAATTATATTACGGTAATGGCTGTAGATAATTTACCGTGCGAGCTTCCCCGAAGCGCATCGGAAGAATTTGGACGGGACCTCATCGATAAAATATTGAAGCCATTGCTGATTGATGACATCGAGGGTATTATTGAGCGCGGCACTATCGCGAAAGCGGGTAAGCTCACCAAAACATTTTCTTACCTTCAAGATTACGTAACCAAACCCTGATGCTTCTTTATAATGTAACTGTTGGTGTGGACAAAGAAATTGAGGCAGAGTGGCTTCTGTGGATGAAGCAATCCTATTTGCCTGCAGTGCTACAGACTGGTGCGTTTACTGAATATAAAATTTATAGAGTGCTCACCCACGAAGATGAACGTTCGGTATCGTACAGCATTCAATACTTCACAGATTCTATTGAAAAGGTTGTTCATTATTTAGACAACGAAGGAAAAATTTTGGTAGAAGAACATCGCTCGCGGTTTAAAGACAGGCATGTGGTTTTCAACACCTTACTGCAAGAGGCCTAAGTAACTTCCTTCAGAATTATTTTTAAATGATGTTACGCAAGCCAATAATTTGACGTCATCAAGAGCCTGTAAGTCCAGTTATTTTAATTCAAGGCATGATTTCATTTCATCAGCTTCAAGGTTGCCGTTGATCCATTCGCCATCGAGCTTGGCATTGTATTTTTTATAAAAGTCAATCGCTGGTTTATTCCACTCAAGCACTTGCCACATCATGCCCGAGCAATTTTGCTCCAAGGCAAATCTCATGGTTTGTTCAAAAAGTGCTTTGCCCAACCCTGTTCCTCTTTCTTTTTCAGTAACGATAATATCTTCCAGGTATAATCGCTTGCCCTTCCATGTGGAATAGCGATAGTAGTAAAGTGAGAGCCCCACGATCGTATTGTTTCTTTCCGCTACAAAAAAACCATAAACAGGATTGAGCCCAAATCCCTCCTCCTCCATACGTGCCACGGTATTGGTAACTTGATCGGGAGCTTTTTCAAACAAGGCTAATTCTTTTATTAACTCCAATACTCTAGTCAAATCCTCTTTTATTCCTTCCCTAATTGTTGCTTGCATTTTTCTGTAAATAAAAAAGGCTCCAAATGGAGCCTTCAAATTTCTCGTTGTTATTAATATTCCCAAAGGTTATGTTCTTTCTCCATCATGTGCATTTCTTCTTCCCAACGTGCAAATACAGATTCTGAATACGATCTTCCGTTGCTATCAAATACTTGCTGAATAGTATAATCATCAGGGTTTTCAACCTTTTTGATCACTCCATGAAACAAGCGCAATTTAAAGGCATCCATGAATGTCTTGCCCTCAGAAGGATTGTAGCGGTTTTGCCATAGTACACGCTGACGTTCGTTTATATCTTTGCTATGCGCCAATCGCTGGATTTCTTTCGAGAGTTCTTTGTACGAAATATAGAAGCGATAGGCCAGTTTTTCCATACTGTTCTCGTCTTGCAAAACAATACCAAAGGCAAGGATATCATAATACAAGCGCGACCTTCTCTTATCAAAAATAACGTCCTCGATCAATTCAAGGCCAACGATATTGGCAGGAGCCAAATTAACGGTCATCGGTCCAAGGTCTTCATAAAGCGCACCACTCAATTGAGGGTTGGGATTTGATGCTGCTCCGGTAGCATTGTTCCTTGTACGAAAAACATTGCCTTGAAACATAACTTTATCACCAGCCAAATAATCCTTTTTTGCATCCCATTCGCCCTGCGTGTCTGACTTCACGAAATTGTCTGACATTTTCAATGCCGTAGTATCAGCAATGCTCTCTTTAAAGTCTGCGGGGTCGCCCAAGTTACCTCCGTAGGTATGCAGCTTGCCTTCACCAAGTAAATCGATAATCAATTTCGCGATCGATGATTTTCTTGAATTAAAACCAGAGTTTTGTTTTTCGTTCAAGTCAATTACACGGTTCACCCTAAAGCGGTACAATTGTTCATAATATGGAATCTTCTCTGTTGAGTTAGGGTTGGAGATAGTGTCTTGAGCAAAACAACCGCCCAATGCCACAAGCCAAAGACAAAAAAATAGGGTTAGCCTCATCTTACTTTAAATTAATTAATCCTACAGTTTACAGTCATCTTCGATCCATTCACTTGTTTGGTACTTCCATCATAGGCTGGGCGTTGCACCTGGACTTGCGAAATGGTGATGTTATCACCTTTCCTCAAGTTATACTGGCTCAATGGAATTGTCCCTGACCTTATTGTGATGGGAGAGCCTCCATTAATTTGGAGTATCAAATTCGAAACGAAATATTTATTGTCTCTTAAATTGTTTTTTGCAAAAATCTGATCGATGATTTCTGGCTCAACACGAATTGAAGGGGTGCCCGCAGGAACACCTTTCGAAATATCGATGGTCGTTGCCCCTGACATCAACTTAGCAATAGGCATGGGCACATCTTGTGTTTCAAATTTCTGAATACCGATCGATTGGCCGTTCAGATTAACATTTACATTGCACTGTGCACGAGTGGGGAGAATCGCGAATTTCCCAGGTGCCAATTTAAAAGCTTTTCCTTGCTCACCGGGTACACCCAATTCCAAACCTGACAAATCAGTAAGTCCTTGGATTGAAACATTCACTTCAGTACCACAATCCCTATAAAGAGTTGCTGCCGCTGCCGATCCAAAAATTGCTACCGGTCTCAACACCTTGTACTTGATGGTTTGCTCAAGCGGTGGTTTCCCAGGCAAATTGATCCTCACTTTATACGACATCTCGGCAACGCCTTTATCATTGTAGTTTGAAGCTCCCGCAGGGAATTTTACCTTACCCATTTTTATTTTATTATCAGGGCCAAGGCCAACATCTACGTCCTCAATTTGAAGCGGCTTGCCATCCTTAAACATTACTGGAACCAATCCAGAAGATGCACCCGCAACGAATAAATTACCTTCATAAGTCTGCCCCGCAACCACTGAGTTCGATTCTGCCTGAACCATAGGCACTAATTGATCAAATTTAGTAACCACACCTTCCGCTATTGCATTTAAAGAATCCAAGGCAGTTGATTCGTACTCGAGCACCTCTGTCTGCATTTGACTTAACAGGGCCACTGCGGCCATAGCAGGAGTTCCTTCAAATGAAAACTGTAGGAAATCCTTACCTGTTTGGTGTGTATCATTTTTAAACTCTGGGAAATCCTCCGCCTTCTTATTTAACTTAGGAAAAGGGGTTTTCAACTGCATAATGTCATTCAAATCCTTTACATAACCCTTCAATTTCTTCTCGTATTCTAACCCAGCCTCTGGTTTCCTGCCGTCCAACATCACTTCCTCCGGGTTGTTTAAGTTTGAAACCAACTCCTCTCCTTCAAGTGCCTTTTGACCTGACCCCGTCTTTATCTTTTTCGAAACTTCCTCCAAATACGAAACCATTGTTTTGGTTGTCTCTCTTACTTTTTTAGCTTTCTCCTTGGCTGTCTCCACTTTGGCTTCTTTACTAGTGGAGCCCATTATACCTGTGAGTTTCTTTTCGTTCTTCTGCTTGTCTTCGTTGACCAAGTCTTCCAACGTTGTATTGACGATGGCAAATTTTTCGAGGATGGCACTGCTCACGTTCAACGCTAAGAGCGCTGTGAGCACGAGGTACATCATGCCTATCATCTTTTGCCTCGGGGTTTCCTTACCGCCTGCCATGTTTTTTTAGTTTTAGTGGGTAAAAAAAATATTCCTACAATTTTATTTTTAACCTTTCATCGCAGACAACATGCTGCCGTACACTTTGTTCAAAGCGGTAAGGTTGCCGGTGAGCGAGCCCAGTTCAGAAGTGAACTTAGCCGTGTTGTCACCTACTTTCGATAACCCTTGCATGGCGCCCGTCAAGCTTTCGTAGAACTTGTTCATGTTCTTCACATGCGAGTCTGCATCTTTCAATTCCATTTCATAAATGGTATTGAGGGCCGCCAAATTTTTGGTTACCGACTGAACTTGCTTATGGTATTCACTGGTGTCTTTTGATGCGTCTGACATGGCCTTTACAGCCGTCATTGCCACACCGTATGATTTGTTCATTTCGCTCAATGAAGTAGAAGCCGCTTGTACATTTTTAGCATACTCGTTAGTGGCTACCGCAGCATTTGAAAGATTATTCATCTGCGATGCAGAGGTTGCCAAATTGGTCAACCCTTTGCCCAAGTTGTCGAGCAGGTTTTGATCCACTTTAGCCGTCTTCAACATCTCATCAATTTTAAGGAGAGGAGATTCACCAGCGCCAGCGCGGTTACTGATGCGTGTAGCCGTATGGGTTGCAGGAGCTTCATAGTCTTCCGCCAGTTCGGGATAAACTTTGCTCCAATCCACCTCAGCGTGTTTGGGCTCAAAGGCACTTAGAAAGAAGATACCTGCCTCTACCGAGAGGCCGATGATCAACATTTCGTTGGCACCATTCCAGTGTTGAATTTTAAAAAGCGCACCGATAATTACAACCGATGCCCCAATGCCATAAATTTTTGGCATTATGGTTTCATAGAGTAGAGTTCCAAAACCGCCTTTTTTCTTTGCCATGGTACTTAGGTATTTAAGTTTATTCCGATTTTTTTCTAAATATAATTTAACTTTTCAATTATTGAAATTCTGCCCCCGAAGATCTTCCTAAGTTGGTCATTGCACAACGGAAGCCGATGTAGGCTCGGGTTGAATCTTTGTACTCGTAAGTGCGTGTTCCTGTCTCGAGATAGTAGGCAATGTCTTTCCAAGATCCACCCCGGATCACTTTGCGTGCATTGTACTTTTCTTTAGAGTTCCCTTGCTTGTCGTAAGCGGCCTTGTCAATAAACTGAGGGTTCAAGTCCCACACGGTAGGTACCGAAGCTGGGTAGAAGTCGTCAAGACACCACTCTGAAACATTGCCTGCCATATCTACCAGGCCGTAGTCGTTAGGGAAATAAATACCTACTGGCGAAGTATATGCAAAGCCGTCATCATAATAATTTCCACGACCGGGTTTGAAGTTGGCCAACATACATCCTTTCGAGTTGCGGATGTAGGGGTTTCCCCACGGGTACTTTGCCATATCGCGGCCGCCACGTGCGGCATATTCCCATTCCGCCTCCGAAGGCAACCGGAACGAAGGCATCCTCGGCTGGCCACCATTCACTTGACGCCATTCATTGAGGAAGGCCGTTCTCCATTCTCCAAAAAAACTGGCCGCTTCCCAACTCACACCTACCACCGGGTAATCTTTGTAGCCAGGGTGTTGCCAATAATAATCAACCAGAGGGTCGCCCATGTGGTGCGTAAAATCTTTCATCCACACCGTAGTGTCAGGTTTATACTTCGCCAAAAATTCTTGTTGGCTTACCTGCTTGAAGTTAGTAAGCTGTGCTCCACCTTCTGCGCCCATGAAAAAAGTGTAGAACTGAAAATATTCATCGTTGGTGATCTCGGTCTCATCCATAAAGAGTGGGCCGATCGTGATTTGTTTGTTGAAGTTGATCTGTGTGGATGCTGGGTCCTCATCGGCTTGACCCATGTGGAAAGTGCCCGCGGGGATTGGCACCATGCCGTACGGGATCACCATTGACCACCCTTCTCGCCTTTCTATAGTGGACTGGCCGACCAACTCGCCTTGAGCATCGCCTCCCCCTTTTTTCTTGCCAATGCCGAGCAGGCTACAAGAGCCTACCGCCATTCCAGCAGATACAATCACTAAGCCAAACAGAACCTTGCGCAAAATCATTTTATTCATACCATTCATATTAGAGTAATGCCTTACGAATTTCATTTCAAGTCAACGAATAGAATCGAAAGTTATTCTTTTTTTGGTCTTTTTTAAAAATCGTGGTTACCAAATTCTTTAAATTCTATTGAAAAACCAAAAAAAACTTTTTTTATTCTACTCCTGCGCACGTCATCATGATTTTCTGTACCTCGGTGTCCTCACGATTTTCTTGCCTGCACCAGGGCTTGCCGGTAGTTCATAGATGAGCATAAACTCATGCGAAGTCGGTTGCTTTGCTGCTTGATCTTTGATAATGTAGTCCAACGAATAGCCCAACTTCAGCGACTTGTCTTTAAGAAAAGTATAGCCCAACATCAAGCTGGTCGATTCGCCCTGGCGAAAAGAAAGCCCACCCCACATCATGTCTTTTAAGTAAGCAAGTGCGCCCACATTGAAGGAAGTCTTTACCAAATCGGATTGAACCAACGTGGTGAAATGAAACTTGAGATCAAAGTTCACCTCGTAGATATAGCCGCCCGTTACGTACAGGTGACTTTGCAATGCATTTCGCTGCGAAAGACCAAAATCAAAATTGGCGTGGGTCAAATGATTGAAAGATGCACCCACATAAAATTTTTCTTTCCTCCAAAAAATACCGAAAGCCATGTCGGGGCGAACCTGCGATTGTGAGCCGGTTTTATCTCCTAATAATTTGTCGTTCGGGTCAACCGCACGGTACAACCCAAAATCAACTGTCTGAGAATAGATGCCTGTTCGAAAGCCAAAACTTAATTTACTGTTCTTTAGACCTAAGTGATAGGCATACGATGCTTGGGCTTCCAAGTTTGAGAAAGGGCCAAGGTTGTCATGAGAAATGTACGCACCAAAGCCGCTATTGATTTTGAAGATGGGTGTTGAGAAAGTAATCAACTGCGTATTGGGTGCACCGCCACCGTAGTAGGTTGGTGAATACCCCAGCCACTGGCTGCGGTGCAGTGCGGTGATCTTCGTCACACCGTCAACGCCAGAAAACCCAGGGTTGTAGTAGATGGTGTTAAACATGTACTGTGTAAACTGCGGGTCTTGCTGTGCCGAAACGCGCACCGCGAAAACAATCAGTACTGCACACGCTAAAAATATCCGTTTCACCATTGGATTAAAAATATGGAAGGATAAAGATAATCGATTTCCATGCACACTTTCAAATTGGATGTAATTAAAGTGTAATAAAATCGTATTCCAGTTAAAAACGTAACCCTCAGTTATTTAATATTGTTGGCCTTCTTAATATAGAGCTCCAAGGCTCCGGCCATAGAAGGCGCGTTGGGCAAGGGCGCTTCAATGTCAAGCACAAAACCATTTTCGGTTACTGCCCTTGCCGTAGAGGTTCCAAACGCTGCGAGCCGTATGCTGTTCTGTTTGAAGTCTGGAAAGTTGACGATAAGTGAATTGACTCCTGAAGGACTGAAGAAAGCGAGAATATCGTAATACACATTTTTCAAGTCGCTCAGGTTAGAAGCCACCGTGTGGTTGATGATCGCTTCGGTATAAGTGAATTCATTTTCTCTGAGAAAATCGGGGATGTCGTTCTTGCGAATGTCAGAGCAGGGGTACAAGAATTTTTCGTTTTTGTGCTTCTTCAAAATTTCGAGAAGGTCTTTGGTGTCCTTCAGGCCGGCAAAGATTTTACGCTTGCGGATGACAATGTATTTCTGAAGATAATTGGAAGTCTGATCGGAGATGCAAAAATATTTCATCTCGGGTGGCATTTCCAATTTCAGTTCGCGGCACAGAATGAAAAAATGGTCAACGGCATTGCGGCTTGTGAAAATAACAGCCGTGTGATTTAAAATTTCCACCTTTTGTTTGCGAAACTCTTTAACCAAAACTGGCTCTACCTGAATGAACGGACGAAAGTCAATTTTTACATTGAATTTTTCCGCGAGTTTCAGGTAAGGCGAATTGAGGTCGGTGGGGGTTTCTTGGGTGACTAAGATGCTTTTTACTTTGCGCATCCTGTCAATTGCTGTTTCAGTCATATCAACACGTAGCAGTTCGGACCTAAAACAATAATACTTTTATCAAAATCACTAATGGAAAAATTTCCGTTGCGCAAAGGTAGGAAAATAAATGGAACGGACTGAACCGTGCGCGTGCTAATAATTTAAAATAAAGTAAACCCGTGCCCAGCACGAGCAAAGCGCACGCTGTTTTCAATAAATTAAAATAACTGACACCTATCCCGAACGAAAAACAAAATACACTGACCACCGCAATGAATGCCAACGAAAGCATGAGCACGCGAACAAAATTAAAAAACTGAAACCCGGCCACCTCTTTCCAACTAAAAAGCAATGCCATGGCAGCCGCAAAGCCCAGCTTGAACATGAGCACGCCAAAGATGGCCAAAGCCATCAATGCCCATTGAGCAACGTAAACCCCAGCACTGGCCTCAACAGAAATTGACAAGAATAAAAGTGCGCCTTCGGCAAAATGAGAAGCAACCAGGAGTGCCAGTGAAGCCAGCAGGCTGCCAAAAAAATAAAATAACAAGTTCACACTCGAGGCGATGCGCAACGTGATTTGGCTTTCATAGCGGTCACGCAAAGAAAATAATTTGGTCACGTTGAGATAATCTAATGCAAGCTGTGGATTGGTGCGAAAGAGTGCCACAAAAAAAATAAGCAGCAACAATGAAGCCGTCAGAATGAAATTTGAAAAAGAATTAGCTGGCCTTGGAGGATTATAAAATCGATCTACGACAGAAAATGAAACCCATTGGGTAGTCAGGTTGCCAATATTTTTTTTTTGGTAAATGCTCAGGTAAAATTTTTCAGGGTATAGTTTTCGTAAGCTGTCGGCACGGAGCAATAGCTGCTTGCCTTGTGCCACCAACGCGGTGTTGATAAACAAAAAAAAAGTCTCTTCACTATGTACACGCAACCAGCAGCCCTGTTTGCCAGTCAAGTTGATTGGCAAGCGAACTATTTGTGTTGGTTCGCCTGAATATTTTTCGGGCTTGCTTGCGCTTACTGTTTGCCACGTGGGCTTGAGGTCTTCCACCACACGAAGTTCTTTTTCTTTTGCCGAAAGAAATGACGTGACAACAAAGGCTAAAGAGAAAACAATCATAGCGGATTTAAAATCCAAAATTACTATAAACTTTATGCCGTTGGCTATTTGTTAATTGCTGTTTTTAATTTGTGATTTGCAACCGATGGCTGGACTTTATTTTCATATTCCGTTTTGCAAACAAGCCTGCCACTATTGCGATTTCTATTTTTCAACACAGCTTGGCCATCAGCAGGTTTTGGTGGACGCGCTATGTGCAGAACTGGAACTGCAAAAAAAATATTTGGCCGAAGAGCCAATAGAAACGATTTATTTTGGAGGTGGCACGCCTTCGCTCCTTTCGGAAAAAGAATTGAGTGGGCTTCTCGCGGCTGTTCACAAAATTTTTACAGTCTCGCCCGGTGCAGAGATCACGTTGGAAGCCAACCCCGATGATCTCACAGAAGAAAAACTTTGGGGATTGAAAAAAGTGGGCATCAATCGGTTGAGCATTGGCATTCAATCTTTCGATGATGGTATTTTAAAGTTTCTCAACAGGGCACATTCCTCGCTCGAGGCTTCCCGTTGTGTTGACCTTTCACGCAAGGTGGGCTTTGATAACATCAGCATCGACTTGATCTATGCGATTCCTGGCCAAGACCATAATTTATTAAAAAAAAATATTGAGAAGGCGATCACCATTTCGCCAGCGCACCTCTCGGCCTATTCGCTCACCATCGAAGAGAAAACGGTCTTTGGTCGTTGGCAAAAAAAGGGGAAATTAATTGGAGCGACCGATGACGTGGCGGCCACGCAAATGGAAATGATGATGGACTTGCTGGGCAATGCCGGCTATGAGCAATACGAAATCTCAAATTTTTGTAAGCCCGGTTTTTATTCCAACCACAACAGCAGTTATTGGCAACAGAAAAAATATTTGGGCATCGGGCCAAGTGCGCATTCCTATAACGGCCACAGCCGTCAGCACAACATCAGCAACAATGTACTTTACATTCAATCTGTTCAGCGAGGAACCGTGCCTTTTCAATCGGAGCTACTGAGCCGGGCCAATCAGATCAACGAATATTTGCTCACCACGCTGCGCACCAAGTGGGGCTGCAGTGTTGATTATTTGCGCACTCAGTTTGGATTTGATTTGCTCGTTGAGCAACAAAAAGAGATTGAAGCTTTTATGAATCATGAATTGATCGAATTAAAAGAAAACTCTTTGATCCTCACCCGAAAAGGAAAATTGTTGGCCGATAAGATTGCGGCTGATCTCTTTGTGGAATGAAATTCGATTTTGATCCCGATGTTTATCGGGATTAATCTTTACTTTTGGATTGCGATGACTGCCGAAGAAAAAAAAGTGTACATGCTGGTGAAGGCCGTGATCTTCCATTACCACGGCCTGGACGAAATTGAAAAACTGGACCTGGACAATACCTCACAAAAATTAGATGCGGCCGATGCGATGGCCTGGGCCATGGATTTTGTTTCTAAAGATTACATCACTGCTTTTGAACGGGCGCGCCTCTACCTCAACGAAATCATTGGCGACTACCCAAAGCCAAGGCGCACGGAGTTGATCAACATGGTGTGGGATGCCAACAATCTAAAAGGATTTGTCACCGAAATGGAAGCTACGGCCATGCTCAAGTTGGCCAAAGACTGGGGCGTGGAAAAAGAACTGGTGACGCTCGTGCTGAAGTAGCTACTCTATTTTTATTTCCTTCCATGCTGATTTTTTTTCTGCCAAGAAAATATTTTTTAAAGCAATGTATTGCAGTTGGTCATAGATCATCGGCACGATGTGGAGGCCATTATCGGTGATGACGCCACAATGATGATCGCGACAAGCAATCAACAACCCATTGCCTGCTCGCGTGAGCGAAGCGAAGCGGGGTTCGATCAACACATTGCCTTGTTCATTGGCAAGCCCACACAATGCAGCCGTGATCAATAAAAATCCATTTTCAGAAAATCGTTGAACAGCATCGTAGCGCAATGGCAAAATAAGGTCTCCATTTTTAGTGATCGCTCCGAGCTTTTTGTTTCTTGCCACGATGGCTTTTCCATTTTCAAAATAACTTGGGCCATCGTAGTTTGGGTTGATCACAATTTGATCGTGCGCGTTCACAAAGCCCCACTTGCCAATCAACTTGATTGCAGCCAATCCTTCGTGAAACTCTCCAATGCTGTCGTAACGATTGGCAATGCGTAGCCGTCCTTGCTGGTCAACAAAACCAAAGCGATCGTTTTTTTTTATTCCGCGCAGGCCTTCACTTTCGTGAAAAATTTCTTCAATATTCTCTGGCACTTGTGTGCGCTGCACGATCTGCCCCTCGTAATTTATTTTTTTCTCAGTTCCATCAGGCAACTTCTCTATAAAATAGTCTTGGGCAAACCGTAATGGATAGGGCGAGAAGTATAAGCTATTTCCATCCAAAGATTTTACAAAATTATTATTGGGCTGATGCAGCACGTAGCGTGTTGCATTGATCACCGTTAGTGGAAATGGCTGTGGTGCAACTCGCCAGTCTTCATTGGTATTGACAATGCCATAGTTGCCTTTAAACTTCACGGCCAATAGTCCTTGCACCGGCAGGGCAATCGAATCAAAAACACACGCCATAAATTCTCGACCTTTGTCATCGATCATCCCACTAAAACCTTTGCTCTTGGCGGGGAAACCCCAATCGTTTTTTAAAAAAATTTGGTGGTAGAATTTTGTGGTGAGTATTTTTCCGTTCGCATCCAAAAGCTGCCATCCAAAATTTTTGCTGAACGCCCGATAATTATTTTGTTCTGCGATCAACGAATCAAAAACAAAGGGAATGACCGTCTGGTCGTTTCCGTTCACTACGCCAAATTTAGTATTGCGTTTTGCCAAAAAAATTCCGGATTCCGTCTCCAAAAGCTGATCGTATTCAACAGCAATAACCGTATTCCATTCTCGATCAATCACGCCAAAAAAATTTCCTTTACGGACAATGAATCTGTCGTTGATTGGTTTCAACTCATCGGCAAAAATCCGTTTCATGGTTTCGTTTTTTTCATCGATCAGCAACCATTCGTTGGGAAGCTGCGCCACCACACTTCCTTCGCTGGTGATTTTAATGGTGCTGTATTTTGTTTCAAGTTTGATGGATCCATCGCGGCCGATGAGCCCCTGCCGATGATCTTGGTAAACGATGGCAAGGCTTTTGTAAAAAACAGAAACGCTATCGATTGAAGAATCGGTTACCGCCTTTCCATCTTCCCCAAACAAAGCAATTTTGTTTTTTAAGTTTTCAGCGGCATAGCGCAAGGTGCCCAACGGCCAAATGTTTTTATAAATCAAGGGGATGAGCAATCGGTTGGAAAGATCGGCCAAGCCAAAATAGTAGCGGGCGTTTTCTAAGTTGAAAACAATCGCCCTCAATCCCTGCACATGGATGCCATCGTACACAAAAGGAATTTTGATTTCGCCTTTCAGGTTGATGCACCCGGTTTTTGTAAAGGCGGCATTTATTTTTTTGCGCGCCACAATAAATTCGCCCTCAGCGTACACCAGGCTTTCGTAGTTGGCTTTGGCAACAAATTCTTTTTTTAGATTGACAAGCCCCCACTGTCCGTGCAAGCGATAGCCCGTTACATCACCGATCACCGAAAAATTTCCGTCTGACCATCCGAGCGCATCAAAGGCTGCGGGCAGCACCACATGGCCGGCCTCGTCTTTCATGCCCACTTTGCCATTCTCCTCAAAAGTTTTGTAACCGTTTGCGCTCGCGCCAAACGCCATCAGCCAACCCAACAAAATACTTGCCCACGGTTTCATCTGGCAAAGGTAATAGGATAGTGCTCCAAGAGTTTTCAAATATTTTTATGGAGACATGATCAAGAAAACTCTTGGAGAGTTAATGCTGAGGCAAGGGAATTTTTTAAGACCTTTGCGCGGTTAGTTGAAAAACAGAAATATGTACATCGAACAACTCTATACCAATTGCCTGGCCGAGGCAGCGTACTACATCGAATCAGAAGGCAAGGCCGCTATCATCGACCCGATTCGCGAAACGGAACCCTACCTTGCATTGGCTGCAAAACGTGGAGCTACCATTACCTATATTTTTGAAACTCATTTTCATGCCGACTTTGTAAGCGGTCACATCGACTTGAGCAAAAAAACCGGAGCTCCCATTATCTATGGCCCCTTGGCCGACACCAAATACAAAGTAGTCAATGCGAAAGACGGAGAAATTTTTTTGTTGGGGAAATTAAGAATCCAAGCACTGCACACCCCCGGCCATACGCCCGAGTCAACCTGCTATTTGTTGTTGGATGAAAATGGCAAAGAACATGCGGTGTTCACAGGCGACACCTTGTTTGTGGGCGATGTAGGCCGCCCCGATTTGCTCGATGGAAAAATGAGCCGCGAAGAACTCGCCAACATGCTCTACGATTCGCTCAACAAAAAAATCAAACCGTTGCCCGACTCCGTGATCGTTTACCCGGCCCACGGCCCTGGCTCTGCATGCGGCAAAAATATTGGCAAAGAAACTTTCTCGACCATTGGCGAACAGAAAAAATTCAACTATGCGCTGAAGGCTTCCACCCGCGAACAATTCGTTAAAGAAGTGACGGATGGAATTGTGCCGCCTCCCAATTATTTTTTTGAAGATGCGCGCATCAACAAAGACGGTTATGATCCCATTGATGAAGTAGTGACGCGAAGCCATGCGCCACTTAGCATGGAACAGTTCGGTGAAGCACTGCGCAAAGGTTCGTTGATATTGGACACACGCAAGGCCGATGATTTTGAAAAAGGGTTTCTTTCCGGATCGATAAACATTGGGCTCAACGGGCAGTATGCCATCTGGGCGGGCACGCTCATCAACATCGACCAACCTTTGGTGTTGGTGGCCGATGAGGGCAAAGAGCTTGAATCTATTTTGCGTTTAGCACGCGTTGGCTACGAAAATGTGCAAGGCTACTTGCAAGGCGGCATTGCAGCGTGGAACGGCAAGTTGGAAGTGGTGAGATCCATTCAGCCCGATGCCATGAAACAAGAAATTGAAAAAGGTGCAGCGGTGATCGATGTGCGCAAGCCGGGCGAGTGGAGCGTTGCTCATTTGAAAGACGCAACGTTTGTTCCCTTGGCCAACATGCCCAACAATCTGAGTGCATTAAATAAAACGAAGCCCTACCTTGTGCACTGTGGTGGCGGCTATCGCTCGATGACGGCCATCTCGCTGATGAGAAAATTGGGCTTCGACAACCTTATCAATATTTATGGCGGCTTCGGTGCAATGCAAAATGTGGGGCTACAGATTGTGACGGAAGAAGTTGCCTTGGTGGAAAAATAAAAATAAAATTCTTTTAATAAAATGCATTCACAAACCCAACTCGGCTCCAACACCGCCAACCTTATTGGCACATTGCCTTCGGTAGGCTCTACAGCCCCGGCCTTCACGCTCACCGCCAACGACCTGAGCGACAAAAGCCTGAGCGATTATGCTGGCAAAAATGTGATCCTCAATATTTATCCAAGCATTGATACGGGTGTATGTGCTGCCTCTACTCGCAAATTCAATCAATACCTCGCCACTCTTGAAAACACCGTGGTGCTTTGCATCTCTAAAGATTTGCCCTTTGCACAAAAACGTTTTTGCGGAACCGAAGGGATCGACAAGGCCATCACGCTTTCTGATTTTCGCAGCCGCGGATTTGGAAAGACCTATGGTGTAGAGTTGACCGACAGTGCTTTTGCCGGATTGTTTGCGAGAGCGATTGTTGTCATTGATCCTTCCGGAAAAATAAAACACACTGAGCTCGTTCCACGAGTGGGCGATGAACCTAACTACGATGCCGCGCTAAAGGCACTATAAAAAATAACTTTGGAAAAATTATGTATCAATTTTCAAGCTAACCAATTTTACCAATTGAGTCAATTTTGGTGTACTACAGTTTTGAAGATTGGCTCACGCTTCCCTTTCCCTTCAGCATAAACTTCCGCAAGTAATTTTCTACCGGCAGCACGAGCAGTGCGATCCCTACCTGAACAAAAAAATCAAGCACAGGCGATGTCTTAAAAGATACTTGCGCGTTTACCGCAGCCTGTACCAACTGGATGAGCATGATCACCGTGAGCATCGATAGCAGTTGGCTTATCAATCGGTATTTGTTGTTGCCTGCGCTTAGCCGCATCGACAGCATCACCAGTGCGCCAAAGAAAACTACTTCGAGCAAATAAAACCATGACTGTCGCCAGTAAGGTGGCTCTACTTCAAGGGTGATCTGTTCCGCCTCTGAAATTTTTCCCATCAGGTCGCGGGTCTGCACATCTACTTTGTAAGTGCCAGTAGGCAGATAAGAAAAATTCACGATGTTGTTGGTGGTTGCCCAACTGGTCCAATCATTGCCCAAGCCTTTCACGCGGTACCTGTACTCCACTGCTCTCATGCCGAGGAAATCGGGTTGGATAAATTCAAAGGCAACGGTATTCTCCAATTGGCTCACTTTGATGGAGCGTGTCGGGGCAAACTTGTTTTGCTGTCCGCGCACCTCGCGCAAAAAAAGCGGGTAGCCTTTTTGGTTCTGCGCTGCCAGGCCGCTCGAAAATTTATAAAGTTCATTGTTGGCGGTGATCACCCACAAGTTTTCTTTTTCGGCAGGGGCAATGAAACGGATGTTGGCAAACAGCCCAAGCCATTCCAGTTTCAGCGCGGCTTGCATGCGTGGGTCAACGGTGCGCCACCGATGGCCGTCATTAAACCAAAAGTAGCCGGCCGAAGCAAAATATTTTTTTGGCCCCGGCAATGAATCGTATTTTTTAAAAACATTTTCGTTGATGTCGTAGCGATGAAAACTGCCGCCCGTGGCCATGTACACTTCGCTGCCATACGCGATGCCCACACTTTCATCGATCGATGAATTTGAAAAAGGTACTTGCTCCACGGCTGTGATCTGTCCCTCTACTGTTTCTATTTTGATCGCACTCGTCCTTCCGCAAAGCCACACGTTTTGCAGCTTGTCTTCAAAAATATAACTGACGTAATTGTTCAGGGTATCCAACAGGTTGGTCTCTTTCCAACCCTTTGGCTTTGCTACAAACGATTTCATTTCGTCATCCATTGTGCTTGCCAGCAACTGCCCCAATGAAGGCGACATATAAACCGAACGAACCGGAGACGATGTGATGGCCTCTGACTTGGTTCCGTTTACCGAGGCCAACCCAAAAGTACCTGCTGCCAGTAGTTGGTTGTTTGACTCCATCAACTGTGTTACTTTTCCTTCAATGCCAGCCACTCGCTTGTAGGCATAGCCCACTGATTTTAAAATTCGTTTTGAGTTTGATACTGTTGTCTCGACAGTCTTATTTTTTTTGAGGAAAGAAAACAATCCTTTTTTTGTTTTGGCTTCATGAGGTTTTTGTGCAGTCGATTGATTGGCAAAAGCTTCTTCATACACATCGTGTCGTATCAATGTAAACATGCCGAGCGTAGTGCCCACATACGTTTGTCCTTGAAATGTTTTTGCACAAAGCAAATTTCCTTCCAACCCTGGATAATGGCTGTATGAATGGAATGGTAAAAATGGAGCAATGCGTGTGAAGCCATAGTCGTGCGCCACCCACAGGCCTTGGTTGCGATCGGCCAGCATGGCGAAAACTTCATTGTCGGGTAGGCCTGTATAAAAATTGGTGATCTCTTGAGTAGTGCCTGTTTGTGGATTGATAAAAATAACTCCGCCCCGCAGTGTGCCGATGGCAACCAACCCATCGCTCAGCCATGTAGCAGCCATGGCAATGTTGTGGTCCAAAAAATCTTTGTCGGCCAAGCTGAGTTCCCGTAGCCCCGAAGTGCTTGCCAAAAAAATCCTGCCGCCTTCCACCCCTAATAAAGTAATGTTGGAAGGAGCGTATGATGCACTAAACTCAATGGCGAGGTTGTCGTTCCATGGAAAATCAGGTACTGCCAATTTATCTTTTTCGATTTTTGAAATACCGTTGCTCGACTTGATGTAAATGCTTCCTGTAATTTCAATCAGCCCAAAGAATTCTTCTTGTGGCCTTGCCGCAATGACAAAGTCAACGGAGCCTGTTGTTGCAGAGAGTACAAAAACCGAATGCGCATTGGCAAAATAAATTTTGTCTTTCAATGCCAAGCTCGAAAAGATCTGCGTTGCCCCGGGTTGGCTTTGCGATAGTGACCGATACATCTTTGAATTGTCGGGTCCGATCACCAGTTTGCCAAAACCATGAAATCCTCCCGCAAAAACTTCGTGGCCAAGACTTGCTATTGTAAAGACGGGAGAAGAGGTGGCTATCAAACTCCAGTTGCGTCCATCAAATTCAAGCACTCCCCTTTTGTTGGCAAAATAAATTACGCCCTTGGCATCTTGCGCAATACCAAAAGTGAGGTAGTCGATTCGCTCATCGGGTGGGGTATAGTGCGAGAGAAAATAATTGCCCGGCTGCGCCCAAGCCATCGTGGAAGCCAACAAGAGAACAAGGATGATTTTAATTTTCATGGGATAAAAAATCAGACCTCAAAGCTATGGGTTTAATGGTAACGGTAAGCACGGCCTTACAGCACTATATTAAGGGCATCTCTAAAAACCCTTCCGTCTTTGCGAGCCTGCGCGTAGCCGCTGTCTGTGTTGGCAGGCGCGGATGTCTTTCGTCATTGCGAGGCACGAAGCAATCCCCAATCCATAAACCGTTCAAGCAATAAATAAATTAAGGGGATCTCTAAAAACCTATCTTTTTATTACCTCAACCCTTCACCCTTCTCCCTGCCTTTGCCGAAACGGCTTCGTGCAGGCAGGCAGAAGAGAAGGGT
>JAYWDN010000160.1:0-8451 GCA_043780615.1 Bacteroidota bacterium | reverse complement strand
TTCCATTTCGGGCTCAAACAAATGCCTCCATCCCTGCCGCACACAGCGTTTAATCAAATGCGTGTACATCACAAAATTCAAATCAAAGAACGAAAATCCTCCTACGCTAAAAAGCTTCGGAGGACAAGGGAGACAAAAGTAATGGAAAATAAGTTCTGAGGATGAATAAACGATGTTACGCAAACCTTATTGATTCTTTACGTTTTTCTTAGCGGCTTTGCGCCTTTGCGTGCAAAATTAAAGGGCCTGCGTAAGGCCAGTAAATAAGACAAAGATGATTTTTTTTAATCTCCATCTGTGCAATCTGTGGCAACTACACTTTATCAATCACCAAATAATCCTTTTTGGAAACCGATTGTCTTGCCAGCAGTTCGGCCAAAAACCCGGTGAGAAAAAGTTGCACACCAATTACTAATGCTACAAGTGCCAGATAAAAAATAGGCTGCTCGGCAATCTCGCGCTTCAATGGGATTTTAGAAATGAAAACCGAATCCATTTTTTCCCAAAGGATCATCACTGTTAAAATAAACCCGAGCAAAAACGAGACGATTCCCCACGCTCCAAAAAAGTGCATCGGGCGTTTGGCAAACCTTCCAACAAACGTGATGGATAGCAAATCTAAAAAGCCACGCACAAAACGCTCCCACCCAAATTTGCTGAGGCCATATTTCCGCTCGCGATGTTCAACAACTTTTTCAGTAATTTTTGTAAAGCCCGCCCATTTCGCCAGCACCGGAATGTAGCGGTGCATTTCGCCATACACGGTTATATTTTTCACCACGCGCACATCGTAGGCTTTCAGTCCACAGTTGAAGTCATGCAATTTTATTCCCGAAATTTTTCGGGTGATATAATTAAAAAATTTCGAAGGCAATGTTTTCGAGATCGGGTCGTGGCGTTTTTTCTTCCAACCACTCACCAAATGAAATTTCTGTTCTTTGATCAGCTTGTAAAGCTCAGGGATTTCATCGGGGCTGTCTTGCAAGTCGGCATCCATGGTGATCACCACATCACCTTGGGCCGCCTTGAAGCCCATGTGCAGCGCAGCCGATTTTCCAAAATTGCGGTTGAACTTTAATCCTTTAATGCAAGAATTTACTTCGCTTGCTTTTTTTATTTGTTCCCACGTATCATCGGTGCTGCCATCATCAATATAAATCACCTCATACGAAAAGCCGTGCGCTTGCATCACACGGCTTATCCATGGTGTCAGTTCTGGAATAGATTGTTCTTCGTCCTTGGCAGGAATGATCAGGGAAATATCCATCTATGAATTACATCTCAATGGGTTGGTTCTTTTTAACAAAAAGCGAGGTGATCAACGACATGATTGCAGAGACGACCACGATCCATATATATCCTTTTGCCTGACCAAGAATGGTGAACCGGTCTGCGGTGTCTGCCCTTGCTTTCTCTAATCCTTGTTCGATCGAATCTTCAGGTGCTCCAAATTGCTCCATCATCGCCCTCGCGTTTTCAACAGAGGCATCTACCAATTTTTGAGGAAGTTCTGAATCAATAACATTGTACAAAACCAAACCAAAGAGCGTGCTGACTAAGCCCGATATTGCAAAAGCAACAAGTCCATGCTGAAATGCTTTTCCATAGCCGAGAAATCCCCCCACTGATTTTCGGTAATCCATTCCTGCATAAATCGCCATGCCCATATAAATCAACAGCGAGACAAACAAGAATTTTAGCTGCACCATGAGGGTGTAGTCGACCACATAAAGAAGGACAGTTAAGGCGATGCTAATCCCGCCCATGATGAGGCCCCAACGGATAGCATGTTGAAATAATGACGGTTGGGTTGTTGTTGAATCTTCCATGTTATTCTGGTTTAGGTTGTTTGCGTAAGATCACTGAAATTAGGATTGCCAAAAATAGGCCGATAATCAAACTTTTCAAAAAGTAATCGCCCGCCAAGTCCAGGGGCGAAGTGTGAGGCAGCCGAGCGAGTTGTTGGTTGTAGGCATCAACGCCCACACTCTCGATAATATCTTTTTTAAAACCGAGCAACTGTTGTTGCAGTTTGCTGATGTACGAAGGGAGAAAATCGGAATTCCATTTGGCGATGCCCCACGCGAAACACGAACCGATCAGCCCTGAAACAAGAACGACCACAAAGCTGGCCACCATGCCTTGCCAAAAAAATAAAGTACCGTCATAGTAGCGTTCGCGCAGTTCTTTCAAACTGAAAAAAATGAAAATAGAAAAAATGGCGATCCTGAAATCAACAATCACAGGCAACAAAAATGGGTGGATGCCCGCACTGTACAGCGCGATGATTACCGTACCACCAATGAGGCCGCCCAGCAAGCCATAGCGGGCCGGGGTTTTTATAAGTGGGGATTTCATCATCATTCAATAGACTTCATCATGTGCCAATATTTTCAAAGGTAACTTCTGATTTACTGATGAAATAAAAACAACACGTACATCATAGCCCACACTGAAACTATGCAACCCATCTAATTCACCTGTTAGTATATGTGTTTTAAGAGATGGATGGAAAGGATTTAAACTGAAGAGTTTCAATTTTTGAAAAAAGATTTCGTGTAACACAGGATCTTTTTTTACTTTCTTCTTTAAGGTCTTTTTGAAATGATTTGAAAAAGAAACCTGAACCATTACAAGCCTAGTTCTTTTTTCAAGAAATTGATGTCTGAAGAGAATTTTAATTTTCCTGCCTTGTATTCTTTTATGGCAGCTTGATGACTTTTAACAAATCCTTTTCTATCTTTTTCGATTCGCTCATGGTCGATAATGGATCGCAACTCCTGCATCTGATCTTCATCTAGTTTTCTGACTTCATCCACCAATTTTGCAAATGTAAACATGTAACAAATTTACAAAAGCCGGGCAAAAATCAAATATCCGATCGCTTCAACCGCAGATAGGCAAAGTAGTTGAAGAGGAAAGCCCACACCAAAGCAATGGCCACGGCACCGATGGCTACATAGTCTTGTATCTGCTGCAAGGCATAGCGGGCAAAAGGCATGGCCACCAAGTTGGTGATGGACTGCATGGGGAAAAAATCTTTGAGCCATTCTACTCCGTCAGGGATATTTATTTTAACAATGAACTCGATCATGTTGGAGAGCAACAGTAAAATAATAGTGAGGCCAGAGCGCTGCACCAAAATGCCAAGCATCAATGCATACGAGAGAAAAGAAAAAATTTCTAAAAAGTAGGCCGGGAAAAATTCAAGGTCTAAAAAAATATCGGTCAGGATCAGTTCAGGTGAATAAATCATTCCCGTTACCACCGCAATCACAAAAACCATGGCCACGCTCATCAAACTAAATAAAACATTGGTGAGGATTTTGGATTGCAAAAACTCCCATCGGCTCATGCCGTCAATAATATTTTGGCGGATGGTGCGGTATTGATATTCGTTGGTGATGGAGATCACCACCAAAATGGCCAATACAATTTTGAATAGGCCACTGATGAAAACCAAATTCTGCCACACATCTGGAAAATGGTAAAGCGGTATGCGATTGATGTTGATGTTGGCACCAAACTCGGCTCCTTTGCTGGCAAGCCATTTCAAAACCTCCATGCCGCTGGCCGTTACAAACGCAAGTGTAAAAAAATAAAGCCCACATACTACCCAAAACGTGCGGTAGCTGGTGAGTTTTTTTAAATCAATTTTTAATAAGTGTAGCATTGCTTTACTCTCTTGTGTCTTAATTCTTATGTCTTATGTCTTGCGCCTCTTGTAAAATTTCCAAAAATTGTTTTTCCAAGCTTTTCTTTTGCGTGACCAAGTGCGAGGCCACAATCCCCTTTTCAAAAAGAAACTTGTTCAAGTCGATGCTATGGAACCCTTCGCGCATGCGCACGCTGAATTTTCCGTTTTCATTTTTCACCGACAGTGCCCCCCGAAACTCGTGCAAAAGATGGCTGAGGTCATCGTGGTAGGCAACTATCTCTACATCTTCTTCACCTCTGCCCACATCGTCCACCGGCCCGCAGTGCATCAGGTTGCCTTTGCGCAGCACCGCAAAATGTGTGCACACTTTTTGCACTTCGTCCAACAAATGGCTGGCGAGGATAATGGTTTTTCCATCGGCAGCAATTCGTTTGATGATCTCCCTAATCTCGGCTATGCCCATCGGGTCGAGGCCATTGGTGGGCTCATCCAAAATCAAAATGATCGGGTCGTTTACCAATGCCGAAGCAATGGCCAACCGTTGTTTCATGCCCAGCGAATACGTTTTGTATTTGTCGTCTTTGCGCGCAGAGAGTTCCACTACCTCCAACACCTTTGCAATGTTGGCAGGGTTTGCGCCTTTCACCATCGCGTTGAGCTCCAAGTTTTTTTGTCCGCTCAGGTAAGGGTAAAAGATGGGGTGCTCCAGCACTGCGCCAATTTTTTTTCTCGACCGGTGCGAGGCCGGCCCACCAAATAAAGTAAAGCTGCCCGAAGTGGGATTGGTCACGCCCATCAACATCCCCAGCGTGGTGGTCTTGCCACTGCCGTTGGGGCCGAGCATACCAAATACCTGGCCGCGCTTCACTTCCAAGTCCAGCCGGTTGACAGCGCACAGTCTTCCAAAATTCTTGGTGAGCTTGTCGGTAGATAAAACAGTTTCCAAGGGTAGTATAATTTAGTGTCTGAGCTTTAATAAAAAATGCAGTTGCGATGGTGATCTCAATCGACTTGCACCCCGTGCTTCTTCTTGTCCTTTCCCTTTTCGTCATTGCCCATGAAGTCTTTTACACGCTGGCCAATGTCCGTGCTTTTGTCAAGCATATTAAAAAGAGCAGTGGCCTTGTCCAACGCCACGCGGCCTAAAATATCGAGTACATACAAATTAGCCGAATCGCTCGCCAAGATCACCGTGCCCTTTACTCTTCCCTCCCTTTGTTTGATGTACACATCAAATTTTTTCCCTTGATAGCGGCTCGTCATCATTTCTTCATAGGCTTCACTGCGATAATCTGCTCTTAATTTTTTGTACTCGGCATCTGCAAAATTGCTTTTCGTTTTATCGATCACCATGAACTTCATCTTCTCAATGTCTTTAATAAGCTCATCGTACTCTTTGCTGTCATTCTGGTTGAACATCCGCAACGTGTTCTTGTAAAAATACAGCGAGAGGCCTTCGTACTTTTTGTCGAGCGCATCGGTAGTCTTGGTCTGAGCCGAAGCAGCAACGTGGATGGCAATCAGTATTAAAAAAGATAGGGTCTTCATTTTTGATTTTTGGATTGAGTTTAAAGCTGTGAGCCACGAGCTAACGCGAAGCTCGTGGCTCACAGCTCGTAACTAAAATAGGTCAATTTTTTTTCTCGTGGTGATCCTTCATCTTCTCTAAGTTTTGCAACCCCTCGATGTTCATCTTCTTGCCGATGTTTGAAATCTTCTTCAAGTCGATTTCGCCAAACAAGGTCAGCACCATAAACTCATCGTTGCCACCCATCACCATCACCAGTTCGCCAATCTTGCCAGCGTTTTCCTTGATCAAAAACTTGATGTCTTTGTCTTTGTCGCGCACACTCATCAGTTCTTCATACTCTTTCACATTGATTGCCGAGAGAGCTTCTTTGTAGAGCATGCGGGCATCGCGTGTTTCGTGCTTGGCCAACACGCGCAAGCCCTGAATCTTGCTGATCGCATCGATCACCTCTTTGTCTTCGGGCTTGTCCACTTGGAAGTTCGTAAAGAGGCCAAACATTTTTTGGCTCACCTTCACTTGCGTAAATGTTTCATCATCTTGGTATTTGGCAAAGAACTTTGCCACCGCATCGCCTTGTGCATTGGCGGCCACCGACAACACCATCATCACTGCACCGATCATTAACTTTTTCATAGCTGTTAAATTTAATTTTTAATTTCTGTTTTAAATTCCTTGAACTCATTCGTCATCGCGAGCCTGCGCGTAGCCGTCCGCCCCGCACAACCCTGCGCGGGCGCTCGCAATGACAGTTACTTAAATGTTCGTTTTCTTCCCTGCCTGTCCGGCAGGCAGGCTCTTCTCTGCTCCCGGCTTGCGCTGGATTTTTTGTTCTGCTTCGTTCAGTAAGTTGATCTGGCTCACTTCGCGTTGCGCCTTTCCAAAATTCTTCGAGATCATCATCAACGCTCTTTTGGTTTCTTCAAAAGCCAGCTTTGGGTCGCTCTCGGTGTCGGCTATTTCTGTGGGCGATGATTTGCGCACCTCATGCCCAATCAAATAAACAGCCGCTACGATTACCGCTATTCCCGCGGCTACTCTTGTTACTTGAAACCAGGTGGTCATTTGAATACTCTTTCCACCATGACGCTGCTGCACTTTCTTTGTTACATCGGCATCAAAATTTTCATTCAATGTTTTTTCTTTTTCAGTTTTAAAATAGCGGAAGAGTACAGCTGTCTCTTTCAGGTTTTCGGGAACATTCCCACGTTGGAAAAACTGATGTAGTGCTTGCTCTTCTTCCAGCGAAGTCTCTGCATTCCAATATTTTTCCAACAACTGTTCTATGTGCTTAGAGTCCATACGCGTTGAGTTTAATTAATTTTTCGCGCACGGCATTGCGCGCCCGAAACAAATTCACTTTCACCTGGTTCATGTCCAGTTCCAAAATCTCACAGATTTCATTGTAGCTATGGCCTTCAATGTCGCGCAGGTGCATCACCTGTCGTTGCTTGTCGGGCAGTAGCGTCATCAGTTCATCAATTCGTTTCATACTTTCTTTCAATTCCGTTTTATCATGTGGCGACAACCCTTCGTGACGAACTTCAAATCCTTCTTCCATCGGCCCAGTAAACTTGCGTTGCTTGCTCCGCAATTTATCCAACGAAAGATTTTTGGTGATGCGCATGCACCAAGCTTCCATGTTTTGCACTTCGGCCAAGTCGCGGCCGTTCCAGACTTTGATCATCGTTTCTTGCACCACATCTTTGGCCTCTTCGCTGCTACCGAGCAACCGGAAAGCAAAGCGGTAAAGCTTGTTCTTGGCGGGCAGCACCCGGGTTTCAAAGTCTTCGAGATTCATCGTATCAAAGGCAAGACGGGAAGGGAAATGAGATGTTACAAAGCAAGTTAAGAAATCTTTGGGCGGGCGAGCTCCCGATACCAATCAGGACGCTGCAAGTCCTCGCACCCTTGCACAAACCCACGTTGCTGTAGGCTTTCCGCTTCTATCCCTGCCGCTAGGAATTCTTATCCATCAATCTTGCCCAATCATCATAAATGCCCCCCAGTAGATTGGCTCGGGGTATTCTACACGCAACTCTTTTTTCGCTTCAATAAAACTCTGGCGCATGTTGCCGGTGGTGAGCCATTTTTTGTAAAAGTTGAGAATGAGTTTTTGGGTAGCTTCGTCATCTACTTTGAACATGCTCATGATCAGCACTTTTGCGCCCGCCACTAAAAAGGCGCGCTGCAATCCATACACACCTTCTCCGTTTGATACTTCGCCAAGGCCCGTCTCGCAAGCACTGAGCACCACCAAGTCAGTCTTGTCGAGGTTGAGGCTCATCGCTTCATAGGCCGTGAGGATGCCGCTTTCCAGATTGTAATTGTAATTGGTTTTGTTGAGCAAGTCGCCAGCGCCTTTCAGTAATAATCCTGTTTTCATCAATGGGTTTTCCGTAAGCTGTGCTTCGCTTTGCGTCATTTGTTTGGCATCGTCTTCGCTTATTGCTGCTTTAGTGAATCCGTGCGTAGCGATATGAAATATTTTCGGGCTCTCCAGTTCTTTCACACGCTCTTCCGTGGCCTTATTTTCAACGTACTCCGAAGTCTTCCATCCTTTTTGTTTTAAAAGTGCCTCCAATTCATTCACTTCTTTTTCCGTGCCTGGTAAATCTGCGATGGTGCGATTCGTGGTAGACGCCATATAAAAACTTGGGTTGCCAAACATCGTGGCCGTGTTAGACGACACCTCGCGTTTCTTTTGCTTGCGCAAATACAAGTCTTTGGTGTTGCTCACAATCACAATGTTGGAATTGTCGATCACATATTTTCCATCGGGTGTGGAGATGGCCTCTAAGTTGATCAGGTTATACACGCCATCGGGCGACAAAAAGATAGTGGCATACTGGCCAATTTCTTTTTGGATTGGCTCCCAGAAAATTTTGTACGAATAAGCATCCGGCAACTTGCTGATAATGCTGTTGCGATAATAATGAAAGTAACGGGTCTCCATGCGGTGGCCATCGGCCAGTTCAATCACCTTGGGCCGTGCGTTGTCGTTCTTCACGTACATGGCCACATATATTATAGAGTCGGTGAAGTTGTGGTTGAAATAGCGATAGCGCACCATCTCCACCGCCACATCATTTTTGCCCAGCGATTTCTGCACATTTTCGTACGTGATTTTTTTACCTTCAAAACCTTGCCCGAACAACTCGGATTTTTCACTCAACTCCTTTTCTAATTTTTCAACTTCTGCTCCTAACGCAGCCGGGTCGATGCCATTTTGCAATAATTGCTGGCTGCTCATCGAGAGGGCGTT
>JAYWDN010000159.1:0-20896 GCA_043780615.1 Bacteroidota bacterium | reverse complement strand
AACGTTAGCCGCAAGCATAAAGAAGATTCCTCGGTCTTCGGTCTGTGTCCGCACAGATCGAAACAAAAAATAATTGGTCTTTTTAAAAGTGGAGGAATCCGTGGTCTGTGAAGACACAGACCACGGATTAGAAAATGGAAACTGTGATAAAGTCTCGCCTTTCTGAAAACAATCAATTCAAACCAACCCCGCTCTCCCCCACTCCTCTTTTTCACTTTCACTCCACAGTTCCGGGAAGAAAATAATTTTTTGAAAACGCGGTGGCAAATATTTCTGCCAGTTGGTGCCACCTGTGGCTTTGATGTCTTCGGGGGCTTTTTGCAAATACCTTGCGGCCGATTTGAAATGTGCCAACGGCCAGCGCACATTGGCGAGTTCATCAAATTCGCGGAGGCGTGATTTTACGTCTGCGGAAGCAGAGAAATTTTTCAAATAAAGTTTTCTTAAATTTTTATCGCGATGCTTGTCGCCCATCTCTTTGAACCGCTCCATGTATTTTTCTTCGAACTGCTGGAGCGTCAACGTTTTTTTGCCCGTGGCCAATTCGGTAGCACCACTGCGCCAATAAATTTTTTCAATTTGCTGATCAATATCGTGCGCATCAACTGTCTGTCGCTCGTTGACGTTCACCAGGTTGATCAAATCCGTTGAAAAGATTTCAATCATCCGATATTGCCCCGATTGGAAACCCGAAGCAGGCAACAATGACATCCTGAATTTCAAAAATTGTTCGCGCTCCATGCCTTCTACCATCACACCAAACGAACCGACCAACTGGTGAAAATAATTAATGATGCGATCTAGTCGCGCGCAGAAAAACTTTTCATTTAATTGCGGATGATCTACGATCTGCTCCATTTCCAACAACACTAAATTGAAATACAATTCTGTGATCTGATGATAAATAATAAACACCTTCTCATCGGGGAAACTCGTCTTCGGGGTCTGTAAACTCAGCAGCGTGTCGAGATGAATGTAATCCCAATACGTAAGGTAATCAGAGTACAAGAGGCCGTCAAGGTAAGACGAAAGGTCTTGCCCCATGGCCGCATATTTCTGTTGAAGTTTTTGAAGTAGCTCGTGCAGGTTCGGATCGTTTGACATTAAAAAATAATTAAAATTGTAAATGATGATAACTTCCATTTTCAAATTCACCCTCACCCAACTTCACTCTTTATTTTACCTTCAATTCTGCCGCCCTCTCCCCAGGGAGAGGGCAACATCTGTTCTACGTTAACGCAGAAAATATTTCGGGTGAGGGATAGTTCAATGTGACTCCTTTGATTTGTGCTTCGTGCTTAGTTGCGTAAATTTGAGGCTTTAAAAAGAATAACCCAAACTCTATGGCAGCACCTACGGCCGAAGCCCCTGCAAAAAAATCGTTGAAGCAAGACCGCTACGAGCAACCTGATTTTTATGCGATTGACGACTTGCTCACCGAAGAACATAAACTCATTCGCAGTTCGATACGCGAATTTGTGAAAAAAGAAATTTCGCCCAGCATCGAAGACTGGGCACAGCGTGCGCACTTCCCGTATGAGATGGTAAAAAAGTTTGGTGAGATTGGAGCTTTCGGCCCAACGCTTCCACAAGAATATGGCTGCGGTGGCCTCGATTATATCTCGTACGGAATCATCATGCAGGAGATTGAGCGTGGCGACTCGGGCATGCGTTCCACCGCATCGGTGCAAGGGTCGTTGGTGATGTACCCCATCTATAAATTTGGAAGCGAAGCGCAGCGCAAAAAGTATTTGCCCAAGCTGGCCAGTGGCGAATGGCTCGGCTGCTTTGGGTTGACGGAACCCGATCATGGCTCGAACCCAAGTGGCATGGTCACCAACTTCAAAGACATGGGCGATCATTATTTATTGAATGGCGCGAAGATGTGGATTTCCAATTCGCCCAAAGCCGATGTGGCCGTGGTGTGGGCAAAAAATGAAACAGGAAGAATTCACGGATTGATTGTGGAGCGCGGAATAGCCGGCTTCACCACACCCGAAACGCACGGCAAGTGGAGCTTGCGCGCCAGCACAACAGGTGAGTTGGTTTTCCACGATGTGAAAGTGCCTAAAGAAAATTTACTGCCGGGCAAAAGCGGACTGGGCGCACCGATGATGTGCCTCGACTCGGCTCGTTATGGAATTGCGTGGGGCGCGATTGGCGCTGCCATGGATTGCTATGACTCGGCCAGGAGATATGCGATTGAAAGAATTCAATTCGGGAAACCGATTGCATCCTTTCAATTAGTTCAAAAAAAATTGGCAGAGATGCTCACCGAAATCACCAAAGCGCAACTGCTCAACTGGCGGCTTGGTGTGATGATGAACGAAGGCAAAGCCAGCACACCACAAATTTCTTTGGCAAAAAGAAACAACGTGAATGTGGCTTTGGAGATTGCTCGCGAAGCGCGACAAATCCACGGTGGCATGGGCATCACTGGCGAATACCCGATCATGCGCCACATGATGAACTTGGAGAGCGTGCTGACGTATGAAGGAACACACGATATTCATTTGCTGATTTTGGGAAATGAGATTACAGGGATTGCCGCTTTTGTGTAAATTGGGCAGTGCACTTATGGCAACCAACAGCTTGTTGCTATTTCTTCTTGCGTGTTCCCTGCTTTTTCATAGATGTCAAATTTAGTTTATCTTAGAAAAATACTCGTTGCCAAAGCCTCGTCACAGATCGCACAAAACATCATCCGGAAAATGAAGCCTTGTGAAAGTTGGGTCAAGACACTGACCCTACGATAATGATATGGCTGCTGTATTTTTACAAAAAATTAAAAGTTGCACTTATCACTTGAACACCGCAAATACTGTATTTTTACAAAAATTTAAAAGTTGCACTTATCACCTCACCTGAACACAGCTTATAATCATTTTCTTTCTTTCAAATAATCCAATCCCATGAAATCAATTTCATCATTGTCTATTCTATGTTTTGTTGTTTTGCTTGCCTGCAATCCCACACCAAAAACTGAGCAAACTTTTCAGTACCCGGTCACACAAAAAGTAGATTCGGTGGATGCCTACTTTGGCGTCAAAGTAGCTGATCCTTACCGCTGGATGGAAAATGATACGGCCAAGGCAACCGCTGCTTGGGTGAAGAGTGAAAATGAAATCACGTTCGGGTTCCTGAACAAAATACCCTATCGCGACTCCATCAAGAAAAGATTGGAGGCACTTTTTAATTACGAGCGCTTGACAGCACCCTTCAAGGAAGGAGACTATTATTACTTCTACAAAAATGACGGACTGCAAAACCATAGCGTGCTCTATCGTAAGAAAAGCGAAAGCGGCAAACCCGAAGTTTTTCTTGATCCTAACTCCTTTTCGAAAGATGGAACAACGCGATTAGCCGGAGTTTCATTTTCCAAGGACGGATCGCGAGTGGGTTTTCAAATTTCAAAAGGCGGTGCCGACTGGACGGAAGCCATCATTATCAACGCTTCGGATAAAAAGATTTTGGAAGATACGATCAGAAATATCAAGTTCAGCGGCATTTCATGGAAAGGTGATGAGGGCTTTTATTTCAGCACGTATGAAAAACCAAAAGGCAGTCAGCTCACCGCAAAGACTCAAAACCATAAATTGTATTATCATAAAGTGGGAACTCCTCGCAACCAAGACAAACTTATCTTTGGTGACGATAAAAATCCAAGAAGGTATGTTGGTGGTTATCTTACCGAAGATGAACGCTTCCTGATTATCTCTGCAGCCAACAGCACAACCGGAAATGAGTTATACATTCAGGATTTAAAAAATCCCTCGGCAAAATTGATCACTGCCGTAAACAACTTTGATAATAATCACAGCATCATTGGCAATGAAAGCGATCGACTGATTATCGAAACCAATCTCATGGCACCAAACAGCAAAGTAGTCGAAGCTAATCTCTCAAAACCTACTCCCGAAAATTGGAAAGAGATTATTCCCGAAACAGAGAACGTACTTAACGCGGGCACAGCCGGCAATAAGATTTTTGCCAGCTACCTTGTAGATGTAAAAACGCAAGTGAAACAATTTGACTTAAAGGGGAAATTAGAGCGCGAAGTTGAACTTCCCGGCATCGGCACAGCCTATGGTTTTGGTGGAAAAGAAACTGACAAAGAAGTTTATTATTCATTTACTTCCTTTACCTACCCTCCCACTATTTTCAACTATAATATTGCCAGCGGCAAGTCATCGTTATACGAAAAACCTAAAGTGGATTTCAACCCCGATGATTACGAGACCAAACAAGTTTTTTACAACAGCAAAGACGGAACAAAAATCCCGATGTTCATCACGTACAAAAAAGGTCTTGAGTTGAATGGACGGAATCCAACATTGCTTTATGCTTATGGAGGATTCAACATCAGTCTTACGCCAAGCTTCAGCACCTCTCGTATCGTTTGGTTGGAAAATGGTGGCGTGTACGCACAACCCAACTTACGCGGTGGCGGTGAGTATGGCGAGAAGTGGCATTTGGCCGGAACAAAAATAAACAAGCAAAATGTATTTGATGATTTTATTGCCGCAGGCGAATATCTCATCAAAGAGAAATATACAGCCAGTCAATACTTGGCCATTCAAGGAGGTTCCAACGGAGGTTTGCTCATTGGTGCAACGATGACACAGCGGCCTGACCTCGCAAAAGTGGCGTTGCCTGCCGTGGGTGTAATGGATATGCTTCGCTACAATAAATTTACTGCCGGTGCTGGATGGGCATACGATTACGGCACCGCTGAAGATTCGAAAGAGATGTTTGAATACTTGCGAAAATATTCTCCCGTTCACGCATTGAAAGCCGGAACAATTTATCCGGCAACTTTAATAACAACCGCTGATCATGATGACCGTGTGGTACCTGCCCATTCCTTTAAGTTTGCTGCTACGTTGCAAGAATTTCAAAAAGGAACTGACCCGGTTTTGATTCGCATCGATACAAAATCAGGGCACGGATCTTCCAACCTTTCAAAAGCATTGGATGAAACTGCCGATCAGTTTGCATTCACCTGGTACAACATGGGCATTATTCCTCCATTGGCGAAGAAGGGAATGTGATTTAACATTTTTTAGTAATCTATGAGAACCCAGTTAAACAAAGGCCACTTTCGATTTTGTATAGTCTTCTTTTTGTTTTTATCTCTATTTATAATTCCAATTCACAATCAAATGAGACAGCACAGTTCTCTTCCCTAAGCTACTAAAGGTAACTTCGAGTTAAAAAAACTCCCTTTCTTTTTCTAAGGTAAACTAAATTTGAAATCTATGAAATCTGCAAACATGGTTGTCAATGCCGGAGCAGTGATGGTTATCATTGCGGCAGCATTTAAAATATTCCATATTGGCTTTGAAAATAATTGGCTA
This sequence comes from Bacteroidota bacterium, assembly GCA_043780615.1. Taxonomy (GTDB): domain Bacteria; phylum Bacteroidota; class Bacteroidia; order Cytophagales; family Cyclobacteriaceae; genus ELB16-189. Next base: position 15,539 of record JAYWDN010000159.1, on the reverse strand, counting down.
CTGATTTTTTCTTTAGTAGTGGGAAGCCTTGGTCAATCTTGGAAGATCCGGCTATTGGAAAAACAAATCAAATCTAAAATTTAAGGTAGGATTAACTCCGTCCCTCTGATCAAAACCTAAATCAAATTTTAATTCACCCCAGCCGTAAACGTTATCCGCTGAACGGGATTCTGCGGGTCAGTTGAATAAATAGTAATCGATTTATTTTGCGGCCCGCTGCGGCCTTGCGTGTTCAACGAAATTTTTATCGAAGTCTCTTGGCCGGGCTTTAGTATTCGCGAACCCGGGGCTACGGTAAGGCACGAGCAATTGGATTGCGCGTGGCGGATGATCAATTCTTTTTTACCGGTGTTGGTGATTTTGATTTCACGTTCGAGGATTGCCCCTGCTCTTACGTTTCCAAATTTGACCACATTGGCCGACAGTGCAAGTACAGGTGCTTTCGCTAATTCCTCCTCCGTGAGCTTGGGAAAAAATTCTTCTACGGTGGCATATACTGAAAACGATTTGTCGGTCAATTCTGCATCATCAGTTTTCAATTCAATGTTTTCAGAAACAAAACCGTATTGGTTTTTCAGCTTCGCATCAAATACTATTTTAACGTTGGCAGTTTCGTTTGGAGCGATACGCTTGGGAGTGGTGACTTTGATATATTTTGGAGAAACAACGCCAAAAAAATGCACCGTGTCCTTCGAAGTATTATAGATCGGAAAGGAAACCGCTTCTGGCTCACGATTAATAAATACCTTGTTAAGATTGAAGGAAGTATTTTTTAAACGAAGGATTCCGTTCGCTACGGAAAATGCAGAGGGGTCATTGGCCTTTGCGGGATTGATCACATTGCCTTTGATCTGCAGCACCATCGCGTTCCCATCCCAGTCGGTGGTAACAGTCAATGATTTGTTAAAATATCCAGGGCGGCCCTTGGGGTCGAAGCTCGCTTTGACAAAGCCGTTGCTGCCAGGCGCGATCGGTTCTCTCGTCCAATCGGGAGTGGTGCAGCCGCACGATGGGTTTACCAAAATAATTTTCACAGGGCGAGCACTGCGGTTGGTAAGCACAAACTCAAAAACAGCAGCACCATCTTCTTCTTTGATGTCGCCAAAGTCGTGTGCCTTCTCGCGGAAGAACAAGGGCTCGGAAAGTTGAGCAAAGCAATTCAACGAAAAGAATGTAAAAACAATAATTAAGGAATCCTTCATTTCAATCTTTTTATAACTCGTTTTGGATTCCTGCTCGTATGATAAAAGGTATAGACAACTATTTTTTCTGGAAAAATCTCATAAAATATTTTAAAAGGAAATTTATCCACCAAAGCAACCCTAACGTTCTTGAACCTCAAGCCATAGTGAGTTGGATTTTCTTTGATTTGATCCAACTTTATTTGTACAAACTCAAAAAAGACAAGGCCAAGCCCTGATTTTTGAAGATCATACCAATCCATCGATTCTTTCAAATCCATTTCAGCCATAGGTTAATTACAAGCTTAATCTTCATTATTTGCTCAGCAGTCTGGATTTCACTACCTCCCAAGTGTCACCGCTCTCAGAATTTTTCTGGTGATCCTCTACTCTTTCCTGAATGATTTTTAATTCATTATCAGTTAACGGGTCATCGTCATCTGTTTGATCTGCTTGTATCATTCCATACACGAGAGCAAGAAATCGCTCGTCAGCCAAATCAATGTAACTATGGATTTGATTCCTTAGCAGTGATGTTTCCATTGTTTTTTTTAAAGTTACGCATTAAACTATTTTGAAAGAACTAATAAACTTTTCTTTCTTTGCGGAATGTCACGAATCTTAACAGGGATACAAAGCAGCGGCCGTCCGCACCTCGGCAATCTGCTGGGTGCGATTATTCCAGCCATCAAGTTGTCGAAGCTGCCCGGCAATGAGTCTTTCTTTTTTATTGCCGACCTCCACTCCCTCACCACCATCAAAGACGCTCGTGTGCGCGAAGAAAATGTAAGGGCCGTGGCCGCAGCTTGGCTCGCCTTTGGTTTTGATACCGAAAAGAATTTGCTGTACCGCCAAAGCCGCATCCCTATGGTGTGCGAACTGACTTGGTACCTCAACTGTATCACGCCCTTCCCCATGTTGGCCAATGCGCATTCATTCAAAGACAAATCCAAAAAGCTTGCGGATGTGAATGCGGGGCTGTTCACCTACCCCGTGCTGATGGCAGCCGATATAATTTTGTACGATGCCAACGTTGTGCCCATAGGCAAAGATCAAAAGCAACATGTGGAAATGGCACGCGACATCGCCAGCACGTTCAACACCATGTATGGCGAAACGTTTGTATTGCCCGAAGCAAAAATAGAAGAACAACTGATGACCGTGCCGGGCACCGATGGCCAGAAAATGAGCAAATCGTATGGCAACATCATCGATATTTTTTTACCGGAAAAAGAATTGCTCAAACAAGTGAAGACGATCGTCACCGACAGCACACCGATAGAAGATCCTAAAAATCCTGACAAAGACAATGTGTTTGCGATTTACAAACTGATTGCAACACCCGAGCAAACGGATACGCTTCGTCAGAAATATTTAGCAGGCAATTTTGGTTATGGCCATGCCAAGCAGGAGTTGTATGAGTTGATCCTTGAGAAATTTAAGTATGAGCGCGAGGCATACAACCACTACATGAATGGCAATCAATTAGAGGAAACGCTAACACGTTGCGAAGCAAAGGCAGCTGCAATAGCAGGTGAAGTGATGGGCAAGGTGAGAAAGAAGATTGGATTCTAATTAATGTGCCAATGATCAATTAGCCAATTTTACAATGAAGGAAGCAAACACAAGTTGATCAATCACTTCTCACTCCAAACCACCTGCTGCTGCTCTTTCATGTTCAACAACACCCGCAGTGGGTTAGGCACAATCACCAACTTGGTCTCTTTGCCCGGCATGGAATCCACCTCCACAAAAACCCCTTCATTGTTCGCTACTGAAAATTCGTTTTCAGCACTGATGGTGTACGTCTTGGCAAGGTAGGCCGTGGGGAAAAGCACATCGGTATCGGGGCAAAGTTTATCGTGCACTTCTTGCAGTACCTCTTCAAGGTAGTCGCCATGCTTCACATGCAATGCGTCTTCCAAGTCGTGAAGCTCTTCTTCCAAGTCGTCATACTTCGGATTGTTATAGTCGATTTTCTTCAAATCATTGCGCCTGACGGCAATATCCTGAATGGCTTTGTCGAGTGCTTTGGTGTCCATGATTGCAATTTTTTCCAAGATTATAGATTTGGTCTTGATTTTAAAAATTTAAAAAACAGAATGACTAAATTTACACCTTAAACAAAGGGAAATATGGCTACCGATTTTTTGCCGATCAATGGCACCGACCACATCGAGTTCTATGTGGGCAACGCCAAGCAGGCCGCACTGTACTACCAGCATTGCTTTGGCTTTGAGTTGGTGGCCTATGCCGGCCCCGAGACGGGCGTGCGCGACCGCTGTTCGTATGTGCTGCAACAACACAAAGTGCGCTTTGTGCTCACCACCTCGTTGGTGTGGGGTTCTGAAATTGGCAACCATGTGCACAAACATGGCGATGGCGTGAAAGTGTTGGCACTGTGGGTAGATGACGCCACGCAATCGTTTCAAGAGACCATCGTGCGCGGTGCCGAAGCGGTGCACGAACCCAGAACTTTAAAAGATGAATTCGGTGAAGTGGTGGTGTCGTCCATCCAAACGTATGGCGAGACCATCCACACTTTCGTGGAAAGAAAAAATTATAAAGGCACTTTCCTTCCAGGGTACAAACCTGTAAAAAATAAATTTAAATCTGCCCCGCTCGGCCTGAAACATGTTGACCATTGCGTGGGCAACGTAGAGCTAGGGCACATGAACAAGTGGGTAAAATTTTATGAAGATGTGATGGGCTTCAAGCTGCTGATCACTTTTGATGACGCTGATATTTCTACCGAGTACAGTGCGCTGATGAGCAAAGTGGTATCGAACGGAAACGGCTACATCAAGTTCCCGATCAATGAGCCTGCCCCCGGAAAAAAGAAATCGCAGATCGAAGAGTACTTGGATTTTTACCGAAGCGCAGGCGTGCAGCACATTGCCCTTGCCACCGATGACATTATCCACACCGTGGGCGAACTTAAAAAACGTGGCGTAGAATTTTTGCACGTGCCCGAAGTGTACTATGACGATGTGAAGCAACGTGTAGGCCTCATCAACGAAGACTGGAAAGAGTTGCAAAAATTAAATATCCTCATCGACCGCGATGAAGAAGGCTACCTGCTCCAAATATTTTCTAAACCCGTGCAAGACCGGCCGACTTTATTTTTTGAAATCATCGAGCGCAACGGTGCGAAATCTTTTGGCAAAGGGAATTTCAAGGCCTTGTTTGAAGCGATCGAGCACGAACAGGAACTGAGAGGCAATTTGTAAGGAGGCCGATGTGCTAACTTCAACTAAAATTTCCGCTCGCTTCGATTATGTTTTGCTGTTTGCAGGCTGGGCGATTGTCAATATTATCCTCTTCCAAAAATTTGGAATTAAAATTGTAAACGATTCGCCACGCTACCTAAGCTATGCCGATGAAATTATTGCCCGTGGTGTTTTTTTTCAAACGCACAACCAATGGTACCTCAGCTACGCACTCTACTTGGCACTGCTCAAAAGTATCGGGCTTGGTGTTGGTGCAATGGTGATTGGGCAAGTATTGATCTCAGGCGTTGCCGTCTTCTGCATATACCGATCGGGGATTTTACTTTCGGTGCGCGTGGCCGGGTTGTGGGCAGCAGTTTCGTTTCTAGGGTGGGTTAAAATATCGCAATGGAATTTTTATGTTTTGTGCGAGTCGTTGCTTATCAGTTTCACGGCCATCGCTTTTTACTTGCTGCTACGATATTATAAAACCAACAAAGGACTTTGGCTGACCTTGCTTGTATTGTTGCTCACATTTTTTATCAAGCCAACTGGACTTTGGATTGCCCTTGCAGGGTTGGGGTTTATTCTTTCCAAACCAGGAAATGCTCCTATTTTATTTGATCGCATCAGTCCAAGGATACTATTTCTGTTGCTGATCGTTGTTGGATTGGTGCTCATCAATCAAATGCTTAGAACATTTCAGATGATAGAAACCTACGCTACTGGAGAAACCGTTTACGATACTTCCACTGCTGCGTGGCTTTCTGAAAGCAAGAGATTGATTGTTTCTCCACCCACCGATCTCTTTGTTCCGCCAGAAGGACAACCATTGGTTCGCTTGGTTCAATTCATTTTTCTCAATCCGTTCTTCTTCGCTAAATTGTTTTTCGCTAAATTGTTTTTGTTTGGGTTGCACGTAAAACCATTTTACTCCACGCTCCACAACATCTGGATCGCGGCAACGCTTTACCCATCTTATTTTTTGGCGGTGAAAGGGATAAAATCAATTTCAGAAAAAACGATTCGTATTTTTCTATTAATTTTTATAGCGCTCAATGTCCTCTCGATTGCATTTACCACAGAAGATTGGGATGGCCGATTTTTGATGCCACTCCTGCCTGTTATCTTTGTGCTTGCCGGATGCGGAGCAAGCAAATTTTTAAATCGCTATTTTGAAAAAGTGAAATGAATACAATCGATCTATTGCCAAAAGTAAAAGCAGAAGCCAACCGTTGGCTGAGCAGTTCGATAGTGGATGACTTGACCAAAGCTGAAATAAAAAAACTTTTAAGCCAAAGCGACCCCAAGGAACTAATCGACAGTTTCTACAAGAATTTAGAATTTGGCACCGGTGGCTTGCGCGGCATCATGGGCGTAGGCTCCAACTGCATCAATCCATACACCATCGGTGCAGCAACCCAAGGGTTTGCCAATTATTTAATCAAAACATTTCGGGGAAAACAGATTCAAGTAGCCATTGCTTATGATAGCCGCAACAATAGTAGCTACTTTGCCCAAGTTACTGCCCATGTTTTTTCGGCCAACGGAATTGTGGTCCATCTTTTTTCAGAACTGCGCCCTACTCCTCTTTTATCGTTTGCCATTCGTTATTTAAAATGTGATTCGGGTGTGGTGATCACGGCATCGCACAACCCCAAGGAGTACAACGGCTACAAGGCGTATTGGAATGAAGGCGCGCAGTTGGTTTCGCCCCACGACAAAAATGTGATTGATGAGGTGAATGCAATTACCAGTTTTGAGCAAATCAATTTCATGGCGGATCTTTCAAAAATAAAATACATCAGCCATGAAATTGAAGAAGCCTATTATCATGAAATACTTCAACTCATTCCGAAAAAAGAAACCATTCAGCGTCAAAAAAATATTTCCATTGTTTACTCCAGCTTGCACGGTGCAGGAATAACGATGGTGCCAGAGTGCCTGCAACGATTGGGCTTTACGAATGTCGCGGTAGTGGAAGAACAAAAGAATCCTGACGGCAATTTCCCTACGGTGCAGTCGCCAAACCCAGAAGAACAATCAGCCATGCACATGGCACTGGAGAAGGCAAGGGCCAGTAATGCCGAACTGATCATGGCCACTGACCCAGACACCGACCGTGTAGGCATTGGAATAAAAAACGATAAGGGTGAATTTTTCTTATTAAACGGAAATCAAGCGTTCAGTTTGATGATGAGTTTCATCTTGAAAAATTTAAAAGAAAAAAAAAGCACTTACATCGTCAAGACAATTGTGACCACCGAACTGATCGATGAGATGGCGAAACACTTAAACGTTGATTGTTATAACACACTTACGGGATTCAAATACATTGCTGAACTACAGCGCGAACTAGAAGGGAAGAAAATATTTATTGCCGCAGGCGAAGAAAGCTATGGCTATATGGTGGGCGACTTCGTACGCGACAAGGATGCGGTGAGTGCTTGTGCTTTCTTTGCCACGATGGCCGCGGTTGCCAAAGATGAAGGCCACACACTGTACGATTGGCTCTTGCAATTGTACATTGAGTTTGGCTTTTACAAAGAAGGCCTCGTCACGTTGGTGCGGCAGGGTGCCGATGGTGAACAACAGATCATTGCGATGATGGAGAAATTCAGAAACGATCCGCCCAAAGAAATATGCGGTGAGAAAATCGTCCGCTCACTGGATTACAAAATCAATAAAGAAAGAAATCTGATCACAGGCGAAATGAAATCCATTGCTCTTCCAAAATCGGATGTCCTGCAATTTTATACCGAACAAGGAACTAAAATATCGGTGCGCCCATCGGGCACCGAACCCAAAATTAAGTTCTATGTGAGCGTAAAGAGCAGATTGATTTCACCCCGCGATTTTGCACAAACAAATGACATGCTAGACCGAAAAATAAAATCTTTCAATAAGGAGTTAGCCCGTTGACATTAAATGGCTTATCAAAAATCAAATCGTCAAATTGTTTGGCCGAGTGTAAATCAACTGCACCACAGAAATATGGCGCTGCCTAAAGATCGCCTCGCAGTATTGCAAATAATAATTCCACTTGCGGATGAAGCGGTCGTCCATGCCTAATTTTTTTACATCACTGATTTTTCCATTGAACGCCTCAAACCACAACCGCAACGTTTTTGCATAGTGTAGCCCAATGTCTTTCACATCGAACAACCCGAAATCAGAAACTTTATTAACTGCGGCATGAATGGCAGCGAGCGATGGCGTTTGTGAACCCGGAAAGATATGCTTCTGAATGAAATCCACTTCTTTGCGGAATTCTGCATAACGCTTGTCATGCGAGGTGATTACTTGCAAGGCAAGGCTTCCGTTTTCTTTCAACAACTCATTGCATTTTCCAAAGAATACGGGTAAGTAATTATGCCCGACCGCTTCGAGCATTTCAATAGAAACAATTTTATCAAAACTCCCTTCCACCTTGCGGTAATCTTGTAACCGAATTTCAATCTTGTGGGTGAGGTTTTCTTTTTTAAATCTTTCCTTCGCGTATTTATACTGTTCCTCTGAAATGGTGATGGTGGTGACGCGGCATCCATAGTTTTTTGCAGCGTGCAGCGCAAAGCCACCCCAGCCACTTCCAATCTCAAGTACATGATCAGAAGGCTTCAGGTTTATGTTTCGGCACAGCCGATCGTATTTTTCAGCTTGTGCTTCTTCCAAAGTAGTCGTTGCGTTTTTAAAAATCGCGCTGGAATAGGTCATCGTGTCGTCCAGAAAAAGTCTGTAAAAATCATTTCCCAGATCGTAATGTTCCGAAATATTTTTCTTAGAGCCCGTGAGCGTATTCTTCCGCACGGCATGATAAATTCTATTGGCAAGCCGAAAGAAATTGGAGGTGTACTTGCGCAAGCCTTTGCCTGTAAGGGCTGGATTATGATTGAGATTGATAATAAACCAAGTGATCACATTAGCGATGCTATCCGTGTGCCAGTCGCCATCGAGGTACGATTCTGCAAAACCGATGTCGCCATACAACGCACACTTCGTAAAAAACGAGGAGTTCGTTACACGGATAGACGCCTTCACTTCATTGCCTTCGCCAAAATGATACTCACGCCCATCGTGCCACTGCACATGCAATTGACCTTTGGGCATTTGACTAAAAAGGTTTACGAAAACCGATTCGTAAAAGGTCAACCTGCGGGTGAGTGAAAGAGTCGCTGAGGACATAACAATTTATTTATATTGATAGGTTTCTTTTTGAAGATGCAGATCGAAATTCTTTTTATGGTGGGGCACTTTTTTCAACATCAACACCAATGCCTGCCAATAAATCGAGCTTACAATTTTGAGGGTGATGAAGGGGAATCGTAGCCCATACCAAAGTAAGTTGGCCTCTGATAATTTTCTTTTCTCTCCTGTAAGTGAGGTCAATAAAAATCGCTTTCCGTTTTTATAGTCATCCACACGCATCTGCATTTTCTCGTTTGGAATAACGAAGATAAAATCAAACGTAGAATCTAAATCTGTAAAAGGAGAAACATAAAAAAACTTGGAAACCTGTTTACGAAAAACATTGTCAGCAAACGAATCTTTTCCTAATAAATACAATTTCATTTCACAGTGAGTGTTGCACACTTCAGCCACCGAGCAGACCGGGTTATGCGCTTCATCGAAGCAGAGGTAAAAAGAAATGGGGTTGAACGAATAGCCAAGTGTCGCCACATTGGTGAGCAGCATTACTTTCTTTATTTTTTGCTCTACGCCATGATCCTGCAGGTAAGCAATAATATTTTGCTTTGTCGATTTGCTGTTCTTTCCTTCCGTCATTGGCCATTGCAAATGGTCACGATCTCGAAAGCTAAACCAGTTGAAACGGTTGCGGCTGAAGAGTTTAAACTTTCGGTTGATTCGCCCGATCTCATCCAAGTCGAGGTAAAACATAAAAACCTTATAATTAAATTGATGCTCGCGCGGAGAGAGGCGGTGGTGCAGCACTTCACATTTATACAAGCAAGAATTCAGGTTCTTAACCATACTAAAATCTACGAAATAAGTTCGAGTTTTGGATTCATGGCCTTTTCCCAAAGATTTTGGCCTACTAATTTTTCGCAAAGGTTCACCGCACTTGTAAACGCATCTTCGTGAAAGCCAAAACGAAAATAGCTTCCACAAAAATAACTTGCTCCATTTTCGTTCAGGCGCGGAAGTTCGTGCTGGGCTTTGGCCGTGGCCGTGGTAAAGACCGGATGCTCGTATTCAATTTTGCGAATGATCTTGGTGGGATTGATTCTGCCGGGATCGTTGATCGAAACAAAATAATTTTTCTTTTTGGAGACTTGTTGCAAGATATTCATGTCGTAAATGGTGGTGGCCGTCACTGCGCCATCGATCTCTTCCACCCTGTAATTCCAAGCTGACCAAGTCGATTTTATTTTTGGCATGATCGCCTCATCGGTGTGCAGCGTGGCGATATTTTTTTGATACTTAAAGTTCAGCAGCAATCTGTTCTCAAGATCGGTAGGGTCCGCCAAAATTTTCAGGGCCTGGTCGGCATGGCAGGCAAAGATTACTTTGTCAAAAATTTTCTCTGATCCATCCGAGCCAACGATTCTAACTTTTCCGTTTTCACGAAATACTTTCTTGGCCGCTTTACCAATTTGAATTTTATCTTTGAAGGGTGCAATCAGTTTATTCCGGTATTGCCAACTCCCATCGGCAACGGTGTACCACAGAAATTGTGTGTCGATGCCCAACAGTCCGTGGTTCTTAAAAAACTGCACCAACGCCCGCACCGGATACTTCAATGTAATGTCCGTAGGTGTTGACCACAACGCAGAGCTCATCGGCACGATATAATTATAAACAAAATCGCTGCTGTATTCTTTCTCTTTCATGTAATCTAAAAGTGAATACGAAGTAAAAATATCATTCGCCAAAACCTCTTCTGACTCAGCATAAAATCGTTTTATCTGCATCAGCATTTTGATGTAGCTCAGACTAAAATAATTTTTCTTTTGCGCAAATAAATGCAGGCTGCTGTACTCCAATCGAGTAGGCAAGTGTTGCACACTAAACGTCATGTTGGTTTCCTTGATCGCTACATCTAATTGCGTAAACAGCTTTACTAAATTCGGGTATGTACGATTATTGAACACAATGAAACCCGTATCAATAGGAATTTTTTGCCCTTCTTCTTCCACGTACACGGTGTTGGTGTGTCCTCCGATGTAATCATTCTGTTCATAAAATTCGATGTCAAATCTATGATGAAGAAAATGGCCGCAGCCCATGCCAGCGATGCCTGTACCAATGATTGCTATCGATTCCATATTATAAATTCAAGATTTAAAATTATCTGGTGTGATCTGTGGCAACTATCTCTTTTGAAATAAATAATGGCTTACAAACCATTCGTTGCCTTCGCGAAAGCCCCACAACTCGGCACAGGCCATAAAAAATATTCGCCAATACACCCACCACTTTGTTTTGTTTTCTTCACCGTACGTTTCGGCAAACAGTTGCATGATCTCGGCTTTGTTGCTGTCCATTTTAGCGAGCCAGGCTTCAGAAGTTTTTTGGTAATGTTGCCCGCTTACACGCCAATGTTTTTCTATTTTGAAATGATCAGGAAAATAAAGAAGTAAGTGATCGCTGGGCATAATGCCACCGGTGAAAAAATATTTCGACATCCAGTCGCTGTCGTCTTTCACTTCATAGAAATAGCTGAGGTGTTGATGCGTAAAAATATGAATGAACATTTTTCCATCGTCATTCAAAAAACTAGATAGCTTCTGCATAAGTGTTTGGTAGTTGCGCATGTGCTCAAACATTTCAACCGAAACGATGCGGTCAAATTTTTCATCAGTTTGAAAAACATTCATGTCGGCTGTGATGACCGTGAGGTTGCTAAGGCCGCGCTTTTTTGCTTCTTCGTCAATAAATATTTTTTGTGTCCGTGAGTTGGATACCCCGGTGATTTTGCTGTTGGGGAATTTTTTTGCCATGACCAACGACAGCGATCCCCAGCCGCAGCCACATTCCAAAATACGATGGCCATCCTTCAGTTCGGCACGCGCGCACGTGAGTTGCAGCATGTCTTCTTCCGATTGATCAAAAGAAACACGGTCGTCTTTCCAATATCCACAACTGTACTTTAAGTTTTTTCCTAACACCAATTGGTAAAAGCGCGTTGGCACTTCATAGTGCTGCTCATTGGCAGCCTTTGTTTCTATTGCCACTGGGCTCTGTTTCAATTGCGAAACAAAGCCCATGAATTTCTTGTGCTGCGTTTCCAAGTTGCCGGTGTTTTCATCGCGAAGGCGCTGCACACAATTCTGGCGGATGCCGTAGCGGATCAGGAAATCTGGAATCAGGTTTTTTTCTAAGAGTGAACTATACCACATAAATTAATTAGTCAACTTTTCAATTTCCAATTAGCCAATGATTGATGATTTTGAATTCTTTGGTAATGGGACAAACGCTGAGGTGGTTTTTTGGTAATCGATAAAAGCCTGCCCACGCGATTTGATCATCTGCGCTTCCGTGTAAGGGATCCCTGTTACTTTCAACAAGAAATATAAAATTGCCAACGGGCAAATAATGCTAAGCCAGCCCCACGGAGAGCCAAGCGCAAAGATAAAATACGAAACCCAGATGAGCCATTCAAAAAAATAATTAGGGTGTCGGGAATAATTCCAAAGTCCAATTTCACAAATTTTACCTTTGTTGGCGGGCATTGATTTAAAATTTTTTAATTGCCAGTCGGCCAAGCTTTCGCCCATCACGGCTATTACCCAAAGGCCAACACCAATCCATTCTACCAATTTTATTTCAGTCTCTTGATTCATCATCACAAGAGCAAAAGGAAGCGAAAGAACCAAAGCCAATATTGCCTGGAAATAAAAAAAGCGGAGCATCAAAATATTTTGATGTCGTCCCCATTGCTCGCGCAGGGTGGTGTAGCGAACATCTTCAGCGTGGCCCATGGTGCGGACGAATAAATAAGTTGCAAGCCGCATGCCCCAAACCAAGACCATGAGCAGCATTAGATATTTTCTTATTTCCAATCCATCCGAAAGGAAAAAGTAGATCAACGCCAACAGTGGAAAGCTGGCCGACCAAACGCTGTCAACGATGGCTGCATTTTTGGTTTTAAGTTGGATGAGCCACGTGAGCGTAAAAACAACAAGCAAAGCAACTGCACCAATCGCCATGTGGAAAATAATCTCCGCAAAACTCATATCAAGATTTAGGTTGAAGAATTTTCTGAATGCTCTCCCCTTCTTTCAGCCCAAACAATTGAATCAAAGCATAGGCAATGGTGCCGATGCTCCCCAGAAAGAAAAATAAAATTGCCCACACAATTTTCACCGGCCAATCCCTCTCGCGATAAACTACCCACAAAAAAATGACAAGCACATTGGCATAAAAATCCCAGAGTGTGGCACGCATCCACGGGATGGCCGCCAGAAAGCTCCATTCTTTAAAAAGGCTGCTCTCCAAACTGGTGGTCACTACCATGTACACCATAAAGAGCCAGACAAGGCTTAGAAAAATTTTCAAGAAATTAACCATGCCCAAGTATTTTGAATAAACTTACGAAAAGAACAACCCAAAAGGATTTCTGTTTTCGCAGATTGTTCTGACTAAACAATTCTTTAGTTTTGCGGCTTCATTTTATTAGGCATTAGTGAAACATACCTTACTTCTCTTCACAGCATCTTTTCTTGGATTGATTAGATTTTCTGCTGCGCAAGATGCAACAGAACAAAAGCCAAAAAGGCTTGGCGAATTTTATTTCCAGTGGGGCTACAACCGCGATTGGTATTCGAAAAGCGATATTCATGTCTATCGGCACGATGCTGACCCTACGAAGAGTTATGATTTTATGCTGTACGATGCAACCGCACACGACAAGCCAGACATGACGAAGTATTGGCATCTTGACCGAATGACGATCCCTCAGTACGATTTGACAGTAGGATATTTTTTAAATGATAAGCGCGACCTCGGAATTGAAATTGGGTGGAACCATTTAAAATATGTGGTCACCGACTTCCAAATGATACACATCCGTGGACAAGTGCATGGAGTACCTATTGATGTTGTAGAACCTTTGGATTCAAATTTTGTTCACCTTCAGCATACCAACGGAAACAACTATCTTCTTTTCAATTTGGTAAAGAGACAGAATATTTTATCGAAAAAATACTACCAACTGAGTGCCATTGGAAAAGCGGGCGCAGGCCCACTCATCTCTTATACCATTTCCAGGATTTTGGGCGATTATGACCCAGGTTATTTTCACTATCATGGCTGGGTAGCAGCCGCCAGCCTGGGTGTCCGATTCACGTTCCTTAAAAACTTTTTTATCCAATCTGATATGCAAGGAGCCTTCGCCAACTACACCAACACAAAACTCGGGCACGAACATTTAGGAATGGCCACACACCATTTCTATTCGTTGCAATGGACATGGGAAGGTGGGATGATATTTCCAATCGGAAAAAAATGAAGTAGCGTCATTGCGAGGAGGAACCCGAACGTTACGTTAGGCAGGCGACCGAAGCAATATCCTGAATCATTGGAAGATTGCTTCGCTCCCTGATCGCGCGTCACTGCGAGTACCAGCGCGTAGGGTTTTGCGTGGTGCGAAGCACTCTCCTCGCTTGTCGTGTTATACTTGGAGATTGCTTCGTTCCTCGCAATGACGAAAATCTTTTCATTCGTGCTTCAAACTCTTCACCGGGTTTGTCAAAATATAAAACCCAGTGCTTATTCATCGGGTTAGATCAGTTCCAGTAACTGCGCTTGCTGTTGAAGGTTGGGCAAGGGATAAGACGGTTGCGTTTCTTCACGCCACGGTGCAATGGTTTGGCAGAGAATTCGTAAACGATAGAAATTTCATGTGCGCCACCCGATGAAGTTGACAGCGGTGAGATGGTGAAATCGTAACTGTAACCGATTGTAAAATCTTTGAGGTAAATCCCGAGAAGGAAAATAAGAGCATCTTGTTGCACGGTGCCGATCACGTTGTTTTGAAACGGCTTGCCTCTGTACCAAACACCGATGGACACTGGGTCTACGTGGTAGTTCAGTCCTAAATCCAGTTGAGAGATGCCGCCTTGGTTGCGGAACACAAATGAGGGGGTGAGGTACGATGGCCTTGAAGAATTGCGAATGCCTCCACTCAAGTTGAGTCGGGCACCACCATGAATCGTAGTCTTCATGGAGAGGCGAGCCACATCATTGATCACCGAAAGGTTAGGCTTGTTGATGTGGTTGAACGCTGCCCCCAACCAAAGCACTTTGCTGTACAAAAGAAAGCCTGAACCGAAATCAAAATATTGTTGGTTGCCCAATTTTTGCAAATCAGGGTCAAGCGATGTTCCATTGTAGTCAAGTCCATCTCCAAATCTTAATTTTGAACGATCCAATCCGTTGATGCCATAGCCGAAGACAAGGCCAGGAGAAAAAACAAGCTTATCGGTGATCCTAACCTTGTAACTGTAGTTGAGGCCCACCGTGGTGGTGCGCCATCCGGCCGAGCCCATCTTATCGGTAGTGGCAATGATGCCAAAGCCACTGCGCAGTTCGTCCACCCAAATATCGTAGCTCGCCATGAAGGTGTTGAATGCTTGCGGCAAGTTGGGCCATTGGATGCGGTTGTTCACCACCAAGCGCTGCTGTGGCGTGATGCCCGTAAACCCTGGATTGAGATACAACGGTGCCTGATAGTATTGCGACAGTTGAGGATCTTGTGCCGCTACTACCCCTGTCACTAAAACCAATATCAAGAGCAGGCCAAAGTTTCGTTTCATTACTTCAAAGATATTTATTTTAACGGATCATCGTTATATCCCCTACTTGTGTGGTTCGCTGTCCATCCGACAAGCGCAAACTTAATTTGTACACATACACACCCATCGGCAACAATTTTCCATGTTGATCATAACCATCCCAGCCGATGGTGGAGTTGTTGCTTTCAAAAATCAAGTTGCCCCATCGATCAAATACCTGCATGTTGAATTCTTCCACACCTTTTACTATAGGCAAGAACACATCGTTGAACGACCCGTTGCCCGCCACACCACCACTCGGCCCGTTGGGGCTGGGTGTAAATGCATTCGGCACTTTGGTGGTACCACCTTGCTTGGCCACTATTTTTTGTGTGATGGTGTCTTTACAGATCACC
>JAYWDN010000158.1:0-20933 GCA_043780615.1 Bacteroidota bacterium | reverse complement strand
TAATCGCCTTAGAGATAAACTGGATTCCGAAAGCAACAGGAAGCGCATTATATCTGCGACCGACAATGATAGCAACGGAAAGTTCATTGGCGGTAACTCCTTCTGATACCTACACTTTTTACATTTATACAGGTCCGGTTCAACCCTATTTTACAAAACCTATAAGATTAGTGACAGAACAAAAACTAATAAGAGCCGTTCCTGGAGGCACCGGAGAAGCCAAAACGGGTGGCAATTATGCAGGTTCTTTAATGGCAAGCCAGTTGGCGAAACAAAAAGGGTTTGACCAAATTATTTGGCTTGAAAGCCCTGAATTCAAAAAAGTTCAAGAAGCAGGTATGATGAATTTGTTTTTTGTTATTGGCGATACGGTATTGACACCAAAACTGACTGGTGCTGTTTTAAAAGGTACAACCCGAACTTATTTTATTGATATTCTTGAAGAAAAAAATATAAAGGTGGAGATCCGGGATATTTATATTGATGAAATTTTAGAAGCCTACCAAAAAGGGAATTTAAAGGAAGCCTTTGGTTCGGGCACAGCAGCGGTGGTTTCGCATATTTCTGAAATTACACATGGCGATATACGTATGGTTTTGCCAAAAGCAGAAGACCGCAAAATTAGCAATATGCTTTATCAAGAAATCAATGGGCTACGAGCAGGACTCATTGAAGACAAACGCAATTGGTTAGTACCTGTCGAAGTTTATTCTTAAATCAAATTAACTACAAATTATGGAAAAAATTAGTTGGAAGAATGTTCAGGCAGAACAAGTCAATCCAAAAATGAAAAGACAGTTCATCCATGGAGAGAAAGTAATGATTGCCAAAATGGAATTTCAAGATGGATTTTTAGTGCCCTGGCATTCGCACGAAAATGAACAAATCACCGAAGTCTTGGAAGGCGTACTTCGCTTTTGGTTTGATGATAACGAAGATAATCCTATTGACATATTGCCAGGCGAATCAATTGTTATCCCGGGTAATCGCAGGCACAAAGCCTTAATGATTGGCAAGGTTATAGAAACTGATATTTTTGCACCACCCAGACAAGATTGGATTGATGGCTCGGATAATTATTTGAGGAAATAGTTCAGTAATGATGAATGAGGAAGAATAATCAATGGATTTAGGAATACAAAATAGAGTCGCGCTCATCTTGGCATCAAGCAAAGGATTGGGTAAAGCCGTGGCGATTGAATTGGCAAAAGAAGGCGCCAAAGTTATTATTTGCGGCACCGATTCAGTGGCATTAGCGGCAACCGAAGCCGAAATTCAATTGATTGCCCCCAATAAAGTCGTGTCGTTTGTGTGCGATATTACAGATGAAAAGCAACGCAAAAAATTGGTGGAACAAAGTGTAAGAGCCTTTGGCAATATTGAAATTCTGGTAACCAATACAGGTGGCCCTGCGGCTGGTGCATTCGAGCAATTTAGTTTAGACGATTGGAAACACCTCTACAATTTACTGTTCTTAAGTGCGGTGGATATTATTCGGCAAGTTTTGCCAGGGATGAAGGAAAAAGGTTTCGGACGTATTCTCACCATTACTTCTGTTGCTGTCAAACAACCTGCCGACAACTTGATTTCATCCAATGCTGTAAGAACGAGTTTATTGGGTTTGGTAAAAAGTTTGTCGAACGAAGTCGCTATTTATGGTATTACCGTCAATAATTTGTTGCCGGGATACACCGATACAAACCGACTTAAAAATCTTGTTGAGAAAAACCCGAATGTAAATCAGGTGAAAGAAACAATTCCGATGAAACGATTTGGCACGACCACAGAATTCGCTGCGGCCGCTGCATTTTTGGTAAGTGAACGAGCCAGTTATATTACAGGTCAGTCATTGGCAGTTGATGGCGGTTGGATTAAGGGCCATTAAATTTTTGGTGGAGTTGGAAGATTGAGGGATCCCACTTTTCTGATTACCTTTGCGCCCTCAAAATTAAAATCAATCTAAGCAGCACCAAATTTATGGAAGTTAACAAGATCAGGAACATCGCCATTATTGCCCACGTTGACCACGGAAAAACCACACTGGTCGATAAACTTTTACACGCAGGGCATCTCTTCAAAGACCACGAACACCCTGGCGAACTGATCATGGACAGCAATGACCTGGAGCGTGAGCGTGGCATCACCATTTTGGCGAAGAACGTTTCGGTACGCTACAAAGACTATAAAATCAACGTGATCGATACCCCTGGCCACAGCGACTTTGGTGGTGAAGTAGAGCGTGTGCTCAACATGGCCGATGGCTGTTTATTGTTGGTCGATGCGTTTGAAGGCCCCATGCCGCAAACCCGTTTCGTGCTGCAAAAGGCATTGCAACTTGGGTTGAAGCCAATTGTAGTAATCAATAAAGTGGACAAGAAAAATTGTACGCCTGATGAAGTCCACGAGCAGGTTTTTGAACTGATGTTCTCCCTTGATGCCACTGAGGAGCAATTAAATTTTCCTACGTTTTACGGTTCCGCCAAGCAAGGCTGGATGAGCAAAGATTGGAAAACACCCACCACCGATATTACAGCCTTGATCGAAGGCGTGATCGAACATATTCCGGCTCCAAAAGTTTCTGAAGGGCCAACGCAATTGATGATCACATCGCTTGAGTATTCTTCTTACATCGGTCGTGTGGCCATCGGAAGGATCCAACGCGGATCGGTGAAGGCCGGTCAGTTTGTGGTGTTGGTAAAACGCGATACCGGAGCGATTGTGAAAACACGCATCAAAGAAGTTTACGTTTTCGAAGGCTTTGAAAAAAAGAAAATGGAAGAAGTAAAGGCCGGTGATATCTGCGCCTTGGTTGGCCTTGAAGGCTTTGAAATTGGAGATACGGTTGCAGACGTTGATAAGCCAGAGGCTTTGAAGTCTATTTCCATTGACGAGCCGACCATGAGCATGCTCTTCACCATCAACACCTCGCCATTCTATGGCAAAGAAGGGAAGTACGTTACCTCGCGCCACATCAAAGATCGTCTTGACAAAGAATTAGAAAAAAACTTAGCACTTCGCGTTGGCGAAACGGGCTCAGCCGATAGCTTCATGGTGTTTGGCCGCGGTGTGCTCCACTTGTCGGTGTTGATTGAAACCATGCGCAGGGAGGGATACGAATTACAAATCGGCCAGCCACAAGTAATCATCAAAGAAATTGATGGTGTAAAATGCGAGCCGATTGAAGACCTCACGATCGACTTGCCCGAAGCCGTTGCCGGTAAAGCCATTGAAACCGTTTCTATGCGCAGGGGCGAGATGACCAACATGGAACCCAAAGGCGACCGCATGATTTTAAAGTTCATGATGCCCGCACGCGGGATCATCGGCTTGAGAAATTATATGATGAACGCTACTGCCGGTGAAGCCGTGGTTACGCATCGTTTCAAAGATTATCAACCTTACAAAGGTGACATCCCCGGAAGGATAAACGGATCCTTGATCAGCATGGAAGTTGGCGAAGCAATTCCTTACAGTTTGCACAACTTGCAAGACCGCGGAAAGTTTTTCATCGAACCCAGTGAGCCGATTTATGCCGGCCAGGTGATTGGCGAGCACAGCCGCTCAGGCGATTTGGTGATCAACGTTACCAAAACCAAAAAATTGACCAACATGCGTGCGTCCGGATCGGACGAAAAAATGCGCATCTCCCCCGCGGTGAAATTTTCGCTCGAAGAAGCACTCGAATACATCCAGTCGGATGAGTATGTGGAAGTAACTCCAAAATCCATTCGGTTGCGGAAAATCTACCTGGACGAAAACGATCGCAAGCGCGACCGCAACAAAGCGGTGGGTGCCAATGCGTAAACTCTTTGTGCCTTTGTGTCTTTGTGGCCACTAAGGCGCGAAGACACTAAGAAATCAAGGTTTCCTTAATCTATGCGAAGAGAGTTTCCGTTTCTGTATTTCTTATTATGTTTTACTATTTCGGCTTTTGGCCAGGATGAGCAAGCACGATGGAGCAATTGGGAAACGGAAGCGGACACGTTGATGAACCATCAGGACTTTGCTGGTGCTGCTGCACTTTATTCGAAGATCATCAACGAATGTCCGTTCAAGGAAAAGACCGACTATAAATTTATCTACAAGCGCGCAGTCAGTTATTACAGTGGAAGTGATTTTGACAATGCGCTTGCCGACATGGATAAATTTATTTCAGAATTTCCCGAGAGTCCGCAGGCGAGAATTTTACGTGCATTGATTTATCGTCAGAAAGGCGATGCCAACAACCAACTGATTGATTTACAGAAAGCGATTGACCTGCGAAGCACGCCAGAGTTGCTGCGCTGGCGTGGTGCGTTGCTAGCCGACAAAGGTGACTTCAAGGCAGCCAAAAAAGATTTGGAAGAAGTAAAAATTTTCACGGACGATGCCGAGCTGGAAACCAATTTGGGTTTTATTTATTATTCGCTCGGCAGTTTAAACAGTGCGTTAATTTGTTTCAATAAAGCCATTGTACTGGATGTGAATTACCCTGCCTCTTATTTGTATGCGGGTACTTTTTGTTTGCAAGATGAAAAGTTCGATCTCGCCTTGAAATATTTAGAGCTCGCATTGCGCATTGATCCGGATAACAACGCTGCTCTTTTCTACAAGGGAGTTTCGTTGGTGCAATTAAAACGAACAGACGAAGGGTGTCGGTGCTTGCGCAAAGCCTTTGCCGCTGGCGAAGACGATGCCGCGGATTATTTGAAGGAGTATTGTTTTGATGTGGAGAAGTAAATCGTTGAGCGTTGTTAGTTAGTCGTTAATCGATTAGCCCAAGCCTTGGCTTATGTCCTCACGAGCCACAAAAGTTTTGAGCTAGGTTCGTGGGGACACGAACCTAGGCACAGTTATGCGTTAATCGATTTGTTGTATGGGAATAACTAACAACAAATATCAACTCCCCACGATCAACTTAGCAATATCATTATAGAAAACAAACACCATCAATGCCAATAAAATGGCCATACCTACCTTGATGGCGTTTTCGAAAAATTTCTCCGAGGCTTCTCGGCCGGTGATCATTTCGTAAAGCAAGAACATCACGTAGCCACCATCGAGCGCAGGGATCGGCAACAAGTTCATGAATGCTAGCACCATCGAAAGCAAGCCCGTCATGTGCCAGAAGTTTTCCCAGTTCCAAGTGCCGCCATACGCCTTCGCCATGCCGATCGGGCCCGACAATGATTTTTTCAATGAGATGTCGCCACTAAAAATTTTCTTGAACGCTTTTAGCTGAACGGTGATCACATTGAACGCGCGGCCAGGGCCAAGTAAGACAGATTGACCGAAGGAATAATTAATTTCGATCAAGGCTTCCTTTGGCCATCGTTGATAAAACCCGATCGTGTTTTTTCCTTTAAAATATTCTTTAAAAGAAATCAGTTGCCCTTCTCTCTTAACCTTAAATTGAATGGTGTCCGATTTTATATTCTTCAACACTTCCTTAAGTTCGTCCATGTAGTTCACAGGAGTGCCTTGCACCTCAACAAAAATATCTCCTGGTTTGATTCCCGCTCGTTCGGCCACCGTGCTGGTCGATATGCCTGCCACGATTGGCAAATTTCTTGGCTGAAGAAAATTATCAGCTGCGTCTTTATTTCCAAAATTCTCAAGGAAATTCGCTGGGATCGGAATCTGCAATTCTTGATCTCCTCGCAAAATAGTGTACGAGGAATTTTGTGAAAGCAATTCAGACAGTTTGGTTACATCATTAAAATATTCGATGTCCTTTCCGTTGATCTTCAAAATCTTGTCGCCCGTTTTTAATCCAAGTTTTTGTGCCAACGCTCTTGCCTCCACGCCACCATTTGCATTGACATAGTCGTTGGAGATGTAGGTGTCGCCAATAAAATACGTCATGCCGATGAAGATGAAGATGCCCACAATCACATTCACAATGATTCCGCCCAACATTACAATAAGCCGCTGCCATGCAGGCTTGGAGCGGAACTCCCACGGCTGTGGCGGCAGTTTCATCTGCTCTTTGTCCATGCTCTCGTCCACCATGCCGGCAATTTTTACATAGCCGCCCAGCGGAAACCAACCGATGCCAAATTCGGTATCTCCTTTTTTGTATTTGAATAAAGAGAAGTTGAGCACGTTGGCCATGGGGAAAAGGAAATCGAAGAAGAGATAAAATTTCTCTACCCTGATTTTAAACATCCGTGCCGTGACAAAGTGGCCCCACTCGTGCACGGCTATTAAAATTGAAAGGCTCAACAGAAGTTGGGCCGTCATGATCAGTCCTTCCATACACTAATTCGTTGATTTATTAATTTGTTAATTCGATGATTCAGTATTGGGTTGATCGTGTAATTCGAGAATTTAATCATCGAATCAACACATTACCGAATTACCGAATCAATTCCATTGCTTTGATTCGTGTTTCTTTGTCCGTCTGCACATAATCCTCGAGCGTAGGATGTTTTATAAAATTCATTTTTTCTAAACATCGTTCTACCACATTCGGCATTTCCAAAAAGCCCACATTGTCTTTCAAAAATTCTGCTACGGCCACTTCGTTGGCGGCATTGAGCACGCAGGGCATGTTGCCACCACGGTTCAGCGCCTCGAACGAAAGCGCAAGATTACGAAAAGTTTCCGTATCGGGCTTTTCAAATGTGAGTGATGGATATTTTGAAAAATCAAAACGAGGAAAATCAGATCTCAACCGATTGGGAAACCCCAACGCAAACTGGATCGGCAAACGCATGTCGGGCAGGCCGAGTTGCGCTTTGATGGAGCCATCTTGAAACTGCACCAACGAATGGATGATGGATTGCGGATGAACGACCACTTCAATTTGTTCGGCCATCACACCAAAAAGCCATTTTGCTTCGATCACTTCGAGGCCTTTGTTCATCAGCGTGGCCGAGTCGATGGTGACTTTCGCGCCCATCGTCCAGTTGGGGTGCTTGAGTGCTTGTTCTTTTTTTATGTTTCTTAATTCTTCCTTTTTCTTTCCACGGAACGGCCCGCCCGAAGCCGTGAGAATTATTTTTTCAATAGGGTTTAGAAATTCGCCCACCAAGCATTGAAAGATGGCCGAGTGTTCGGAGTCAACCGGAAAAATATTCACGTTTTTTTCAGAGGCTAATTGGGTGACGAGTTCGCCCGCAACGACCAATGTTTCCTTATTTGCCAGTGCAATATTTTTTCCTGCTTCGATTGCTTTGATGGTTGGCATCAAACCAGAAAAACCTACCAATGCCGTCAACACCAAATCAATGGAATCCATCTCGACTATGGAAGCCAAAGCATTTTCACCGGCAAAGACTTTTATGTCCAACGGAATCAGCGCAGCCTTTACTTTCTGATAATAATCTTCGTTGGAGATAACTACCGCATTGGGCTTGAATTTTTTTGCTTGCTCGATTAAAAGATCAGCATTGTTTTGTGCGGTGAGCACTTCCACTTCAAAATAGTCGGGGTGCATGGCGATGACTTCCAAGGCTTGCGTGCCGATGGAGCCGGTGGAGCCGAGGATGGCGATGTGTTTTTTTTCTTGGGGCAACCGATTGATGATTTGATTTGTGATTTGTAAGTATAGATTTGTGATTAGTGAATTGAGTCCAACTTCTTTTTATTAGTCTCGACAGACTTCACAAAAATAGAAACGAGTTCGTTGCATTCCTTTATTACAGGATTTTCGGTAGCAATATAATTCGAGCCCGCTAGAATTTTAAGACAGTTCAAAGATTCTCTTAATTCTTTTAAGACAATTCCAAGTTTATGGACAAAATCTCTTTTTGACTCCGAACCCAACGCCTCGCCATAATTCAAAGCAGGAGACGTAGCCGAACGCATCAATTGTCCAGTTAAATGATTTGTAATTCGATCTTCAGGTAAGGATTTTATTAAATTAACAACCATCACTGCAAATTCAATCAACCTATTTTCCAATTCCTTGCTATTCATCTCCTTTTATTTGCAACTCAAAAATCACAATTCAATAATCAACAATCTATAATCACGAATTAAATTCTTCAAATCTAATGAAATCCAATTTCACTCAACGCTTTTTTCCTCCTAATAGCGATAATTTTCAGAATCAACATTGGAATTATTGTCGACCAAAACAGAATTACTCAAAGCACCTGATTAATCATTGCCACGGTAAAAATGCTGAGGAGAAACCAGCCGAGAAATCCCTCGAGCACGCAGAAGTAGCGCGCGATGCCGTGCGTGGGGATGTTGCCAAAGCCTAGGGTGATAAATGCATTTAAACTGAGCGTGACGGCATTGATCAAACTGATGATAAAACCCAATAACAAAACGAAGAACGGTTTTACATAACCCTTCTCATTTTTTTGGATAAAGTCTTTAAAGTTTTGAACCAGCTTCGATTTACTTGTGGTATCCCAATCAGACGGGAAGAAGAAAAAGAAAATACCAAAAATGATAACAATATAAATAGAAATGACAATGGCTCTTGCGGGTTCTGTGCCGTAGCGAACATAGTATTTTAAAAGCTGCGAAAGCTTCCACCTAAAATATTTTTCAAAACTTGGGTTTGATTCATACAAATATTTTAAGCGTTTGGATTGGAGTTCCTTGATTTGGATGTAACAGGCGTTGTAAGATTCGATATCATTTTTGGATTTGTAAAGATTGAGGAACATCGAATACAAAGACATTAATTGCCGGAAATTTTGGCTCTCACCGATGTCTTGGCTTTTATCTCCAGAAATAAAATCGAAGGTGGCTATTCCTTCGGAGTTTGACGTACCTTTCTCTGAGTCTCCTCCATCAGAAAAGTCATGCTTCTTCAACCATCCTAATTTGAAATTTTCCAGAGAACTCCAGTCGACATCGTTAATTGGTTGGTCCAATCGAAGTCGCTGGTAAGTAAATGGTTGCTTACTTCCGTGCCAAATAAAATTCAAATAAAATTTACATTGGCTAAAAACTAAATCCTTCCCCCTTTAGAACCTCAGCATCTGGCAATGTCAAAAGAGTTGGGTTATAAATATATTTGCCGTTTTTCTTCTCCCAATATATAGTTTTATTTAAGATACTTACATTCTCTTTTTTGTCGTATAATCGCAACAGTTCCAATAGTTGGGGGTAGGAAATTTCAGCACCCGAAAATTTCTGAGCTTTATCAAATCTTTGCTGATCTTTAAGGGAATAATACTGTTTAATGATGCTATGAAACCGAGGCTGATTGCGAATAAAATCTAAGTCGCCATCAGTGGCAATATGCATGACGGAAACTGGAGTTCCTTCCAATTTAGATTTCCAAACGGAAAAGCATTTTTCTAAATAGTAAAGAGATTTATCGACATTGCTATTCAATGAAAAGGCACAAGCAACATCATAATAAATTGTCCAAAAAATTTCTGGTCTTTTATTTTCTGGTAAATTGAGCGCAGACTCGAAGTATCTTGCGCTTTGTAAATAATCCTTAATGTCATAAGCAGAATATGCTTTCTTCTTCAGGCTATCAAACTCAGGAAAATTTTGTGAAAAGATTTTTAACGGAAGCAGAAAAGAAAAAACGAGAATGAGCCTGCCTATTATTTTCATCAAGTAAATCTACTCGTTTGGCTGTAATTTTCTACGCTTTACCAGCGCAATTGATTTGCGATAATAGATTGGTGAATTGCGATTTTTGATTTAACCAGACAAAATCACAAATCAATAATCACAATTCTCGAATCACAAATCAAGTAAATCTACTTAATTCCTCGGCTATTTTCCTATCATTGCTGAGGCGCGGCACTTTGTTTTGGCCGCCCAGTTTGCCTTGCGACTTCATATAATCAATGAAGGCATTTTTTTTAAGCGAATTGATTTTCAGTGTCCGCAAAATATTTCCGGTGATCAAGTCATCATAATAAACATTCAATTGGCGCAGCCGGTTATCCAATTCCAAAGCAAAAGAATTTAAATCATTCGGTTGATTTCCAAATTCGATCAGCCACTCGTGGTGCGGCATTCCTTCTGCGGGCGCGACATTGGGAGCAACCGTAAATTCCACTAGATCAACTTCCGTAAATTTCTGACAAGCAAACTTCATGGCCTTCTCTACTTCTTCGCCAATCACGTGTTCACCAAAGGCAGAAATAAAATGTTTGATTCTTCCACTCACCACAATGCGATACGGGTTTTTGGAAACAAATTTTACGGTGTCGCCAATTGAGTAGCCCCACAAGCCTGCATTGCTGTTGATGACCAGCGCATAGTTTTTTCCGAGTTCAACTTCTTCAAGTGAAAGTCGCGTTGGCTTTTCGTTAAAATATTCTTCGGTTGGAATGAACTCAAAAAAGATTCCTGAATTTAAAAGCAGAAGCAATCCTTCTTCGTTTTGTGAGTCTTGATAAGCAATGAACCCTTCCGATGCCGGATAGGTTTCGATCGAATCAATTTTCTTTCCTATCGTTTCAAAAAGTTTGGCGCGATACGGCTCAAAGTTTACCCCTCCGTAAACGAACATCGAGAAATTAGGGAACACGTCCTTGATTTTTTTTCCTGTTCGAGCAACAATACGATCAAAATACATTTGCGCCCACGGTGGAATGCCTGAGATCAACGTCATGTTTTCATGGATGGTCTCATCAATAATCCTGTCGAGCTTCTCTTCCCAATCTTCGATGCAATTGGTTTGATAGTTTGGCTTTTGGTTGCTGCGCAAATAACCCGGCACGTGATGATTGACAATCCCGGAAAGTCGTCCGGTTTTGATTCCGGCTTTCTCCGTCAACTCCGGGCTGCCCGACAAAAAAATCAAACCACCATCCAAAAAATTTGCGTTGCCGGTTTCGTGCACATAGCTGAGCAAAGCGTTTCGTGCGCTGTTGATGTGGTTCGGAACAGAATCCTTGGTGATGGGAATGTATTTCGTTCCCGATGTGGTGCCCGAAGTTTTGGCAAAATATTCCGGTTTGCCTTTCCATAAAATATTTTCTTCGCCATGCAGCACTTTTTCTACATACGGTTTCAGTGCTTCATAATCGCGGATGGGAACTTGTTTTTTAAAATCATCATGCGACTTGATCGTTTCAAAGCCATGATCCTTTCCGAAGACCGTATTTTTCCCGCCTTCGATCAGCGAACGAAAAACTTTTTGTTGGCATTGCGCACCGTTCATCGACCAAGTTTTGGTTTCGGTGGCGATGTAGGCTGCAAATGGCTTTGCTAAAACAGAACGGATACCCATGTTGCAAAAATAGGAAAAGGACAGAGGATAAGCTTCAATCCTTTATTAGGTGTCCTTTCTGTTAAGAAATACTTAGATAAAAGAATCAAAAATAATTGCAAATTACTTGCATTTGTGTAGGGGGGGGGGGTAAGTTTGATTC
This sequence comes from Bacteroidota bacterium, assembly GCA_043780615.1. Lineage (GTDB taxonomy): Bacteria > Bacteroidota > Bacteroidia > Cytophagales > Cyclobacteriaceae > ELB16-189. The sequence continues at coordinate 9,645 of JAYWDN010000158.1, read as the reverse complement.
AACAATCAAGCGCGCTGATTGGATGTGTAACTTAACTTCAACTAAATTCTAAAAAATGAAATCGAAACTTTTAGCTCTTTTTCTTGTTGCTCTTGTTGTTTCATGTAATCGACAGGAGGACTTGAAAACAAAAAACTCTAATAATGATGTTACATCCATTGGGATAGTCGGTTCAAACGGAGTTCACACAATAACAGCAGATCAAGATCAACTCAAAGCTACTATTGCTTTAGAAAATCACATGACAAAAGTTGATGTATTGAGAGTTTATACCAATGAAAAAAACCTTACGATATTAGAAGCTCGTGGCCCAATTAAGGGCGGCAAATACTTAACGGTAGCTCAGGTTCTAACTGTTAAAAATGGGAAAACAATGAGATTAATTTTAGGGTGTAAACAGTCCTGCACAAGTATTTTACCCTGTAATGGATGTGATTTAACAATTTATAGTTCACAATCTGGATCATGTTCATGCGGTAGTGGTGGTGGTGGTTGTACCCACACTGTTGAGTGTGATTCATAATGTTAAATTGTCTTTGATTCAGTCGAAAACCTGAATTAAATTATCTACTTCACGTATCAAGGGTAGCGAAAGCTATCCTTTTTTTGTTCTCATTCGTCAAGCACTTTGTTTACACATCTACAAAGACCACATCTTCGATGAAGCGTCAATAGGAGGGCCAAAAACTTATTACGAATTTCTGCTTGCGCGATTTGTTCAAACCCGCGAAAAACATACTTTTGCGACTAGATTTTTTCGCCCCGATAACTATCGGAGTGTTCAATCCTCAAAAAGTTAAAAATCAACGCATTAACATAACTCCTGACCTAAATGGCGAACTACGGTAAAATCACACAAGTAATCGGCCCAGTAGTAGATGTGGCCTTTGACGATGCAGGCTCGCACGTGCCCAACATCCTTGATTCATTGGAAGTAACCAAAACTGACGGCACGCGTATTGTGCTCGAGTGCCAACTGCACTTGGGCGAAGATCGCGTACGCACGATTGCCATGGACGGAACCGAAGGCTTGGTGCGCGGCATGAAAGTGACTGACACGGGGATGCCAATAAAAATGCCGATTGGCGATGACATTAAAGGACGTTTGTTCAATGTGATTGGCGAAGCCATCGATGGTATTCCTCAGCCTAAGGGCGAGCAATCTCTTCCTATTCACCGCTCGGCTCCGCGCTATGAAGACCTTTCTACTTCGCAAGAAGTTCTCTTTACAGGGATCAAAGTAATTGACTTGATCGAGCCATACTCAAAAGGTGGTAAGATCGGTTTGTTTGGTGGTGCCGGTGTGGGCAAAACCGTTTTGATCCAAGAGTTGATCAACAACATTGCGAAAGCGTATGCTGGTCTTTCGGTGTTTGCCGGAGTGGGCGAGCGCACACGCGAAGGAAACGATTTGCTGCGCGAGATGATCGAAGCAGGCATTGTGGACTACGGCCCAGAGTTTATGAAATCACTGCACGAAGGTGGATGGGACCTCTCAAAAGTTGATGCCAGCAAACTGAAAGACTCGAAAGCAACCTTTGTGTTTGGTCAAATGAACGAGCCGCCCGGTGCGCGCGCGCGCGTTGCCCTTTCGGGATTGACCGTAGCCGAATATTTCCGCGATGGCGATGGACAAGGCAAAGGCAAAGACATCCTTTTCTTTATCGACAATATTTTTCGTTTTACGCAAGCGGGCTCCGAAGTATCGGCTCTGCTTGGTCGTATGCCATCGGCCGTGGGCTACCAGCCTACGTTGGCGAGCGAGATGGGCGCGATGCAAGAGCGTATCACCTCTACCAAAAATGGTTCGATCACTTCGGTGCAAGCGGTTTATGTTCCTGCCGATGACTTGACCGACCCTGCGCCTGCCACCACTTTTGCGCACTTGGATGCAACGACTGTATTGAGCCGCAAGATTGCCGAGTTGGGGATTTACCCTGCGGTAGATCCGTTGGACTCTACCTCGCGGATTTTGCGTGCCGATATTGTGGGCGAAGAACATTACAACTGTGCACAACGGGTGAAGTTGACGCTTCAACGCTACAAAGAATTGCAAGACATCATCGCCATTTTGGGCATGGATGAATTGAGCGATGAAGATAAACTTACCGTGACGCGCGCCAGACGTGTGCAACGTTTCTTGTCGCAACCGTTCCATGTGGCCGAAGCCTTCACAGGCTTGAAGGGCGCGCTGGTAGATATTAAAGACACCATCAAAGGTTTCAACATGATCATGGACGGAGAAGTTGATTACCTGCCCGAGATGGCCTTCAACCTGGTAGGCGGCATTGAAGAAGCCATTGCCAAAGGCGAGAAGATGATGGCAGAGGCGAGTGCCTAAAAATTAATTCGGTGATTCGTTAATTCGATGATGGATTAACAATCACCGAATCATCAAATTACCAAATCAATATGCACTTAGAAATCACAACACCAGAAAAAAAAATATTCGAAGGCGATGTATCGATCGCTACTTTCCCCGGCTCGGACGGTTCGTTTCAGGTATTGAACGATCATGCTCCGTTGGTCTCGTTGCTCAAAGAAGGTGCCGTGGTTTACAAATCAAAAGAAGGCGTGGAAGAAGTGAAGATCACTGGCGGTGTAGTAGAAGTACTGAAAAATAAAGTGATCGTGTTGGCAGACGGGATCGCTTACTAGTTCTAAGTCAATTTTACTGAGGTGCTTTAAAAGTAGGCAGTAAGCAGTTACCAGTAGGCAGAGTGCACTGCTGACTGCCTTACTGCCTACTTTTCTTATTGATTGGCAAAAAATCCCTCGCACTCTTTTTCAAAACCCCGAATTCGCGAAAGCGGTAGCCCATCACCACTTTGAAGGTAGTGTTGGTGTTGGTGAACTGCACTTGTTCAAACTTGATGTTGCGCGCCTGCGCCACAAAACTGATCCCTGTAAAAAAACGGTCGCTGTTGTAGCCCACCGACAAGCGCAAATCGATGAAGCTGTTGAGCGTGATGTCGTGCTTGGCCACCGTGGCCGATTGGTAATAGACCCAATGATTGGCCGGGCCAACTGAAAGCGATCCGTTTACAAAAAAATTGCCAAGCACGAATGTGTGCGCATAGCCGGGCGAAATGCTGATGGTGGTGTAGTCCAATTTTTTAAAATCAGCATTGACGCCAAGCGTGGGCTCGTAGCTCGGGCCATACACCGCAGAGTCGGCACGAAGGCTAAACGTATTGAGTGTGCCACTGAGCAAAAATGAACCCGCGCTTCGCAACTGCTTTTCAGAAAAATTGTAAGCTGCCCGGATGGAATATTTTTTTTTGTTGAACAAATAAATTCCATTCACGCCCGTGTTCCACGTGCTGATGTCGGGCCGCTGCGGATACGGTGAGCCCGTGGGAACGGCCTTGTTCAAGTCAGAAACATAAAACCCTTTGTAGTGCTGCGTGAAAAGATCGAAGCCCCAATGTTTGCCGAGGATGTTGGCTTGCAAATCGCTGGAGGTAGTGTGGCCATAGATGGGCTGCGTGGTAACTTTGGGCTGAATGGAAAAAACTACTTCAAATCCGATTTCAAAAATGTACATGCCCAGCCCGAGCCCGTAGTTGCCGTTGGGCTTGTAGGTAAGTTTATTGTTTTTCGCACTTACATTTTGAATATCGAAAGTGGTGCTGCGCTGTTTGACCACCGGCCAGAGAAAAAAGTAATCGGGAAAACGTTGCACGTAACGAGCGCGGAGGGAATCGGATGGATCAACCGCAAATGAATTTGCCGCAAACAAACAAAGCCATGTTGTAAAAAGAGCTGTGCGCTTCATTTATAAAACTGACCTTACACAAACTAGTAAATCGTCATTGCGAGCACCTGCGATGGATTTGTGCAATGGCGCGAAGCAATCTCCTGTTCTGGGGGATTGCTTCGCCCTTCCCGCTTCCCTCGCAGGTGCTCGCAATGACGTTGAATTATGTGTTTTGCAAACATCATCTACAAAATATACTCGCTCAAATCCTTGTTCTTGATCAAGCCACTGAGTTTTTCTTTCACCATCGCCTGCGTGATTACGATTTTTTCGTCTTTCGAAATCTTGTCGGGCACATCAAACAAAAACTCGTTCAGCAATTTGCTCATCACGGTGTGCAGCCTGCGCGCACCAATGTTTTCAAGCTCGGCATTGATCTCAAAAGCCGCTTGCGCAACCTCATCAATGGCGGCATCGTCAAACGAAATGGAAACTTCTTCCGCTCCAAACAACGCTTGGTACTGTCGGGTAAGTGCGTTCTTTGGCTCTTTCAAAATCCGCACAAAATCTTCTTTCGTCAGGTTGTCCAATTCCACACGGATGGGAAAACGCCCTTGCAGTTCGGGAATCAGATCCGAAGGTTTTGAAGCATGGAACGCCCCGGCCGCAATAAACAAAACATGGTCGGTGTTGATCGAGCCGTACTTGGTGTTCACCGTGCTGCCTTCCACAATCGGCAGCAGATCGCGCTGCACCCCTTCGCGGCTCACATCGGGCCCGCCCCCGCCCTTCTTCCCGCCCGAGGCAATCTTGTCGATCTCATCGATAAAAATAATTCCGGCATCTTCTGCTTTGCGAATGGCTTCTTCTTTCACTTCGTCCATGTCGATGAGCTTGGCCGCTTCTTCTTCGAGCAAAACCTTTCGTGCTTCAGCTACCGTGAGTTTTCTTTTCTTGGGCTTCTTGGGCATCATGCCACTGAGCATCTCTTGCAAGTTCATCATCGACACCTCGTCCATCATGCCCGCGCCTACCATGCCCACGCCCGGCATGCCACTCTGCTTGATGTCGATTTCAATTTTTCGGTTTTCGAGTTCACCGTTTCTGATCTTCTCACGAAAGACATTGCGTGTGCGCTCGTTCAGGTCGGCATCGTCTTTTGGTTCTTCTTGGTTTTCATTTTCTGTTTGCGGCAGGGTAAACCCCGGCTGTTTGCGCATGGGCGGGATGAGCGCATCCAAAATAATTTCTTCCACTGCTTGTGCTGCTTTTTCTTTCACCTCTTCCTTCTTGCGCATCTTCACCATGTTCACTGACTGCTCCACCAAGTCGCGCACCATGCTCTCCACATCGCGGCCTACATAGCCGACCTCCGTAAATTTAGAAGCCTCCACTTTTACAAAAGGCGCATCGGCAATTTTTGCCAGCCTGCGGGCAATCTCCGTTTTGCCCACGCCCGTTGCCCCGATCATCAAAATATTGTTGGGCACAATTTCGTTTCGCATTTCAGACTGCACATTCATACGTCTCCACCGGTTGCGCAGCGCGATGGCCACATTGCGCTTGGCTTCTTTTTGGCCAATGATGTACTTATCTAATTCTTTAACGATTTCTTGCGGTGTCAGCCCTCCGATCTTTTCCATTTTTTAATTTTCGATGATAAGTCGTAAAGGTAGTAAAAAGTAGGCAGTAGGTAGAAAGCAGTAAGGCAGCAAAGGATGCAGTTTCAGCGTTACGATTGTTTATAAGATCATTTCGTGATTAGTACAAATCATGCATACGACTGTATTATTTGTACTAATAATTATTCGTTTATAAGTTAAAAACACATTTTTAAATAAAAACTATAAAATAATTAATCAAGTGTTATATTTGTACAATCTTCAAAATGGTCAAACGAAACGCTGAAAAATGGTTGCGCCTGCAGGCGAAAGAGTTCCGCTCCGTGGCCGTGGTGGGCCCTCGACAAAGCGGCAAAACCACGTTGGTGAAAGCGGTCTTTCCACGGAAGCCCTATGTTTCGTTGGAAGACCCTGACGAACGCCAACTGGCCGATAACGACCCGCGCGCTTTTTTGGCGCGCTTTAAAAACGGGGCGATCATCGATGAGGCCCAACGTGTGCCTGCGCTCTTCAGTTACCTTCAAAAGATTCTTGACAACACAAAAAAAGACGGGCTGTTCATCCTCACGGGCAGCAACAATTTTCTTTTACAAGAATCTATCTCTCAAACGTTGGCGGGGCGCATTGGCTATATGGACTTGTTGCCTTTCTGTTACCGTGAACTTGTGCTGCTTGCTCCCAAATCATCCACTAATCAATTAATTTGGAGCGGCTGTTATCCCGAAGTGCATGACCGCGGCCGCAATCCATCGGTGTGGTATCCAGCCTACATCCGAACTTATGTAGAACGTGATGTGCGTCAATTGAAAAATATTACCGACACACTTTTGTTCACTCGATTTTTACAATTGTGTGCAGGTCGCATATCCCAACAAATAAATACCGCGGCTCTTTCCAGCGATTGCGGCATAGATATGCGCACCGTGCAAAACTGGTTGAGCATATTGGAAAGCAGCTACGTCATTTTTTTGTTGCGCCCTCACCACAAGAATTTTAATAAGCGGTTGGTGAAAACCTCTAAACTCTATTTCTACGATACCGGTTTGGCGTGCTCGCTCCTCGGCATCAAATCTGAAAATGAAGTGGCCAATTCCCACTTTCGTGGAGCATTGTTCGAAAACTACGTGGTGGCCGAATGCCTCAAGAACAAACACAATTCGGGAAGCCAAACGTCCTTCTTTTATTGGCGCGACAACAAAGGTGTTGAGATTGACTTGCTGGCCGAGAACGGAAAAAAACTTTTGCCCATAGAAATAAAATCTGCGCAAACCTATCGAGACGATTACCTCAACAACATGCACAAGTGGAACGACTATGCGGGGCAAAAAGGAGGAATACTTTTATACGATGGCCCTCAAAGCTTTAATCGCAGCGATAAAATATCGGTAGCTAATTGGCGGGAAGCGGGTTCGTTGAAACGGTTGATTCGTTAATCGTTACGCATTGTTCACGAATTGCTATTAACTATTTAACGGATAACTTACTTACGCCTTCCCTTCGGGCAAAACAAACGTAAGCGGCTTCGCTACTTTATCTTTCAGCAAAGCCAACTTCAGCACATCGGCCACCGAATCGACATAACGGAAAGACAACCCTTTGACATAATTTTTCTCGATCTCAAGAATGTCGCGCTTGTTTTTTGAGCTGAGGATAATTTCTTTGATGCCGCTTCTTTTAGCCGCCAATATTTTTTCTTTGATGCCGCCCACGGGCAACACTTTGCCACGCAAGGTGATCTCGCCCGTCATGGCCAAATGTGATTTTACTTTTCGTTGTGTAAATGTTGAGGCCAACGAAGTGAGCATGGTGATGCCAGCCGAAGGGCCATCTTTTGGCACCGCACCGGCCGGCACGTGAATGTGCAGATCGTAATGTTGAAAAATGCGATGGTCGATCTGCAACGACTCGGCATTGGCCTTGAGGTACGACAGCGCAGCCGTGGCCGACTCTTTCATCACATCGCCCAGCTGGCCCGAGAGGGTGAGCATGCCTTTGCCGCGGCTCACGCTCGACTCGACAAATAAAATATCTCCACCCACTTGTGTCCACGCCAAGCCCGTTACTACTCCGGCAATGTCGTTGCCTTGATACAGCTCTTCATCAAAAATTTCGGCTCCCAGAATTTTTATTACCAATGCGGGAGTGATCTCACCAAGGGTCTTTTCTTCCATCGCTTTCAGTTTGGCGGTATGGCGAACTACCGATCCGATTTTTCGTTCCAAATTTCTTACGCCCGATTCGCGGGTGTACGATTCAATTATTTTCAGTACCGCTTCTTTTTGAAATTTTACATCGGCAGCCGTGAGGCCGTGCTCTTTGATTTGTTTGGGGATCAAATGCTTCAGCGCGATCTGCAATTTTTCTTCTACCGTGTAGCCCGTCAGCTCGATGACCTCCATGCGGTCGCGCAAGGCAGGATGAATCGTGTCTATTGCATTTGCCGTGGCAATAAACATCACTTTCGACAGGTCGTATTCTACTTCTAAATAGTTGTCGCTAAAGGCATTGTTCTGTTCGGGGTCCAGCACTTCGAGCAAAGCCGATGACGGGTCGCCCCGAAAATCCGCACGCACTTTGTCAATCTCATCCAGCACAAATACCGGATTTGACGATTTTGCTTTTTTTATGTTGTGCAAAATTTTTCCGGGCATTGCCCCGATATACGTTTTTCGATGGCCGCGGATTTCTGCTTCGTCATGCACCCCACCCAGCGACATGCGCACATAATTTCTGCCGAGCGATTTGGCAATGGATTTTCCCAACGAAGTTTTTCCCACACCGGGCGGGCCATACAAACAAAGGATCGGGCCCTTCATGTCTTGCTTCAGTTTTAGCACGGCCAAATATTCTAAAATGCGCGTCTTCACTTTTTCCAAACCAAAATGATCTTTGTCCAAAATCTTTTTGGCTTTCTTCAAATCAAAATCATCCACGGTGAATTCCTCCCACGGCAAGTCGAGCATGAACTCCACGTTGTTCATCATCACCGGAAAATCAGGAGCTTGCGGGTTGGTGCGCAGAAGTTTATCTATTTCTTTGTTGAAGTGATCTGCAGCATGTTTCGGCCATTTTTTTTCAGTGCCACGCTTGCGCAATTTTTCGATTTCCTTGTCGGGGCCATCGTAGCCGAGTTCGTCTTGCAACACTTTTATTTGCTGGCGTAAAAAATAATCGCGCTGCTGCTGGTCGATGTCGGTGTGCACTTTCTTTTGGATCTCGTGCTTGATCTCCAGCAGTTGGATTTCCTTCAGCATATATTGCAACAGCAGCGTGCCGCGGTCGATGATGTTGTTGACCTCCAAAATCTTTTGCTTGTCGGCTACATCCACATTTAAATTGGAAGACAAAAAATGAACTAAGAAAGCCGTGCTGCTAATGTTGTCGAGGGCAACTTGCGCTTCTTGCGGAATATCGGGATTGAGTTTTAAAATTTTGAAGGCCGCGTCTTTCAACGACTGCACCAGTGCCTTTACTTCTTTGCTCTCCAAGTCAAGTGCTGGCTCTATTTGCAACTCGATGCGCGCCATCAAGAACGGCTCCTCGCTCGTAAATTCTTTGATCGCAAAACGATTCTTACCTTGAATGATGATGGTCGTGTTGCCATCGGGCAGCACCAACATTTTGATGATGCGCGCCACCGTGCCAAAGCGACACAAGTCTTCGATGGCCGGGTCTTCGGTCTGTTTATTTTTTTGCGCCACCACACCAATAATGCGGTTGCCCTGATACGCCTTCTTGATCAGCCGGATAGATTTTTGTCGGGTGACGGTGATGGGGATCACCACGCCCGGAAACAGCACCGTATTTTTGATCGGCAAAATAGAAAGCTCTTCTGGCAAATCTTCGGGGCGAATGTCAACTTCTTTATCGGGATTGATAAGTTGGATCAACTCTTCCGATTCTTCCTGCTCGATGGGTGCTATGCGGATTTCTTTGAACATAATTATAGAGTGCCAATTTGACACAAAAAAGTAGTGTCTCCTATTAAATTTATAAAGACTTCTCTAATGGTCAATCGGTATGCCAATATTTGACAAGAGGCACGGGTACTATTTAAATTTTTGTTTATCATCCGATTTTCAACCACTTTTCGTTAAAACAGCTGCCTGCAATCTTCAATAAAACCATAGTGAAAGCCTTTTTCCTCTTTGTTGCGATTTGCTCCTTGTGCCTAACTGCTGGTGATGTCGCTGCTCAAAAAAAGAAAACAAAAAAAGAAGAAGCCGTCCATGTGAACGATACGCTTACCGCGATCAGCCAACCTGACATCTTCACTTTCCCCAATATCAACCGTATTCGTTTCTATTCTGATGCGGCCAAGCT
>JAYWDN010000157.1:0-8484 GCA_043780615.1 Bacteroidota bacterium | reverse complement strand
TCCAAGGGGTTCTGTTTTAATATTCCTCAAAAAACATACCCCACTATTCACAATTGAATAAATTTGTCTGGTACTAAATCGTTTAGGACACTATTGATAAATTATCAAAAGATGAATTGGAAAAAGCCATAGAGTCGGGAAGGAAATTATCGCTTAAAGACACTTTACAATTCGCAAGCAAAAGTTTATGATGGAAGAAAAACAGACATTACAGTCCTAAAGCCTAAGCCCTACTACCTACTATTGGTTCGGCCAAAATCACTTCTTCCCGCTCTACCACTACCATCCCTGCTGGGTCGCCTTTTCTTTTTCTGACAAATTTTTTTGGTGTGAATGCCACGGGGCAGAGCGTTTCATTTTTTCTTTTAGAATAGTGCGCGGCCAAACCCGCTGCATGTTCGATCACCTCTTTCGGAAAAATTCTACCGGCTTGGTGTTTGATCAACACATGCGAGCCCGCCACATCTTTGGCGTGCAGCCACAGGTCTTCTTTGTACGAGTGCTTCAGTGTTAGTTTGTCGTTGGCCTCTGCATTTTTTCCAACCCAAATTTTGTAGCCTTTAAATTTAAATTGGTGGAAAGGCAATATCTCCATCTCTGCCTGCGGTATTTTCACCAACCCTGCCTCTTCAATTTTTTTTCGTAGTGTTTTCAAATCAGCTATGAGACTGATTGATTCGGTCAACGCACTCAACGCTACCATCTCTTTTTCCTTTTGTAAACCCGATGCTTTCAACTTGTTGGTTTCAATCTGTTGATTTTTTGCTTTGCGATAAAATACTTCGGCATTTTTTTGTGCGCTCAGTTCGGGTTTCAGTTTGATACTCACCGGGCTTCCATCGTAGAAATTTGACAATTCAATTTTTTCTTGCCCCGTCTTTACAAGGTGCATGTTGGCCATGAGCAAGTCGGCCCACAATTGATAGTGTTGGTTGTTTACCAACTCCTCAAGCTTTTGTTGCGCCTTGGCCTTGTAGTTTTCACTTCCTTTTATTTTTGTTTGCAGCATGTGCAAGGCCGATTTTTTTTCAGCATAGAAAACCTGCTCGCGAACCGATCGTTCGGCAAATTCGGTAACGGCCAAAACGGGGTCATCAAATTCTTTTATGATCTCACCAACGGGCAACAGCGTAAACACCAACTGGCCCTTGCGCTCGGCTAAATAAAAATTTGGCTTTGCTAACAGTTTCAGTGTCTGCTCAAAAAGTTTCCATTGGTCGTCAATCTCTTGTTGGTTGAAATTTTTGTTTTCGAGATATTCAAAAATTATTTTTCCAAACGTGAAGTAGGTAGCTGAAAACTGTGATCGGCACTTGATAAAATTCTCTTTGCTGAAATCAATTTGCCGATCAATCTCTTCCAAGCGAGTTTCAAAATCGGGAGAAAGATGGTTGCGAAAAATCGCTGCCACTTTACCGTCTTTAAAAAAAAGAACATTGGCAAAGTTGCCGTGCATTTTAAATAGGAGAGCCGAATCGCCTTCCAGTTGCAGTGCAAAACTTCGTTCGTTCTTGAATTGTCTTACTCCAATTATTTTTTTTAAAATCACCTCCTTAAAAAGATCGACACTGTTTTTCCGGGCACGGTGAAAACTTTCAGGAAACGAAAGACAACAAAGCCCTTGCGATAAATTCGCTTTGATAAAAAATGATTTTTTTGAATTGTTCAGTTCAATCACCAACTCGTCTTTGCTCTGACTGAAACAAGAAACCACGGTGTAGTCCAAAATAATTTCGCTCAGCCGGACGCTCAACTGTCGCAAGAAATAAAAATTATTTTGCACGATTAAAGTGTTACGGTAAGGCCATCGTACGACAGCGCCATCGTCAAAGGCAGTTCCTTGCTCACGGCCTGGTGCAATCCCATTTTGTGGCTCATGTGGGTGAAGTACGTTTGTGCTGCTCCTATTTGCTTGGCCTGAACAATCGCTTCGGCTAAGTTGAAATGGGAAATATGTTTTTCTTTTTGAAGCGCATTCAATACCAAAACTTTCGTGCCTTTCAGTTTTTCCATCGTCTCGTCTGAAATAAAATTGGCATCGGTGATGTAGCTGAAGTCACCCACACGGAAACCAAGCACCGGCATGTGCAAGTGCATCACCGGCAGCGGTACAATTTTAATTCCATTGATTTCAAAATCATTTCCATGCAGTTCGTGCAACTGCAACTGCGGGGTGCCCGGGTATTTTTCTGATTCAAATGCGTAATAAAATTCTCTTTTAATCTGCTCCAACGTTTTCGTCATTCCATAGATGGGCATCCCCTTGGCCTGCAAAAAATTAAACGCTCGCACATCGTCAAGTCCAGCAATATGATCTTTGTGCGAATGCGTGAGCAACACGGCATCCAATTTTTCAACGCGCTCGCGCAGCATCTGCTGGCGGAAGTCCGGCCCTGTGTCGATCACCAGGCTGGTGTCGTTAGCTTGCACATGCACCGACACACGCAACCGTTTGTCGCGGTAGTCGAGCGAGCGGCACACTTCGCACCGGCACCCGATCACGGGCACGCCCTGCGAGGTACCTGTGCCAAGGAATGTGATTTTCAAAATCTTAAAACTTAAACGTGTGCTTGAGCAAGGCCGAAGTAAGCTTTCCTTTCTCTTGTTTGAACAAAATAAATTTAGAGTTCTTCAATTGGTAGCCGAGGCTTTCTTTGGTGATCGGGTCCACCACCCAGTATTCTTTCACACTATTTTTTTCGTAAATCTTTTTCTTCTGGTCGAGGTCAAATTTCTTCGTGCCGGGCGAGAGTACTTCGATCACCAAATCAGGCGCACCATAAATGCCGTCTTCTTTTAAAATGGATTTATTTTCGCTCGTTACAAAAACAATATCGGGCTGCACCGCATTTTTGCTGTTGAAGTAAACATCAACAGGCGAGACAAAAACTTTTCCGAGATTATTCTTCTTTACAAAGAATCTGATCTCGCTTGCCAAATCAAGTGTAGAATCTTGATGGCTGAGTGTTGGTGCTGGCGACATATATAATCTTCCATTAATCAATTCGGCACGAGTGCCCTCAGGAAGCATTCGATAAACTTCAAGAAGTGTTTTGGGCGGATAGAGCGCGACAATTTGCATAGCCGAAGGTAAAATATTTTTTAGGCAGTGCCTAATTTTGTCTTATGCACTCACTGCGGCCGTGGTCAGTTCGGCATATAGTTTCATGTTCTTCTCACTGAATTTGGTCGTCTCGAGCGGCACCATCTTAATAATATCGAGCAAGGCGTTGATCTTGCCTTCCATGGTAAAAAATTTATTGATGATCATGATCTTCTGTTCGCGCAGAAGACAATAGCCTGCTTTAAAGTTTCCTTTTTCGTAGCGCAGCATATAGTCCGACTCCGCAATCAAGTCTTCCAGCTTAGTCAAGAACTGGGTAGTGTATTTAATCATTTCGGTGCAGTGGTTTGCCTGCAAGTTACAGATGAAAAAGCATTTGGTCAATTACGATGTACGTCCCGATAGCCATCGGGATTGTTTATTTTTACATCGTGAAAAAATTGATCGTCATCGTGGGGCCAACAGCCGTGGGCAAAACAGCCGCTGCAATTGCTGTAGCCGAAAAACTAAACACCGAAATCATCTCAGCCGATTCGCGACAGGTTTTTAAAGAACTCAACATCGGCACGGCCAAACCATCTCCGCAAGAGTTAAAAAAAATAACGCACCATTTTATTGGCCATAAATCCATCAACGAAAACTATGATGCTGGCCAGTATGGGCGCGATGCCCTTGCACTGATCCATGAGCTTTTTAAAAAACATGATGCGCTGGTGATGGTGGGCGGCTCGGGACTATACATAAAAGCGGCACTCGAAGGGTTTGACGAAATGCCCGAAGTGCGAAAAGGCTTGCGCGAAAAAATCACCGAAGAATATCAATCAAACGGGTTGCCGTGGCTGCAACTGCAAGTGGCGCAAGCGGACCCTGATTATTTTTCTACTGTCGATCGGCAAAATCCACAACGGTTGATGCGTGCGTTAGAGCTGCTTCGCTCATCGGGCAAGCCAATCCATTCCCTTCGCGTCAATAAAAAAATAGAGCATTCTTTTGAAATAATAAAAATCGGGATGACCCTGCCACGGGAGGAACTCTATCTGCACATCAACTCGCGCATGGACAAAATGATTGAGGTTGGCCTGTTTGAAGAGGCCAAACAATTTTACGATCACAAAAATATCAACGCTCTTCAAACGGTTGGCTATCGCGAAATTTTCGATCATCTCGATGGATTGTACGATCGCGATGAAGCCATTCGGTTGTTAAAAAGAAATTCGCGCAGGTACGCCAAGCGGCAGCTGACCTGGTTCTTGCACGACACCGAAGTGACCTGGTTTGAAAATGAGGTACAAATTTTAAAATGGCTGGAAGGAAAATGAAGTTCGTCATTGCGAGGGAGTCCCTAAATAATCGGGACGACTGAAGCAATCTCCTTTTATTTGGTGGATTGCTTCGCTATCGCCTGCCTTTGCACGCTGAAGCTTTAGCGTAAGCGACCGAAGCGGCTACGCACAGGCAGGCCCGCAATGACGAACTTCATCACCGTGCGTATTCTCCTGAATTGATGTAAGTTTAAAACTATGAGCAAATTATTTCGCAGGATACTTCGGTATTTTTTCAGCGGCACTATTTTCATTGTGCCCTTGGTGGCTACCGTTTATTTTATTTATGTCTCGTTTCGTTGGTTAGACAGTCGGTTGAATTTGCCATACCCTGGGCTTGGGTTTGTCATCATCCTCACAGGAATTACCATCTTCGGTTATTTCTCTTCCATTTTTGCTTTTCGGAGATTGGGCGAATGGTTCGATCATTTAGTCAACCGCATACCACTCGTCAAGCTGGTGTACTCGTCCATCAAAGATCTGCTGGCCGCCTTCGTAGGCGACAAAAAGAAATTCGATCAGCCCGTGCTCGTCACCATCAATAAAGAAAATCAATTGCACCGCATTGGCTTCATCACGCAATCCGATCTTTCCCAGTTAGGGTTGCAAGACATGGTAGTAGTTTACTTTCCGCAATCGTATGCCGTGGCGGGCGATCATTTTGTAGTGCCCAAAGAAAATGTGAAGCCACTCAATATTTCCGGCTCGATTGCCATGAAGTTTATTGTGTCGGGTGGGGTTTCGGGGTTAGGTGATGCGTGATTTCTAAAATCAATCCTTAATACAGCGAACAGACATTCCGTAATTCTTTTTGCTATTGATTTTATCAACGGTATTTGAGCAGCAGCCTAAGTAAATAAACCAAGCACTATAATTACTACTTTCCGTTACGCTCCACCAGTTTCCGTCAACTTTAAGATTAGTAAACTTTCCAAATGAATTTCGGTGTCCACCCGGTAATGCTGTAATCCCAGAATCATTTTGTGCATTCCCCTTTTCATTCCACCCGTTCACGCTTTTCATTTTCATTCCTGCATCAATTCGTCCTCCAAGAAATGTGATAAGTGAAGTCCATTCCAAATCACCCGGGATATGCCAACCGGTTGGGGCCAAGCCTCGTGGGTCTTTAACTGCAAACCAATTGTAGAGCTTGCCATATTCTGTCGCATTTGTCGGATCATTATTATAGTAACACCAAGCGGGAGTTTTATCTGCACCAGCTTTCTTCCACTCTTCTTCAGTTTTGGCTTCCATTATTAAATCGCCATTGGCAAACGTACTGACATCTAAATTTTTAGAAACCCATTCTTGCTGACCAACCACTACCGACTCAACTGTGGATGCTGTCTTTTTCTCAATTTTCCTTTCAGGGACAGATGAAGGGAGAATGATTGGCTTCGATGCCGGCATTACTTTATTATCTGTTACGTTCTCTTTGTCGGGAGTAAAATAAAAATCCCCGGTGTAATCAGATGAAATCCATGGGCGCTGAGCATCGCCCGATTCTATTGAGACATCATTGGCCACACGTTTGAAAACCTGTTCGATATTTAGCTCCGGAGTGTTCAAATATTTTAAAAGCTTGGAGGTGAACAAACCGTTTCGTCCCGTTCCGTCAGATGCAACCGAACCCGGTTTAGTAGAGTACACAATGTATGATCCTTTCGGAGCATTCACCATACTCAACCCTTTTTCCGCTGAGCGCCCAAAACTCCGGAATGGGCTATTGCGACAAGCATCTATTATAAAAATATTGAGTGCATTGCTGGCTTGCTCAAGAGCTTGCATGATATAATCCATATTCAAGCACTGATCGTCCATGTCGGCTTTGAGTTGCGGATCAGCCATGGAAGGAACCAAGTAGTTAACACCATCCACCTGTATGCCATGACCTGAATAGTACAAAAGCCCAACGGCATTGCCTGTTCCTTGCAGCTTGGCATAATAGGTGCGGATGCCGTCCTGAAGCTCGCGTTTGGTTTTAGAGTCATAGAGTTCGATCACCTGAAATCCTTTTTTCTTTAAAACCGCGGCCATGTCGCGGGCATCGTTCACTGAGTTTTTTAACGGTGCAACTTTTTGATAATTGCGAATCCCAATAACTAATGCAACTTTTCGCTGAATCGTATTACCCTGACCAACTACACCTTGTGCAGCTAAAAAAAAGCAAACGAAAAAAAACGGCTTTCGCAATTTCATCACATAGAAGTTAATGAATAAATATAAACCAAATACAAATCGAAATCAATTTTCGATTTTAGAATAATGTAATGGCATCTCCTAAAAACTCCTTGTACCCTTCTCTCCCGATAGCTATCGGGAGAGAAGGGTGATGGGTTGAGGTGGTCAAAAGGAAGGTTTTTAGAGATGCCCATAAGCTAATCATGCTTAACTAAAGGGCGCGCTTAATAGGTATCTTTGCGAACACATTCTAATCTAATCAATTCCATATTATGGTCACACCATCAATACGGTTTTACAATTTTTTAATCGACTCGATGATCTATACGATTACTGTTTTAATTCTGGCTCTACTTTTAAAGAATTTCCTTGAACGGGATTTATTAAAATGGATTCTGATTTTCTACTATTACTTTTATTATCTTATAATGGAAACAATCTTTGGGCAAACCATTGGCAAAATGATCACCAAGACCCGAGTAGTTGCCACCAATGGCAAGTCGCCTTCTTTTGGTAGGATTCTGCTTCGAACGTTGCTGAGACTAGTCCCCTTTGATTTTATTTCTTATTTCGTCTCCGCTCAAGGTATCCATGATCGTTTCTCCAAAACGGAATTAATAAAAATAAAAGTGTAAATTTAAATTACAAACTTAAAACCAATCCCATGAAAAAAACCTGTAACGTTCTTGCCATTCTGATGATGGCAGTAATTTTTTCAAGTTGTGCTACTGTTTTTGGAGGCCCAGTAAGCTCATACCAAAAAACAAAACCTGCTGCCGGCCAACCTCAACGCGAGGTAAGAGTAGCCGCATTGATTTGCGATATTGTTTTATTCTGGCCGGGTACAATCGTGGATTTTGCTACTGGGGCAATCTACAAGCCCGAAGGAAAATAATTATTCAGCCAAGAAAAAAAGCCACCTCTTTTCAGAAGGTGGCTTTTTTGTGAGCTCGCCTTCGCTAACGCTATGGCGGGCAAGTGGAGCTGCAGGTTTATCTGCCGTAGCCCCTGCGAAGGCAGAGAAATCACACTAAGTGTTTCTTGAGAAACGCCCGGCCAGAGCCGCTCTTCAAATACTTTTCAAATTCGTAAGCCTTTTGTTTCTCTGTGAAAGATGTATAGGTCACCAATTTTATAGGAAGCAAATCTTTTGTTGAATCAACTTGCCCATTTTGATGTTGCGCGATTCGCTTCTCTAAATCGTTGGTGCACCCTTTATAATAATCACCATTGCTACATAGAAGAATATACACATGCCACATAAAGCTGAATTTTAAAATAAAAGGCCGCCTTCGTCCTGCTAAATCGATAACAATAAAAAAGCCCGCCTTCGCTGAAGCTATGTGATAAAATAAAGCCCGCCTTCGCTAAAGCTATGGCGGGCAAGTGGAGCTGCAGGCTTGCCTGCCGAAACTCTTTAAGAGTGGAGCTGCAGGGAATCGAACCCTGGTCCAGAGAAGACGAACGTGTACGTTCTACATGCTTAGTTGATTTTAATTGTCGGGAGTAACAAGGCCATCAACATCCTAAATCATTCCGTAGTTGCTGTTGTCTCGACATCGCTGCGCAACACAGCGAGGCCCAGTTCGTGCATTCGACACCGCATATCCACACCCGCTGAACAGAAGTGTGGGCGATGATGGCCTCCACCGATCTTATCAGCGGATAAGCTTGTCTAACCTTAGGTCAGATCAAGCAGCCATGGCGTAAGTATTCTCGCCACGTAGATTGTAGGACTATCTTTCAAGGCTCTCATCCCATGAGCCTGCATGCTGGCATACACCCCCGCACATCCTGTCAAAACCGGTCAGCCCCGTTTTGAAAAAGTAGGCAGTTGGCAGTAAGCAGTTGACAATAATGAGGGCGGCTGGCGCGAGGCGCGCCACCGGGCTGTCAGCACTCGCCAGTCTTGCCCGC
>JAYWDN010000156.1:0-20974 GCA_043780615.1 Bacteroidota bacterium | reverse complement strand
ACCGTTATGAGCCAGAACACAAAACTTTGTTGATGGAGAAATTCAATCCCAAGAAAGCTATTTCTGCGGTGTATGTAGATGGCGAGAGTAAACAATATTTTGTAAAACGTTTTCAGGTTGAGACCACCACACCGGATAAAGAATTCAATTTTATTACCGAAGGCATCGGCTCGCGATTAGAGTTTGTCACCACATCGGATAATCCTGAAGTAGAAATCGAAATAGTGAAAAGCAAAAGCAAGGATAAAGAAATTGAAATCATTAACCTTGAAGACTTGATTGATTTGAAAGGTTGGAAGGCATTAGGCAATCGGCTATCGCCACACAAAGTCACTAAAGTGAAACCCGTGGAAGAGCCTGAAGATACAGGCTTGGAAGAAGGTGATGAAGAAAATGAAGTGACGGTGACCAATGAAAGCGATAAGCTACAATCGTCAAAAAAAAAACCCTCCTACGCAAAAGTTTCGGAGGACAAGGGGAAAGAACCAGAGGAGGGCAAGCAAGAAAAGCCAAAGACCCAAAGCCAAGCAAAAAATCAAAACCCAAAAGCAGAGCAAGCAAACCTATTCGAGGAAAAACAAAAAATAAAAAAAGATGATGAAGGTTTTTCAGCTGGCCAGACGATCGAGTTGGAGTTGTAGCGTAATTATTTTCTATGGATTTTTAATTACCTTATTTTTTACTGGCTTCAGCGTTCGCAGGTAAGCATAGATCGCTTTCAAATCGAAATCGTCCATACCGCCAAATGAAGTCCACGGCATGGTTGAATTATTTTTGCCGGGGTTGAATTTATAGGAATCCGCGGCTCGGTATTGGGTGAACTTGCTTAAAAATACTTCTTCCGTCCATGTGCCGATGCCGGTGGTGCTATCGGGTGTGATGTTGGCCGAGCGAACAGTAAAGCCACTCATCTTGAATTCCAATCCACCTGAAAATTCTTTTCCCGCAATCAAATTATTCTTTTCCATCGGAGTATGACAGTCCATGCAATGGGCAATGTTGACCAGATATTCGCCATACTTCACGCGATCAGCAAAAACGGGTTTTGAATTTTGATCCAATGTATTGGCAGGAAGTGATGGAGCAGCTTGTCTAATTTTAATTTGAAGTTGGCGTTTGGGTACTTCGTTTTGAATGGGGGCAAGGGTGCGCAAAAGTGCAACAATGGAAAGAATATCGTCCTTGGTGATCTTGCTAAAATGAAGATAAGGCATCAACGGATAGAGGGTATCACCATTTTGCGAAATGCCACGAGTAATAGCGCGGATCACCTCTTCGTTCGTCCATTTGCCGATGCCAGCCGGAGTGATGTTGCGCGAATAAACAATGCCCGGCACATTACGAAAGCCCCTATCAAATTTTTGCCCGCCCATGCCTTCTGTTCCGGTTACCACCGGGCCTGAAAATAAATTATAGTTGCGCTGGCTGTGGCAATAAAAACAGGCGGCTACGTGGTTGGTTAAATATTTTCCACGCTCAATTTGGTGATTGACTGAATCAGCAACCTCCTTCTCCTTTTCTTCTTCGTTTTGTTTTTGTTCTGCAGCTTTTTTGCCGCAGCTTAGGGCGGAAAAGCCGATGATTGAAATAACTATGAGAGAATGAACCCGATTCATAATCCGTTATTTAGCCCTATCTAATGTGTCGTTTGCCGGATGAGATTCTCCTACAAGGATTAAATTTAGTAATATTGAAAGTACATAATTTGCCAGTAATGTCCTACCAATCCCTAAAGAAAATCAAACTGTCTTTTGTAATCAATTTCTTTAGAGAGTCTGGCCATAAATGACCCTATGAAATTTGTATTCATCGCCCTGTTTTTTTTGATTGCTGAAAATGTCAACTCCCAGAACTCTGAAATCATCGTTCAGGGAAAAGTGAAACAAGCTATCTCGGGCAAAGGAGTTTTTTCAAAAATCGTTTACAAAAGTTATCCAACAGGAAGTCTTACGGGTTCGTTTAGCGACAGCACGTTTTTGTTTTCCATTTTCGGGTCGTCTAAATATCAGGTCACGGCCAGTGCCGTTGGATATATTCCGTGCACCGTGATCGTTGACCCGAAGGAATCGAAGAACAACAAGATCACACACGATATTGAGCTGACGCCCATCAACCAAACGGTGCGCCTCAATCATCTGATTTTTGACATGGGACGGGCGGTGATCAAATCGGTTTCATTCACCGAACTGGACGAACTGGTGGCGGTGATGAAAGCCGATACCAAAATGGAAATCCAACTGGAAGGACACACCGATAACCAAGGCAATGCCGAAAAGAACTTGGCTCTTTCGCAAGAGCGCGTAGATGCCGTGAAGAAATATTTGTCATCGAAAGGGATTGCAAAAAACAGGATTAACACCAAAGCCTTTGGCGGAACGCAACCCCTTGCCACCGATAAAACCGAAGAAGCCCGCGCACTGAACCGAAGGGTGGAGATGCGGGTGTTGAAGGATTAAAAAAAATACGTCATTGCGAGCATGCCTGCATGTAGCCGCTTCGGCAAAGGCAGGCGTTAGCGAAGCAATCCCCAGTTGATAAGGATTGCCACGGTCGTTCCTTCCTCGCAATGACGTCACTTCTATTTTTCATTATTGAAATCACTTCTTCACATCCTCTATTTTTTTGTTGAGCATCTCCGATCCCGTTTTCAATTTTCCGTTCACATCCAACTCAACGATTTCATAACCAAACTTCTCCAAGCCTTGCAGGATCTTAGCTTTATCGCCCACCAGCAAAATGTTGGTAGTCGCGGGCTTGATCCACTTGCTTGCAGTCTTGTCCACCGTTGCCTTGGTGAGGTTGGCCAATATTTTATTTTGCTCCTCTACAAAATTTATAGGAAGGTCATACTCTAAAATTCTTCCAATAAATCCTGCCTTTTGAAATGCTGTTTCATACAGCAGCGCATCGCGTTGGCCAAGTGCACTCTTCATAAATTTCAATTCCTCTTCGGTGATTCCAGTCATGGAATAGTTTTTCAATTCTTTCATCACCTCCACCAATGCGCTGTCGGTAGCGTTGGCACGAATGCCCGAACTGAAAGAGAATGTTCCGCTATATTTATCTCCTGCAAATCCTGAACGTGCACCGTAAGTCCAGCCTTTGTCTTCGCGCAGGTTCAAGTTTATCCTGCTGTTGAATGCTCCACCTAACGGGAAATTAGTAAGCGTGGCGAGATAGAATTCACCTGTGGCATCATACTTCAGTCCGGTAACGTCACCCACTCTGAACTCAGTCTGTGCGGCCTTGGGCACGTCCACCAAATAGATTCTGGTTTTATCCACCACGGGCATTGAAGGCACCACTGGAATGATGATGTCCACCACTGGAAGTTTTTTCAAGAACGCAAGCTTGTCGAGGGTTTCCTTTTCAGTAATATCACCCACCACCACCAACCTCGATGCTTTGGAGGTCATGTTATTGTTGTAGTAATCTTCCACGTCTTTCAGCGTGAGGTTTTTGACCGTGTACTCGGTACCCGATTCGCTTAGCCCAAGAATACTTCCTCCATAGTTCATCTTGGCAAATATTTCTGTCGCAACAAATGCAGGTTGTGATTTTGCCTGCTTGAATCCTTCGATGGTTTGTTTTTGAATGCGGTTGAAAGCGTCTTGGTTGAATTTTGGATTCAACATTCGTTCTTCAAGAAGTGCCAACGTTTTGTCCAGGTTTTTCTTCAAGGCTTGCACACGGAAAGTGATCCCATCAAAGCCGCTGCCCACGTTTACGGAGCTACCTAATTTTTGGAGTTCGGCCTGCATTTTTTCGGCTGTATAATTTTTGGTGTCTTCATTCATCATCAAAGCAAAAATTCTTGATAGGCCAATCTTGGAAGTATCTTTTGCTTGCAGCACATGACCACCGGGTATGGTAAATGAAATAGTAACTAAGGGGAGCTCGGTGCTTTGAGAGCCGATCGACTTCACCCCATTGTCCAAATTCTTTTTCCAGAAGGCAGGGACTTTCACCACCGGGTTTGGGCCATTGCCAGGCATTTTGCTGCGATCGAAATTATCTTTTGGTTTACTGTAAGTCAACCCGGTGTATCCATAGTTAGGCGACTTATAATTTGACTGATCAACGGTATAATTATCGGCCGATACAACATTGGCTTCCTGCCCTTTGGGCACCACACTCAAAATTACTGCGGGCTTGCCTTTCACATATTTAGTATACACGCGCATCACCTCTTCTTTTGTCACTTTAGAGTAGCGTGCCAGCTCATTTCCAATTTGATTGGGGTTGCCCGTTAACGTTTGGTAATTGGCAAGTTGTGATACTTTCCCGGCCACACTTTGCAACCCGTTGATGTATTGAGATTCAAACGTGCCTTTGAATTTTTCAATGTCTTCATCGGTCACACCACGAGCTTCAAATACGTTGATCGCATCGTCAATTAGTTTTTTAGAATCGACCAATGAAGTTTTTGGCGATGGCGTGAGGCTGATGCGGAAAGTTCCGGCCAACTCGGAGTTGGTGCCGAATGCGGATGCGCTCAATGCTTTTTGATTCTTAACAAGCTCTTGGTATAAAATTGAATTTTTGCCCTGCCCAATTATTTCGGCCAAGCAGTCAAGCGATGCCTCATCGGCATCATTAACAGGCACGGTAGGGAATGTGATTGATAGCTGGGGCAGGCGTGCATAGTTATCTGCCAAAGAAATGTATCGATCACGCTCCAAAGAAAATATTGGTGCTTTCATGTTTTGCACTTCGGGCCCTTTGGGGATGCTGCCAAAATATTTTTCAACCAGCTTTACTACGTCACCAGTTTTTACATCGCCACCAATAGTAACGGCCGCGTTGTTGGGCCCATACCAACGAAGGAAAAAGTTTTTAAGATCATTGACTTTGACACGGTTGAGGTCTTCGATGTATCCGATGGTCAGCCATGAATACGGATGGCCGTAAGGGTACAATGCTTTGTTGGTCACTTCACCGACCAAGCCATAAGGACGGTTGTCATAGTTTTGCCCGCGCTCATTCTTTACCGTCTCACGCTGGATTTCAAATTTTTTCTGAGTGACCGCATCAAGCAAGAAGCCCATCCGGTCTGCTTCCAGCCAAATCATTTTTTCAAGCTGGTTGCTGGGCACGGTCTCATAATAATTGGTGCGGTCGGTGTTGGTCGATCCATTCAAAGTACCTCCCGCTTCGGTCACGATTTTGAAATGCTGATCGTCACCAATGTGGTCACTTCCCTGGAACATCATGTGCTCAAAAAAATGGGCAAACCCCGACTTGCCAATTTCTTCGCGCGCTGAGCCCACGTGATAAGTGACATCGACATGCACCACCGGGTCGCTGTGATCTTCATGGACAATAAGTGTGAGTCCATTGGGCAATACATATTTTTCATAAGGAATGACGATTTCATTGCCCTTGCGTGTTACTTTCTCGATCAGCTTGGTCTGTGCCTGTGCGCCCCCTATAAAAGCCAACAGAATGAGGGATAAATAAATAACTTTCTTCATAAAATTTATTTTTTTTGGATTTGGAGTTGAAATATAGAATTTTTTAGGTCGGCAACAATTGAATTATTGATGAGCGGAATGCTTATTGGCGAAACCAATAGGCTATTGAATCAGTCGATTTCGGATTCTGAATCTTTAATCATTTTAAAGTGCGCCAGTTTCCTAAATATTTCAGCACTAGGCCTAGTCCTTCTTTTCTTTGTTTCTAAATCGCACTCGTGCAGCCCATGATTTTGAAAGTGCAATGATGATAGAAAACGTGTTTGCGAGCGAGGACGACCGAAGCAATCTCCAGTTTTTAATTTAATTTTAGGAGATTGCTTCACTTCATTCGCAATGACGTATAATAACTTAACATGAGCCGTTCAAAAAAAATATTTGCTATCCTCTCTGTGTTGTTTTTGCTGCTGCTTTTTTATGCCAGCTACGACATCAGCAGGCGCACTACCTTTCCCGGCCCGAAACCACAGTTGAAAGAACGCCTCAAAAAGCAGTTTTTGAAGAAAGATTCAACTCAAAAAGATTCACTCAAAGCAATTCATCGGTAAAATCTGCAATTCGTCAGCCCCAAATTCATTTTGTCGGAGTAGTGTTTCAGGGTATTAAGGCGTACTGTACTTTAGTATCAGATTAAAGCCAACTATAGACAAGATTTTCCCCCGGGTCCAGGACTTGGGGGATTTTCTTTTTAGGCCATTTAGGTGCAAGCCCAATTGTGACATTGCCCAATTTGGAGAGAAAGGATCAAATCCAGATTCTTTTTTGCCTTCTCTGTTTTTTATACCTTTGGTTTTCAATTTCCCAAGTTCTATGAAAAAAACATTTTTGTTGATAGCAGGGTTGGTCATTGCCTTCTTGGCGCACGCCCAAAAATTTTCGGCCGATAAAAGCTACATCAAGTTTTTTTCGGATGCCTCCATCGAAGACATCGCTGCCGAAAACACCAAGGCGAGCAGCATTTACAATT
The DNA here is from genome assembly GCA_043780615.1 of Bacteroidota bacterium. GTDB lineage: Bacteria > Bacteroidota > Bacteroidia > Cytophagales > Cyclobacteriaceae > ELB16-189. The sequence goes on along the minus strand of JAYWDN010000156.1, from coordinate 14,533 downwards.
CGGCCACAGGCGATGTCGTGTTTTCTATTCCCATCAAAGAATTTGAATTTGATAAGTCGTTGATGAAAGAACATTTCAATGACAAATACATGGAGACGGATCAGTTTCCTAAATCCACGTTTCAAGGAAAAATTTCTGACTATGTGCCAACCGCCACGGGTGAACAAAAAGCCACGGCCATCGGCAAGCTTACCATTCATGGCGTGACTTTAGATGTGCAAATCCCGGGCACCATGGAAAATGCCAACGGCAAGCTCACCATGAAAGCCAAGTTTATTATAAAGCTCGCAGACTATAAAATAAAAATCCCGCAACTGCTTTGGAAAAACATAGCCGAACAAGTTGAAGTAACTCTTGAATTTAATTACATACCATTATGAAGAAGATTTTTACCGCAGGATTTATCGCATTATCATCGGGCTTGTATGCTCAAGACGACCTGATGAAAGAATTGGAAAAAGGACAGAAGTCCGAGACCAATTACGTGAGCCAAACTTTTAAAGGAACGCGTGTCGTCAACGGCCAATCCGTAGAGACGAAAGGCAAAGGCGAAATGGAATTCATTTTTGCGCACCGCTTTGATAAACTAAATACAGGCAGCTACAATGCTTGGGGGTTTGACGGGTTTGCAGTCGTTCGGCTTGGCCTTGAATATGGAATCACCGATCGGCTTGGTGTAGCCATTGGCCGCACGTTCAGCTACAGCAACAAAATGGTTGACGCCTATGCGCGCTACAAAGTGGCGAGGCAGAGTACCGGTGTAAATAGTTTTCCGGTAACGATCACCGCCCTTGGCACGATTACGTACCAACCCTACCCCAATGCCGCCAATGCCAGCGCAGCCAGCCCAAATATTGGCATGGCCGACCGCATGGGCTATGCCGTAGAAGTGCCCATCGCCAGGAAATTCTCATCTACTTTTTCGGCACAGATCACTCCCATTTTTATTCACCGCAATGCCGTATATAAAAACTCTGAAAACAACGATGATTACGCCATCGCCTTTGCAGGCCGCTATAAAATGACACGCAGCTTGTCGTTGATTGGTGAGTATTATTCACGAATGAATGTACACGCCAATTCTCCCTATTATAATTCAGCAGGCTTGGGCATTGATATTGAAACCGGTGGCCACGTGTTTCAATTAATCTTCACGAATAGTTTGGGGCTCAACCCTAATACGATCGTAACCCAAACGGGAGCAAGAGATGGTAGCGATGGCAATCTGAGCAAAGGTGATATTCATTTTGGCTTCAACATCACGCGCACTTTTCAGATGACCAAGCGCAAATAAATCAAAGCGGTTAGACGCACAATCTCAATGCTCGTCTGTTGCAATTCTAATTTCCATTTCCTCACTTAGTTGCTGCTCTTCTTCAGCATTGCGTACCTCGCCCTCACCATCGCCATTGGTTTTTGGCTTCGCGAAAAGTAAAGAGTGCCTCACTTTTCTAATAGCGGTAATAGACGATAGGGCATCTCTAAAAACCTTGCCTTTGACTACCTCAACGCCTTCCCCTTCTCCCTGCCTTTGCACGCTGTCGCTGAAGCTTTAGCGTAAGCGACCGAAACGGCTTCGTGCAGGCAGGAGGAAGAGAAGGTGTGGCGGAGTTTTTAGAGATGCCCGATATTTAATTTTTTTATTTGACCGTCAATAAAAAAAACTAAAACCTTATTTTATCTTTTCGTACTTTTTCAGTCAGTTACCCAAAGCCTAAACCCACTCACCATGAAATCCTACTTTACCCTGATTTTCATTTTCGTTTGCATCATCGGCTATCCACAAAAACCCGATGAGAAAAAAATCCTAAAACTTAAAACTGACGCCCTCGCTGCCATCGATAAAAAATATGACCTTGGCCAGCAGATCAACGACATGCTCTTCAGTTTTTCTGAGCTTGGCTTTCAGGAAGTAGAAACCCAAAACTATTTGACTTCTCTTTTGGAAAAGAATGGATTTAAAATTGAAAAAGGAATTGCGGGCATCCCTACTTCTTGGATCGCTACTTGGGGAAATGGCAAGCCGGTTATCGCCCTTGGCTCGGATGTGGATTGCATCCCCAAGGCTTCACAGAAACCAGGCGTAGCTTATCACGACCCAATTGTGGAAGGCGCCCCAGGTCATGGCGAAGGACACAACTCGGGTCAGGCACTGAACATCGTCACTGCTTTGACGATTAAAGAAATGATGGAGCGCGAAAAAATTTCAGGCACGCTCATGCTTTGGCCAGGAATTGCCGAAGAACAACTGGGCACGAAAGCGTACTACATCCGAGGCGGGTATTTCAAAAATGTGGACGCGTGCATTTTCACACACGTGGCCGATAACCTCAACATTGGCTATGGCGACAATGGAGGCAATGGAATGGTCTCCGTAAAATTTTCTTTCGAAGGTCAAGCTGCCCATGCTGCGGGCGCACCTTGGCGAGGACGCAGCGCGTTAGATGCCGTGGAGTTGATGAACGTAGGCTGGAACTTCAGGCGCGAGCATTTGGCATTGACACAACGTTCTCATTATGTAATTCCCGATGGTGGCGACCAACCGAATGTGGTTCCTTCCAAAGCCTCGGTGTGGTATTATTTCCGTGAGCGGACTTATCCTGAGATTAAAAAGCTTTTTGACATCGGTTTGAAGATGGCCGATGGCGCAGCATTGATGACGGATACAAAATATACCTATCAAATACTCGGATCAGCTTGGCCTGGCCATTTCAATAAGCCAATGGCAGAAACGATGTACAAAAATTTTAAGATGGTGGGCTTGCCCTCTTGGTCGGCAGAAGATCAACTGTTGGCAAAAGCAACGCAGATAGAAATGAAAGTAAAGAAAATAAAAGGGCTTGCCACCAAGATCGATACGATCAGCATGCCTGTCAGTGCCGAACCAGTTTTGGTAAATGGAAGTTATCTGATTGCTCCAGGTGGTGGCTCTGATGATATTGCTGATATTTCTTGGTCGGTGCCTACCATCGTGCTCGGGTATCCTTCCAATATCCCTGACTTGCCCGGCCATCATTGGAGCAATGCCATCACCATGGCCACGCCCATTGCGCACAAAGGAATTATCGCTGGGGCAAAATCGGAAGCACTCACGTTGATTGATTTATTGATGCGTCCTCAACTGCTAAAAGATTCGTGGGATTATTTCAACAACGTTCAAACCAAAGAAACGAAATACACGCCTTTGATGAGCGACAAGGATACGCCTGCCATTTTCTTGAACAAGGAAATCATGCAGACTTTCAAACCGCAATTGAAAAACTTTTATTACGACCCATCGAAATACAAAACGTACTTGGAGCAATTGGGGATTACCTATCCAACGTTGAGGCCGGATCAAAAGGAAGCTGTGCAGAAATTAAATGAAGCGAAGAAGTAGTTCTTGTGAAAAGTTGGCAGTAGCAAAGGGCAGTAAGCAAGGTTAGTGCTACGTAAATCGATTCGTTTTTTGCCTTTCCCTTCGCTTACTAAATTTACGATGAAACGCAACCATGTCAATTGCAGGTTTGCCTTCGGCCTACTTTTTTTCCACCTCAATCCCCAACTCCTTCAACTGCTCATTCGAAATGGTGGAAGGCGTGTCGATCATCGTGTCGCGGCCCGAGTTATTTTTTGGGAACGCGATGAAGTCGCGGATGGAGTCGGCTCCGCCAAAGAGCGAGCACAACCGATCGAAGCCAAAAGCGATGCCCCCGTGCGGAGGTGCCCCAAACTCAAACGCGTCCATCAAAAAGCCAAATTGTTTTTTTGCTTCGTCTTCGCTGAAGCCAAGTTTGGTGAACATGAGTTGTTGGGTAGCGCGATCGTGAATACGAATGGAGCCGCCACCGATTTCTGTTCCGTTCAATACCATGTCGTACGCATTGGCGCGCACTCGTCCTAGGAAAGAATCCCCTTCTTTTAGCATTTGAACGTCCTCTTGCTTTGGTGAGGTAAACGGATGATGCATTGCAAACCAACGACCAACTTCCTCGTTGTATTCAAACAACGGGAAATCAATTACCCACAAAGCAGCGAATTTATTTTTATCTCTGAGACCTAGTTTTTGGGCGACATGAAGACGCAATTCACCAAGTGCTTTTTGGGTTTTCTCTTCTTCGCCAGCTAAAATTAATATGAGGTCACCTGGTTCCGCATTAAATCTTTCAATCCATTTCTCTAAATCTTCGACTGTGTAAAACCTATCAACGGAGGATTTAATCGACCCATCTGTACGATATTGGATATAGACAAGGCCTTTCGCTCCTATTTGTGGACGCTTGACAAATTCAGTCAATTCATCTAATTGTTTTCTTGTAAATTCAGATGAACCTTTTACACATATTCCACTGACATAATCAGCTTGATCAAATACAATAAAATTTTTGCCTGTTGTTAGATCAATGCCTTGCTCATAGACACGGGTTTCAGAATTAGTTTTTAATTCGACAAATTTCATTTCAAAGCGCGTGTCAGGCTTGTCCGATCCATAAAACTTCATGGCATCGGCATAGGTGATGTGCGGCACTTCTTTCAAGTCGATGCCTTTCACGGTCTTGAACAAGTGACGGATCAATCCTTCAAAGATTTTCAAAATATCCTCTTGCGATACAAACGACATCTCGCAGTCGATCTGAGTGAACTCCGGCTGGCGGTCGGCACGCAGGTCTTCATCGCGAAAGCATCTCACAATTTGATAGTAGCGATCGAAGCCCGCCACCATCAGCAGTTGCTTGAAAGTTTGTGGCGATTGGGGCAGCGCATAAAATTCTCCGGGGTTCATGCGCGAAGGCACTACAAAATCGCGTGCGCCTTCGGGCGTGCTTTTGATGAGCACAGGTGTTTCTACTTCGATGAAGTTGAGGTTGTCGAGGTAGGCACGAGTTTGCTGCGCCACTTTGTGCCGAAGCTGCAAACTTTCGCGCACGGGGTTTCTGCGCAAGTCGAGGTAGCGGTATTTCATTCGCAAGTCATCGCCACCGTCTGTTTGATCTTCGATGGTGAATGGCGGGGTTTTGGATTCGTTTAAAATTTCAAGGGACGAAACTTTGATTTCAATTTCCCCGGTGGGGATGTTCAGGTTTTTTGAGTGCCGCTCGGCCACGGTGCCTTCTACTTTGATCACAAACTCACGTCCCAATTGGCGGGCGGTTTGCAACAAGGCCGCATCGCTTTTGCCTTCTTCTAAAAATAATTGAGTGATGCCATAGCGGTCGCGCAGGTCGATCCAGAGCAAGCTCCCCTTGTCGCGCACGCGCTGCACCCAGCCGGTGAGTACTATTTGTTTGTTGGCATCGTTTATCCGTAGTTCACCGCAAGTATGTGTCCGTAGCATCGGTTTTGTTAATTTTGAATCGCGAATTTAGGTAATCGTTCTTAGTTAATCGTTAGGCGTGTGGTTAGAAAATTGAGTTTGAACGTGGTGGCTGCGCTCGGCAAGGGATAGGAGCGGATACCCCGCAACGAAGGAGGGCATGGAGCGGGGGGTGAGGAGTAGCAGCGGATAGCCCGCCCCCTTTTGCCCGAGGCTTTTGCGAGGGCAAAAGAGATGCCGCCAAAAAATTGTGAATTTGAATTATTGGATTATGAAAAAAATTGTGCTCTTCGTTTCGATGGTGCTGCTTGGTTTTGTGCCGATCAAATTGATCAAGACCAAAATCAATAACGACATCACCGTGTCGCTGCCACCTACGCTGGTGCCGATGACGCCCGAAGATATTGTGCTGCGCTACCCGTCTGTGCGTGCACCACTGGGTGCGTTTACCAACCTGAACCGCGACACGGATTTTAGTGTGAACATCTCGGCCACGCAATGGCCCGATGCGGACTTGCAACTGGCGGGAAAGTTTTTTAAGTCGGGAATCTACAACCTCTACGACCGCGTGGACATCATCAGCGAAGGCACACACCTGGTGAATAAAAAGAAATTTATTTTTTTGGAATTTGAATCGCGCATCAACGGCAACAAGCTGAAAGAAGGCGAGCGCCAGCCGATGTTTCGCTATTCGTATGTTCAATATTATGTAGAGAAAGGGCGCACGTTGGTGTTTGCTTTCAATTGTGCCAAAGACCATCGGCCCGAATGGCAAGAGACGGTGCGGGCGATGATGAAGACGATCAAGATTAAGTAAGAGTAGGTTACAGAGAAGTGGTATGTACACTTTTAAAATAGTATTCTATCCACCCAGTTCGTGTAAACTACTTTGTCCGACCCTATGGCTGGCAACGTGCAGGCTTGGCGTTGTTGGGGGATTTGAAAAACGTCCGCCCGGAACTGTTGCTGATGCTTTGCTGATGTCAAGATAAGATAAAAATGCTCACCGATGTTTGTCAAGCCCGAACAACTGCTGAATTAGAATTACAAATGCTCATTGTTATTCCGTCCGCCCCACTTGCACAAAACCCAATGTTATCGGCTGCCTTTCTGTTCGTCCGAAGTGATGTCGGTTGATATATTATTTCATCAGTCATTATTTGGTTTGTAACTTAAAACAGTTTTGCCACCAGGATATAACTTTGCTTGTAGGGGTGTAAATTTCTGTATTCCATCAAGTGAATTAAAAATAGTCATACCGTTACTGATAGCTGTTGGATTTACAATAAGATGATACTCGTCAATGAGTCCTTCTTTTATTAGCGATGAAACAAAACCTGCACCGCCAAAAACAAGAATGTCTTTACTCCCGCCATTGCGGGATTTTTTTAAGCTGGCAATTTTTTCTGCAAGATTTCCTTTTGCCAAAGTGGTGTTGTTCCAAGTCGATTTATCAAGTGTTTTGGTGAAAACAATTTTTGGAAGAGCCGCTATTTTTTTTGCAAATGGATGAGTAGGATTTTCGTCAGCTGTATCCTCCCAATATTTTATAATGCCGTCTGCCGTTTTTCTGCCAAGTAAAAGAGTGTCGGAGGTATCAAGCAGAGAATTCATAAACGCTATAAGTTCGTCATCTGGATTCCAAGTCATCCAGTCATTTTTTCCATTTGGTTGTGCAACATATCCGTTAATGGTCATTTGCATTTGTAATTTTACTTTTCTCATTGTCGTTTGATTTTAAATAATAAAGTTAAACTTTACTTCTGTCAACTATGGTTATAAAGTCGTTTAAGGTAGCCGAGAATGTAATAAAGGAATGAAACTACACTACACACCGAACCAGCCAAATGAAATATGCACATTGTTGGGTGCTGGCCCGTTTTACTCAATCTTTTTAGTTATCTCTTCCCTCAACGGTTTTAAATGTCGAGTCACAATTGACCAAATGATAGAGTCGTCAATATTGTCATAGGCATGGATTAACCTATTTCTCAGGCTTATTATTTGCGAGGCGTTCTTCAAGTCGTTAGCGTCTGACTCCTTTAAGAATTTATTAACGGCTTCTCCAATGATTCCAAGGTGTCTTTCAACTGCTCCTTTGGTTTTGGAATCTTTTGAATATTCTCCGAATGATTTTATCCCACTTGTAAAGTTTTCAATCAACTCGATTGAGTTTGTTATGTCAGACAAAAACTTTCTCTCCTTCTCTGTCATAAATTAGTTTCTTTGTCCTGTCAATGTTGCTCTTTAAATATGGGTTGCGAATAGAGTCTTCGGTTAATAAATCTACTTTTCTTTTGAAGAGTATCTCAAGATTGTCCCACAGAGATAGTAATGCTTCTCCTCTGTCAGCGGGGTCTTCAATGTCAATTTTTACCACGACATCGATATCACTCGTCTTGGGATCAAAATGGTCAGTGATTGACGACCCAAAGGCATAAATTTTGTCGACCTTGTGAGACCGACATAGGTCAACAAAGTCTGTGTACCGTTCTTTAATTAAAGTCGTCAAGTCCATTCTCAAATATACTCAAATTTTTGTCGTCAGGCGGGCTTGCACCCAACGTCTCGCGCTTATGACGGCTGCGGTTTTCTGTGCCGCGTCCTGTCTCACAGGCCGAAACGAAATTAAGAAAACTAAACTTCGATTTTATCTGCCACCAGCAGCTGGCATAAACACACCTGTTGCAGGTCGTGCGCGTCCACCGTTATTTTAATTAATTGTATTGAGATTTCTCTTTAAATCCTTTCGAACTTTGTCTATCACTTATCGCTGCTGAAACTAATTGCGATACACTTCCATTGTCCATCTATTTTTTGCAATATGCCCAGGTATTTCCCATTGTCTTTGATTCGTTTGCCTTCACTGTCGAAGAAACTAAACACACGATAAATGTCACTGCCAACCTCAACTCGAATTTCATAAATTCCATCAGAGTCCTCATATATGCTTGAAAAACTTAACAGGAACTCTGTCAAGAGTTTCGATCAGTCCTAAAGTCCAGTTAAACTTAGTTTTAACCTCTGGTCTTAGCGGATCAAAGAAGGTTAAATAGTAATGCTTGTAATAGAATACCTTCCTCACCGAGTTTTTATTCACCAAACAAAGTTAGCTGATTAGGAAACTACCTCTAAACCCAAAAGGTTCAATGCCCCAAAAGATACGCTGGCAATTTCACGCCTGCTTTTAAAGCAGGGTCGGCAATGGGAGGGAAGTGTTGGATTTTTAAGGGCACCACGCCTGCCCACACCTCCAGGGTATAATCTTCGTCATCGTCTTTGGGCGCGCCCGTGCGCACTTTGGCCGATGCCTCGGTGAGTTCGAATGACAACAACAGGGTGGCTTTCCATTCGCCTTCGGTGGGCTTGCGCACATCGGCCCAGCGGCCCGGGCACATTTTTTCGGTGAAGGCTTCTAAGGCGTGGTATAGTTCTTCGGTGTTGTCCACTAATTTTGGCTCGGCAAAAATGACTACCGATCGGTAATTCACCGAATGGTGAAAAGCCGAGCGCGCCAGCACCAGCCCGTCCATCAACGTGACGCTGATGCACACGGGTTTTTTCTTATCGCGCAGTTCGCGCATGTAAAAACTACCGACCGAACCGTGCAGATAAATTTTGTCACCCACGCGCACAAATCCCGTGGGGATCTGAAACGGCTGGCCTTCGCGCACGTACGCCAGCGTGCAAAACAACGCTTCGTCCAAAATTTGATAGACCGTTTCTTTGTCGTAGGCACCGCGCTTGGGCAAGCGGGTGATCTCGGTTTTGTCGGTGATCGAAAATTTTTCCATTGATAAGTATTGGCTATGGGCAATTTATTTATAGGGCACCTCTAATTACTCCGAATAATACAAACAGAACGCAGATGACGCTGAAAAAATTGACTTTCGCTGATTTTACCTGCTGGCCAGCAGGTCTGTGTTAATCTAAAATAGCTGCGTCATCTGCGTTCTGTTTTTAGTTTTTAGAGGTGTCCAATAGTTAATTGCATGGAGTGAACCCACGATTAACTTTTAACGATTAACTTATTTCACAACAAAATTCCATCCGTGCACATCGGCTTCGGTGCCCATGCGGATGTCGTTGAGTTTTTTCTTGGCGCGCAGTTGAAAACTGTCGGGGCCGGCAGGAGGCAGATCGTACACTTTGCCATGGATGCTGATGGCGGCAATGGGGCTCACCACTGCGGCCGTGCCCACCCCAAAGGCTTCGGTGAGGGTTCCGTTTTTAAATCCTTCTTCCAATTCGGCCACACTCACTCTGCGTTCTTCTTTTTCAATGCCCATGGATCCGCTCAGTGTCAAAATCGAATCGCGGGTAACGCCATCGAGCAATGAACTGAGCAGGCGGGGGGTGACCAATTTTCCGTTGAGCACAAACATCACGTTCATCGCACCCGATTCGTCTATGTACTTATGTTCTTTGGCATCGGTCCACAGCACTTGGTCGAAGCCTTGCTTTTGTGCCAACATGGTGGGGTAAAATGCACCCCCATAGTTGCCGGCACATTTTGCAAAGCCAGTGCCGCCTTCGGCAGCGCGCACAAATTCTTCTTCTACTTTCACGCGCACGGGCTTGGTGAAGTACGGGCCTACGGGGCCAGTTAAAATTATAAACTTGTATTCTTCTGAAACCTTCACGCCCAGCTTTGCCTCGGAGGCAAAAACAAAAGGACGCAAATATAGTGACGCCCCTTCAGCGGTGGGGATCCAATCCGAATCGATTTCAAGAAGGGTGGTCAGGCTTTGCATAAACATTTCTTCGGGCACGGCAGGCATGCACATGCGCTCCAGCGACTTGAGCATTCGCTGGTAGTGCCGCCCGGGGCGGAAGACGATGACTTGGCCATTTTTATTTTTGAACGCCTTCATCCCTTCAAATATGGATTGGCCATAGTGCAACGAGAGCATGGCCGGAGACAGGGCCATTTCGCCATACGGAACGATCTTGGGCTCGCTCCATTCGCCATTGGCAAAATCGGCCACCACCATGTGGTCGCTGATGTAGCTGCCAAAGCCCAGGTTGGAAAAATCAACCGTGGACAAGCGCGACTTTTTTGCGCGTTCGATCTGGAGAGGTGCAGTCATTACGGCCATAATTGTTGGGTTTAAATTTTAGTAAAAATACTTAGTTTGTTATGAAATGAAAATTCAATTTCGACAATCAATTTATTGGGCTCCAATCCCCCTCCGATGATAATTGATTTGCCCTACGTGATACCCCAAGTGGCTTGACAAATGCAAAAGAAAATATCCAGCAGAGGTTTTTTCTTTCAACACCAGCAATGGATATTCTTCACGCAGTTGCGCATCGGTCATCGACTTCATTACGTGATCCAACATAATGATTGTTTCGGCCACCATGGTCGCCAACTTTTTCTGTGGGATGTTCTTCAACGAAAATTCTTGATCTCGATTTCGGACGTAGCCAGTCTTGCCGATCACCGCACCGATAAAATGATTGAGGTTGCCCACCAAGTGCAGGCACAGGTTGCCAGCCGAGTTGGCGATTTCCTTTTCGATTTTCCAAAGACTTGGCTCATCGCGATAAAGCGAGATTTCTTCCTTTAGTTTTTCTAAGTCTTTGATAAAGATTTTTCTTAGCTCTTGAACAATCATTTTTTATTGGTTTAGTTGATTACGGTTGGCTTGTGATGGACAGGAAAGTTGACCGAACGTGCAATGAAGCATAATTTTTCGGCTTGGTCGTGAAGCGCAACGGCTTTGGCATTCATTGAAGTGTCTTTTACTTTTACGATTGGGTTGAGCGTTGCCTCTGTGAGCTGACCACTTCCATCGGGGTTTACAACCATGGTGGCAGTGGCGTTGTCTTTATATTCGAGCACAACAATTCCGTGGGTGGCACACAAATGCAAGTACGAAAGCATGTGGCAAGACGAGAGCGCGGCCACCAACATTTCTTCGGGGTTGTAGCGCGTCTGGTCTCCACGAAAGTGAGGATCGGAAGAGGCCATGATGTTGGGCTTGTTTTCGGCAGACACTAAATGATTTCGTGTGTAAGCCCGGTAATCGGAAGTGCCCGTGCCCAAATTTCCGGCCCACTCGATAGCCAATGCGTAGTGATGTTCTTTGCTCATTTTGCGGGTTGATAGATTTATCTTATAAACGGTTGTTCAACGCCTAAACCATTCTGCAATATCACTAAAGGCGAATTTTTAATTTTACCCTTAAGTTTTTCGGCAAGGCTTTCATTTCCGTAAGAAATCAACAACGGGAATATCGTTGTCACCAAAATCTGGCTTTACAGAACTCGTAACGAAGGCGATTCTTTTGTTCATCGATTCGATCTTGTCTTTTTTGCAACTCTACTTTCTACTTTTAACCTTCAACTTTCAACTTAACTGCAATTCCATTTTAATATCACTCCTTTTATAAGGGCCGTCAAGCGGGATTTCGATGAAGCCTAATTTTCGGTACATCGCTATGGCGGTTTCCAACTTTGTGCTCGAGTACAAAATGATTTTTTTAGCGCTCTTCTCTTTCGACCAATTGATCGCAGCCACGGCAATCGCCTTTCCTATTTTTTTACCTTGGAATTTTTCGTCCACCGCCATCTTGGTAAACTCGTATGTTCCCGGCTCAACAAATTTTACTGCGGCAGTTCCAACGATTTCCTTATTGTAGGCGCCCATGAAAATAGTTCCGCCATTTTTTAAAATATGTTCCTCAGGATGTTGCAGCACTTCAAAGTCGATGGGCTCCATCAAAAAATATTTTTCGATCCAGTCGCGGTTTAGTTTTTCAAACCACGGTTGGTGCTCGGGCCGGTAGCTTATGATTTCGATAGCTGCGTTTTCCATGCGTTTTTTATTTGGTAGCCACGGTTCACTAAATAAATCCCTGCCAAGGTAATAAGTATGGCCGAAAATATTTTTCCGTTAAGGGTTTCGTTCAAGATCACGCCACCGAGTATCACGGCAATCACCGGGTTGATGTAGGCGTACAGCGATACGATGGTTATGGGCAGCTTGCCGATGGCGTAGAAGTAGCACGCATAGGCCGCCACCGAGCCGATGAGCGTGAGATAGAATAACGAAAATAAAATTTCGCCTGTCCATTGAATGGTGGCGTAGTGATCAAAGGCCAAGCTCAGCGGGACAAGGAATATTCCACCAAACAACATTTGCAGGCCTGCGTTCATAAACGGATCAGAAGTGGTGTTTCTTTTTTTCATCCATATCGTGCCGATGGCCCAACTGAGGTTGGCCAAAAAAATGGCGATGATACTCGCAGTGTATTTCGATTTATAAAACTCAACGAGGTGCTCGCTAAAAATCAAAACGATTCCACTGAGGCCGAGCATCAACCCAAAAATAATCAATGGTGTTGGGCGCTCTTCTTTGTTCACGGACAGGTTGATCACTACCGTCCATATTGGCATCATCGAGCAAATGATGGCGGCCACCCCGCTGGTAACGTTCACTTCGCCCCAGCCCACAATGCCCACGCCCAGTGTGCACATCATCAGCCCGCCCACCGCTTGGTCGGTCACAATTTTTCGAGAAGGGATTTTTTTTCCGAGCAGCAGCATCGCTCCGATGAGGATGGGGCCGGCCATTAAAAAACGAAGAGCGGAAAAAAGAAACGGAGGAAACTGGGTGACGCCCACACGCAAAGCAAGGTAGGTGGTGCCCCACAAGATGCACACCGCGCCCAGTGCGATGTAGGCCGTCAGGTTTTTATTGTTTTTCATTTCGGTAAAACGGTTTTGTATTGAAGCAGAAAAATGATGATACCGATGATCGTGCCAATTGCTACTACCAATTCTTTTTTATGTTTTTTCATTGGTTTGATTTTGATCAACACCGACTTGAGTTTCGTAAGCTCATCAAAAGTTCTTTTTAAAACGGAAATAAAACAGTTTCAGTTTTGGTGTTGTTAATCAGATCAGTTTAAACACACTTTTCTTTTGTAGGACTTGAAAAGTGCTTTATAAAATTTTGAGATACCGGATATTATTTCATCAATATTCTTCCATAGTTACTTATAAATCATTTTATCTTGTACCCTTATCGCTGTTTTAAAATATGACGGTAACTGAACTACACATTAGCGATGACTTATACGATTGATTTGTTTGCGGTTTTTATTTTTCTCGGCATCGTGCAAGCCCTATTTCTTTCCTTCTTTTTCTTTTCGAAAGATAACCGGAAAATAGAGGCGAATGTTTACCAGGGGCTGATGGTGCTGAGCATGGCTGCCTGCACCTTCGAAATTTTCTTGTGCTACACGGGCTACATTTTGAAATGCCTGTGGCTCGTAGATTTTTCTGAGTCGCTTGCGTTTGTGATTGGCCCATCGTTTTACCTGATGGTGATTAGCCTCATCCACGGCAAGACAAACAAAACGCGTTACTATCACTTTATAATTCCCGTGCTGTGGCTGCTTATTCAAATTCCTTTTTTAATCCAGCCCGAAGCGGTGAAGTTCAATGCCTGGATTGGCGCCTACCATCCGGCAGGGCTTGGCTTCCGCGATGCACCCACTTACCATTCACTTCTTTTCTTCACTCGCCCCAGTCATTCCGAAATTATTTTGGCACAATTAAGTATTTATATGGTGTTGGGTTTGACGGCAACGATCAAGGCTTTTCGGTCAAAGCGCGAGTCATTTTGGCGCACGGATCACGCCACCTTTGCCAAGTTGCGATCAAGCATCGTGCAAATCTCCGTAGTCATCCTGCTGATTATTGCCGTCAAGCTTTCGTACCATGCCGATACAGGCGATCATCTTTTTGCTGCCTACATTTCCATTCCCATTTATTTATTAAGTTTTCAGGCCATCCGCCAATCAGGATTTTTTAAACAGACATCGCTGGCTGAAACACAGAAATATAAAAGCTCTTCGGTAACGCCAGCGCAGCAACAAGAACTCTTGCTGAAGCTGAAAGAAATCATGACGGTGCGAAAACCTTTTCTCAAACCTGATTTCTCGTTGCCCGACCTGGCCGATCAACTTCGTGTTTCTGTACACCAACTTTCGCAAGTGATCAACGAAGGCCTGGGTAAAAGTTTTTTTGAGATGACGGCCGAATATAGAATTGAAGAAGCCAAGCGATTATTGAAAGAGCAGATGAATATCAAGATCGAAGAGATAGCTGAGCAAGTGGGCTACAACTCAAAATCATCATTCAATACCTCGTTCAAAAAAATTACGGGGATGACACCGAGCGAGTGGCGTTCGACTTTATAAACTCGTTCTCCCAGCTTATAAAAAC
>JAYWDN010000155.1:0-21040 GCA_043780615.1 Bacteroidota bacterium | reverse complement strand
GGCGTGGCATTTTCAATTTGCCACCGAGTCCGCCTTGCAGTTGGCAAAACTCTGTCGATACAATTCCAGTGTCTAATTTATGAAGCGAAAGAAAATTTTCCGTTGGCTTCCCTGTGCGGATCAGCTCGGCACCGATAATGTTAATATCAAATTCGATGTTGTGGCCCACCAGTAATTGAGTGCGTGCCAAATCTTTTTCAAACAAGCTGAGCACGCTACTCAACGCGTGGCCTTCATCGATGGCGCGCTTGGTAGAAATGCCGTGAACTTGCTCGGCTTTAAAAGGAATGTCAAATCCTTCAGGCCTTATGATATAATTCTGTCGCGACAAAAGTTTACCGTGCGCATCGTGCAGTTGCCAGGCCAACTGAACTAAGCGTGGCCAGTTGTCAAGGTCGGTAATGGGTGCGGTTTTGTTGTGCGGAATACCGGTGGTTTCCGTATCGAAAATAAAATACATGAGGGAAGCGGTTGTGGCTGTAAAAATAGCGTTAGCGCGTCAACATGCAACCATCCCATTTTTGGAAAAAAGTACTGTATTTGGAATACCCAAGCAGAGGTTGACTTTGTAAGTCAATGATAACCAATGCGATGATAGTTGGGCACTCCATTGGCTTCTAAGAACCATGAATACTTTAATTTTTATGAAAACCTCCTCTAACAAAGTTATTGCCTTTATACAAAAACAATGGTTTTTGTTGATCATGGCGGCTACGGTCACCTTGATCGTGATTCTGTTTGAGGTGCTTTGAAAATTCGCACATAATTTTTATAGTAATCATTTTAGGGCATCTCTAAAACCTTGCCTTTGACTACCTTCAACCCTGCCTACCGGCAGGCAGGCCCCCTTCTTCCTGCCTTTGCCGAAACGGCTTCGTGCTGGAAGAGAAGGTGTGGTGGATTTTTTAGAGATGCCCTTTATTAGTTGGCTACGGTTTAGAAAAATATGTTTTAAAAACCGTCTTCGATTGTTTGGTAATTCCCTGACGAGTATTTTTGACTCGTTACCAAATAATTCAACCTGAAATGAAATGGCTTATTGATCTATTCTCGAGTTCGCTCGGCAAAAAAGTTGTGATGGCACTCACCGGCCTGTTCATCATCTTGTTCCTTGCCGTACACCTTGCGGGCAATCTTCAATTGTTAAAACATGACGATGGCGAAGCCTTTAATGTGTACGCCTACCTCATGACCCACAACCCGCTGATCAAAACGATCTCGTACGTGAACTACGCTTTCTTTGTGTTTCATATTTTGTGGGCGCTTATGCTCACGGTAAAAAATCGACAGGCACGCGGAGCGGTGAGTTATGACGTTACTCCCAAATCTGCGATTTGGTCTTCGCGCAACATGGGCATCTTGGGCACCATCATTTTAGTTTTCTTAATCATTCACATGCGCCAGTTTTGGGGCGAGATGCACTTTGGCGAAATGCAATCTAAAACCTACGATGGCAAAGAAGTGAAAGACCTTTACACAGTGGTTACGTTTGCATTTACACAATGGTGGTACGTTGCACTCTATTGCATGAGCATGATTGCGATTGCATTCCACTTATGGCACGGGTTCATCAGCGCCTTTCAAACCCTGGGCTTGAACCACGCGAAGTACAACCCACTGATCAACTTTGTTGGGAAAACTTTTGCCATCGTGGTGCCTGCACTTTTTGCACTCATCCCTTTGGCAATGTATTTCTCTTGAATTTTTTTTTGAAAATTATTTAACGGACAATCAAACGATATGAAGCTCGAATCCAAAGTTCCCGAAGGCCCGCTAGCCGAAAAATGGACCAAGCATAAATTTAATTTGAAGTTGGTGAACCCCGCCAACAAGCGCAAGTACGATGTGATTGTGGTGGGCACAGGCTTGGCGGGTGCATCGGCAGCGGCATCGCTTGGCGAACTGGGCTACAATGTGAAAGCATTCTGTTTTCAAGATAGCCCGCGCAGAGCGCACAGCATTGCGGCACAGGGAGGCATCAATGCAGCAAAGAATTATCAAAACGATGGCGACAGTATCTACCGACTTTTTTATGACACCATCAAAGGTGGCGACTACCGTTCGCGCGAAGGGAACGTACACCGCCTGGCAGAAATCAGTGTAAAAATTATTGACCAATGTGTGGCGCAGGGTGTTCCCTTCGCCCGTGAATATGGCGGCTTGCTTGCCAATCGTTCTTTTGGTGGCGCACAAGTATCGCGCACCTTTTATGCGCGCGGCCAAACCGGGCAGCAATTATTATTAGGTGCCTACAGCGCACTCAACCGCCAGATTGCCAACGGCAAAGTAAAAATGTACAACCGTACCGAAATGTTGGACGTGGTTTTAGTTGATGGAAAAACCCGAGGCATTATCACCCGCGATTTGGTGACTGGAAAAATTGAATCGCACAGTGCCCATGCGGTGTTGCTCTGCACAGGCGGATATGGGAATGTTTTTTATCTCTCCACCAATGCCAAAGGATCGAACGTGACGGCCGCTTGGCGTGCCCACAAAAAAGGAGCGCTGTTTGGCAATCCATGTTTCACGCAAATCCATCCTACCTGCATTCCGGTAACGGGCGATCACCAATCGAAGCTTACGCTCATGTCTGAGTCGCTGCGCAACGATGGACGCGTGTGGGTGCCGAAGACAGCGCACAAAGGATTGAGGGCAAAAGATGCGGCCTCTATATCTGAATCAGACCGCGATTATTTTTTGGAAAGAAAATATCCTTCGTTTGGAAACTTGGTGCCTCGCGATGTGGCCTCGCGCAATGCAAAGATGATGTGCGATGAGGGCAGGGGCGTGGGCGCTACGGGCCTTGCGGTGTTCCTCGATTTCTCGGATGCCATCAAACGCGATGGAAAGAAAACCATCGAAGCCAAGTACGGCAACTTGTTTGATATGTATAAGCAGATCACTGGCGACAACCCGTATGAAATGCCGATGATGATTTTCCCCGCGGTGCATTATACCATGGGCGGCCTATGGGTGGATTATAATCTAATGACCAACGTGCCCGGCCTTTACGCCTTGGGCGAAGCAAACTTTTCCGATCATGGTGCCAACCGATTGGGCGCAAGCGCGCTCATGCAAGGCTTGGCCGATGGCTACTTTGTGATCCCCAACACCTTGGGCGATTATTTGGCCAACATTGGCTGGAACGATAAAGTTGGGACCGACCATCCTGCTTTTAAGGAAGCCATGGACGCAGTCAATTCAAGGGTGAACAAACTACTTTCTATTAAAGGAAAGAAAACAGTGGATGAATTTCATCGTGAGTTGGGCTTGACCCTGTGGGAATACTGCGGGATGTCGCGCAACGAGGCGGGACTGAAAATAGCCAAGAAAAAAATCCAAGAACTGAAAGAAGAATTTTGGAAAAACGTAGATGTGCTGGGCAGTGCCAACGAGTTGAACATGGAACTGGAAAAAGCAGGACGTGTAGCAGACTTCATTGAACTGGGCGAACTGATGGTGGACGATGCGCTCAGCCGCTCGGAGTCTTGTGGCGGGCACTTCCGCGAAGAATCGCAAACTCCCGATGGCGAGGCCTTGCGTAGGGATGAAGAGTTCACGTTTGTGTCGGCATGGGAATACAAAGGCGAAAACCAACCCGAAGAATTGCACAAAGAAGAATTGAAATTTGAAAATGTGAAGCTCACGCAGAGGAGTTATAAATAATTTGACGATTTGAAAATTCGTTGATTTGAAAATTATCAAAAGAAATTAACTATGAAGATTACACTTAAAGTTTGGAGGCAAAAAAACAGGGAAGCCAAAGGTGAATTTAAAACTTACCTGGCCGATCATGTTTCATCCGACATGTCTTTTTTGGAAATGTTGGATGTGCTCAACACGAGCCTGATCAAAAAGGGCGAAGACCCCATCCACTTCGACCACGACTGCCGCGAGGGGATTTGTGGGACGTGCAGTTTGTACATCAATGGCCACCCGCACGGCCCTCAGCAAACCACTACGTGCCAGTTGCACATGCGCACTTTTAAAGATGGCGAAACCATCACGGTAGAACCGTGGCGTGCCAGAGCTTTTCCCATCATCAAAGATTTGGTAGTCGACCGCAGTGCGTTCGATCGCATACAGCAAGTGGGCGGCTACGTGAGTGTGAACACCGGTGGCGTGCCCGATGCCAACGAAATCCCTATCCCTAAAAAAATTGCCGATGAGGCTTTTGATGCGGCCTCGTGCATCGGTTGCGGGGCGTGCGTGGCCGCCTGCAAGAATGCTTCGGCCATGTTGTTTGTCAGTGCCAAAGTCTCTCAGCTTGCGTTGTTGCCACAAGGCCAAGCCGAACGCAAAGAGCGTGCTGAGAGAATGGTGGCGCAGATGGATGCCGAAGGTTTTGGCTCTTGCACCAACACGCGCGCTTGCGAGGCCGAGTGCCCCAAGGGAATTTCCGTGACCAATATTGCCCGCATGAACCGCGAGTATTTTTCTGCGATGATGACGAGCTATGAAGTGGTGGTGGGCGGAGGAGATTAGTCAATAGCCGATCATTGGCTGTAAATTCATTCTTCCAAAGTATTCCCGAGGATACAAAAACTGTTAGTGGATATCGGGAAAACGGTTTTCACGTTTCAAAAATAATCCTACCTTTGCGCTCCAAAATTACGTTTTTGGTACTATTGTCCTATGGTGTAATGGTAACACAGCAGATTTTGATTCTGCTTTTCTAGGTTCGAATCCTAGTAGGACAACCAATCAGAACTCGCCTTTATAAGGGTGGGCTTTTAATTAGAATGGCCGTAAAAATATTTTCAGGGAGCGCCTCCACTTATTTGGCAGAGAAAATTGCCGATGCCTATGGCGAGCCATTGGGCAAAGTCAACTATCAGCATTTCAGCGATGGTGAAATGTCGCCCTACATTTCTGAATCGGTGCGCGGCCACGATATATTTTTAGTGCAATCTACATTTGCCCCGGCCGATAATTTTTTGGAACTGATGTTGATGATCGATGCCTCGCGCAGGGCGAGCGCTCAAAATGTAAATGTCATCATTCCCTACTTCGGCTATGCCCGCCAGGATCGTAAAGACAAACCACGTGTGGCCATTGCCGCCAAACTAATTGCCAATTTGATTTCCGCAGCAGGTGCCGACCGCATCATGACGTGCGACCTCCATGCCGATCAGATCCAAGGCTTCTTTGATATTCCCGTTGACCACCTTGACGGGAATTATATTTTTGTTCCGTACCTCAAGTCGCTTGGCCTAAAAAATATCATGTTCGCTTCGCCCGATGTGGGAGGCATCAAGCGCGCAAGAAGTTTTGCGAAATTTTTCGATGCCGACCTGGCCGTGTGCGACAAGCATCGCAAGGAAGCCAACAAGGTGGAGAGCATGCGCCTGATCGGTGAGGTGGAAGGCAAGGACGTGATTTTGGTGGATGACTTAGTGGACACCGCGGGCACGATTTGCAAAGCCGCGGCCTTGTTGAAAGAAAAAGGTGCTCACTCCGTTCGTGCTGTCTGTACGCATCCTGTTCTTTCGGGCAAGGCCTACGAGACGATTGAAAATTCAGAATTGTTGGAGATGGCCGTTACCGATACGATTCCATTGAGAGGACAATCATCAAAAATAAAAGTGTTGACCGTGTCTGACCTTTTCGCGAAAGCGATACGGAAAATCCACGACCACGAGTCGATCAGTTCATTATTTATCCGATTATAGGTTTCATTTGACATGATCAATTACGAGTAAAAAACTAAACTGAATTAACAATTAACTTTTAAACTATTAACCATTATGAAAACTGTTGAGATTATAGGGTATCGAAGAGCAAATCTCGGCAAGAATGACGCCCAAAAAGTAAGGGAAGAAGGTCATGTGCCGTGTGTACTGTATGGAGGCGATAACCAAGTTCATTTTTATTCGCCAGTGATCCTCTTCCGCGACTTGGTGTACACCAACGAAGCGCACTTTGTTCATTTGAACATTGAAGGCGAAGAGTGCCAGGCCATCATGCAAGAAGTGCAGTTTCACCCCGTGAGTGAAATTATTTTGCACGTAGATTTTCTGCGCATCAGCGATGATCGCAAAATAAAAATGCAAATACCATTGCGCCTGGTGGGCATAGCCCCGGGCGTTGCCAAGGGTGGTTTGTTGATGCGCAAGCGTGCGACTTTGAAAGTGTTTGCTTTCCCCAAAGACTTGCCCGATCACATTGACATTGATTGCTCCACGTTGGATTTTCACCACGCCATCAAAGTGGCAGATATTAAAATCCCCAACTTAGAATTTTTAGATCCGAAAGCTGCGGCCATTGCCTCGGTAGAGGTGTCACGTGCGGCCAAACTTGCTGAAGAGACTGCTGTTGCCGCTCCTGTCGAAGGTGCTGCCCCTGCTGCGGGTGCTGCTCCGGCTGCCGGTGCCGTTGCCCCTGCCGATGCGAAGAAAGGCGAAGCTCCTAAGAAAGAAGAAAAAGGAAAGAAATAGACTTTCTAAGTCGTCCGACCTCTCAAAGTGGTCGGACGATTAGATTTTATTGAGAAATCCCATTCCTATTTTTGGATGGGATTTTTTATTTTGGACCAGACTACTGTCGACAGTGAACTGTGGACAATTTGTAATTTGCAATATGAAATTCTTGATCGCTGGTTTAGGGAATATCGGCCCAGAGTATGAACTCACACGCCACAACATCGGGTTTTTAACACTTGATCGGATGGCCGATGTTCACAAAATAAAATTTGAAACACATCGGCAGGCCGACAAAGCGGAATATAAATTCAAAGGCCGCCAGTTGCATTTGATCAAGCCCAACACGTACATGAACCTGAGCGGCAAAGCAATTGCCTATTGGCTTCAAGAATTAAAAATCCCGAGAGAAAATCTGTTGGTGATCGTGGACGACCTTGCGCTGCCATTTGGTAGCCTGCGAATGCGCACCAAAGGAAGTGCAGCTGGCCACAACGGCTTGAAAAATATTGAGGAGGTGATGGGCGGCCAAGATTATCCGCGCTTGCGCGTTGGCATCGGCAATAATTTTTCGAAAGGGCAGCAGGTGGATTTTGTCTTGAGCAATTTTTCAAAAGATGAAGTCCAAACGTTGCCTACGCTGATGGACAAAGCCGATGATATGGTGCATTCGTTTTGCACGATCGGTGCCGGGCGCACGATGAGTTTGTTTAATGATTGAGTGAGAAATTTGCCACGGAGGCTCGGAATTTATCTTCCGTGTCTCCGTGGCAATTTTTTATAACTTTAACCTCTGTCGTACTTCCGACAATCTTTATTTTCTGTTCACCCGTTATTTGCCTTATGAAAACACAAACGATACTTTTTTGGATTGCCCGCATTGTGGTGGCAATCATCCTTATCCAAACACTGCTTTATAAATTTACCGGAGCAGAAGAATCAAAGATATTGTTTACCAAGCTGGGGGCAGAGCCCTGGGGACGAATAGGAACAGGGGTGATAGAACTTATTGCGTCCATCTTGATTTTAATTTCCTCTACGGTTTGGCTTGGCTCGATATTGGCGATTGGACTAATGGCCGGGGCTATCGCATCCCATATTTTGATAATCGGAATTATGCGCGATGATGGTGGGCAACTATTTTTGTATGCGGTAATCGTGTTGGTGTGTGCGTTGTTTTCTTTTTGGAAAAGCAAAAGCCAAGTGCCCGCCCCGATCAAAAAATTCTTGCCGTCATTTCTTCAATGATGTTATGCCAACAAAAGAATACGTCTTTGCGAGGGAAGACCGAAGCCTGCCCGAACAGTACGGCAGGCAATCGCGTTTTGTTTCAACCCTTGAAGATTGCTTCAACTTCGCCTGCCCCTGCCGAAGCGGCTGCGCGCAGGCTGTTCGCAATGACGTACACAACTTTACTTCTTCAATAACGCGATTACGCCTTCAAGGTCTTTGGCCAACGTAGGCGTATCATTTAAATACGATTTCAATCCTTCGATCAAATAATTGGGCACGGTTTCGTTTTTAGAAACTTTCGCCTGAATGTCTTTCAGCAAATCGAGTGCATCTTTTTTGGCCAAGAAACTTTCTGCTTCTACTTTGGCTACAAAGTTTTTTACGGCCACTTCTTTTTCATTCGCGATCAGTGGTGTCAGTTTTCCACCCAAGGCAATGGTCTTGGTTTGAATGCACGTGTTGTACAAGTCGATGATCCTCTCCAGATCACGTTTGCCAAGATCGCCATTCTCTAAACGGTTGCTTACATCATGGCAGTCGGATAAATATTTTGACAATGCTTTCTTGAATCCAAGGTTGGGCACTTCCATGCCCGAGCCGTCTATCTTAGCGAGATAGCGGCCGTCCCACGAGCTTTGGTTTTCAGGCCGAAAAGCAAAGAGGCCCAGGTAGCCCGCCTTCAGCACCTTCATAAACCGATACGCATTTTCGTATTTCATCGACTGGTACACTGCGCCTGAATGAAAATAACTTTTGATTTGAAGGGCCGTGTAGTTTACTTTTTTTCCGCTAAGGTTGATCTGCAAACGATCGAGGTTGCCAGACGAGACCACAACTTTCAATTCTCCTCGAAGCGTATCGCCTTTGAGGGTAACCGCATAGTCGGTTTGAGCCAGTGCCACAGTGTACGTAAGTAAGCATAGCAAAATGAGGGTGAACGAGTGTTGGGTAGGCATGGCGGATTTTATGCAAATGATTTAGTTATTAAAATAATATTAGGCTGCAAGGTAAATATTTTATGAGAACGGTTGCTTTCCATCAAAAAATCCAAATTTTATTCTTAACATTGACATAACCTTTAAACCCAAAAAATTTATGAGAAAATTAATACTCTTTTTAACGTTGTTTGGTGCAGTGCTGTTGGCACACGCACAGACGCGAATAGTAACGGGAGTAGTTACTTCGTCATCCGATGGCTCGGCAGTGGCTGGGGCCAACGTGTTAGTGAAGGGAAGCAGCACTGGGACCAACACCGATGCCGATGGAAAATTCTCTTTACCGGTTTCGTCCGATGCCACCGCGCTCATCATTTCATTCATTGGCTTCACCACGCAAGAAGTTGCCATTCCGGCCTCGAACACGGTGAGTGTGGTGTTGGTTAGTAGCCTTGAAGAACTACAAGAAGTGGTGGTATCGGTAGGCCGTGGTGCACAGCGCACCCTCACCGACACTCCTCTGCCAGTAGATAATTTTACTGCCAAGGATTTGGCAAGTACAGGGCAGCCTTCGTTTGACAAGGCGCTGCAATACCGGGTGCCTTCGTTCAACACGGTGAACACACCGGTAAATGATGCTTCAACGCTTTTAGATCCGTACGAATTGAGGAACCTGGGCCCAAGCCGGCTCTTAGTGTTGATCAATGGGAAACGTAAAAACGTAAGTTCTTTACTTTATGTACAATTCTCTCCAGGCCGTGGTGAAACCGGAGCCGACCTTTCGGGCATCCCTACACAGGCAATTAAGCGTGTTGAAATATTGCGCGATGGTGCTTCGGCACAATACGGTTCGGATGCGATCGCGGGTGTAATGAACGTGATCTTGAAAGACAAATTTGAATATTCTTCACTGACTGTCCAATCTGGAGTGACGAGCAAAGGTGACGGAGGAATGTACGGACTTGCGATTAATAGTGGGGCAAATATTGGCAAGGGTGGATTTTTTAATTATACCGTTGAATTGAAACAACAGGACAATGCTATTCGATCCGGTAACATAGATCCACTTACCGAAGTCGCAACGTTTGGTTCTTATGATCCTTCCCTATCGTCTCAGGCAAACTTAAACGCCAATCCGAATATTGTTAACTTCTTAAAGACTAATCCAACAGGAGGTAATATCAACGGCACTGGTGCAACTTCATCTGCAAAATTCTTGGCCAATTTTGCAATACCGATCAGTGAGACGGGGCAATTCTATGGCAATGCTGCATTTGTTTCGAAAAAGGTTCTCAGCAATGCAAACTACAGAGTTCCATATTGGAAGAAAGATTACGGGTTATTGCATGTGACAGATCCCATTGGTGTCAACTATACAGGAGACAATACTCTTGACGCCAATGGTGTTCAACTTTACAAAGGGTATGTTGGATACATGCCCACCTTTGAGGGCGACTTGAAAGATTACAATGCTACTTTTGGTGTGAAGAACGAGACCAATGGATGGAGG
Source organism: Bacteroidota bacterium (assembly GCA_043780615.1). Classification (GTDB taxonomy): domain Bacteria; phylum Bacteroidota; class Bacteroidia; order Cytophagales; family Cyclobacteriaceae; genus ELB16-189. Next base: position 10,943 of record JAYWDN010000155.1, on the reverse strand, counting down.
CATGATGCCAGCATCACTGTTGGTGGCAACGAACAAACCTATAGCGTAAATAATACGGTTAACCACTCTTTAGGTGCTAAGGGCCCGACTTCCTATAAGCCAGGCGGATATAACTTCAAGCATGTGGTTGGCAATATTGATTTGAATAAATCTTTTACTAGCAATTTCAATTTTGGCGTGGGTGCCGAAGCAAGAAGTGAAACGTACCAAATTATCGCAGGCGATACGGCTTCTTACTCGATACAAGGTTCAAACTCATTCCCTGGTATTAGGGCCGAGAATGCAAGGACCAACAGTCGCTTTAACTTTGGTGGATATATGGACGCCACTTGGGACATTACAGATAAGTTCCTTATTCAGGGAACGATACGCGGAGAAAAGTACAGCGACTTTGGCAATGCTAGCGTGGGTAAGTTATCCTCTCGCTTAAAGGTTGCCGATGACAAATTAGTGATCAGGGGATCCATCTCCAGCGGCTTCAGAGCCCCTCTCTTGCATCAAATTTATGCTCAATCAACCCAGGCAAGTTTTGCAGGTGGTACTATTGTTCTTTCAGGTCTTTTCAATAATAACAGCAAGGAAGCATTTGCTTTGGGTATCCCAAAACTAAGGGCTGAAAAGTCAGTAAACTTTACTGCGGGTTTGGGATTGACACCTACCAATAATCTAAGCCTTACACTTGATTTCTATGACATCACGATCAGCGACCGGATTGTTTATAGTTCTTCAATATCTTCAAAAGTTCCAGGTAGCCAGTTGGATATAATACAGCAAGCAAGTGGATTGAAAAGTGTTCAATTCTTTATCAATGGGATAAAGACTCATACTCAAGGATTGGATTTTGTAGCCAGCTATAAGAATTTAGAATTGGGTGCAGGTAAGCTTGGGTTTAATTTTGCTGGTAATTATGTAATTACAAATGAGATTATTGGTATTCCAAATGACCCAGCCGTAATCAAAGCAGCCGGTGCTACAATTTTGAATACTCAGGTAAAATCATTGCTAATTGAAGGACGGCCTAAGTATAAAGCAATTCTTGGTTTGGATTATGCAGTTGGAAAATTCAATGTAATGATGAACAACACATTGTTTGGCCCAACCAAGTTTCAAGATTTAGACAATGGTGGAGATGATATGGAGTGTATCAAGCAAGTGTTCTCTTCAGCAGTGGTAACGGATTTGAATGTTGGTTTCCAGTTCACAAAGAATATCTCGGCTTCATTCACGATAAACAATCTCTTGAATGTTTTGCCTAAGTGGAAGTTGGAATTGACTCACAATGCTGATGCAATTATTGATAATGCCAACTATGCACACGCGGCAGCCACGCTTGCCGATCCAATACAAAAACAATTATTGGAAGGCTTCCTCGAATTCAGTGGCCGTTACCGCATCCTTGGGTACAACGGCTCGCAGTTCAGTCAGTTGGGAACCACCTACTATGGTCAATTGGTTTTCAAGTTCTAAGAAATTTTTTAAAGATTGATAAAAGAACCCTGGCATTGCTGGGGTTCTTTTTTCTACGTCTGTCAGCAAAATTATTTCGTCAACCTCACCCCATTAAAGTTTACTTGTCAACAAAATTTGTGCTGCCCTCTCCAGAGGAGAGGGCTTTTGAAGAATTTGTATAGACGCTGACTTCATCGCGGTGAAGAGCATTTTTCAACTAACAATAATTTTTCAAAGACAGTCATCCCTCTCCTCTGGGGAGGGATCGAGGGTGAGGTCAAACCACCACCGAATAGATAAAATACAAAATGATGAGCACGATCATCACGCCATAGCCATATTATTATTTTGTATATTTAAGGATTAAAATTTAGAACCTAAAAGATTCATAATATGATTACTGAATTGATTGAAGACTACAAAAAACTATGCATGAATGTGACCGAACTAATTGGGAAGAGTGGTTACAAAGTGGATTTTGTTCGCGAGCGACTCAAAATGTCTAAGCCAGGCTTCTACCACAAACGGAAGAAAGGTAATTTTTCTCCCGATGAACTTGCGGTGATCGTGAAGATCATCCGTTTGGACGAAACCGAAGAAGAAATATTTAGTGAAATTATAGCCAACCATAAAGATGGCCCGCTACTCTCGGCCAAGGAAACCAGAAAGCTTATCCTTGGATGAAAATAATCGCCACGAAGACTTTTGAAAAACAATACAAGAAAGTTCCTGGCTATGTCAAAAAGAAAGTAGCAGAACTTTACCTCAAGGTTGAAGCTTGCAAACACTGGCAAGAAATTCCGGGCATCAAAGAAATGAAAGGACACGAGTACCTTTATCGGATTCGTATGGCTGATTTTCGAATCGGTGCTGAAATTACTGCTCAAACTTTGAAACTGGTGGTCATCATGCACCGAAGGGAAATCTACCGCTATTTCCCTTGATCAGATACCACCGAATAAATAAAATACAAAATGATGAGCAAGATCATGGTGCCGTACATCACCAAGTCCACCCGCACATAAGCTTTGTATTGCTGGTAGAAATCTTTCATGCGTTTAAACATTTTTCAAAAGTAAGAAAAAACAGCACATACCACTGTCAACGGTCGGCAGGGTGTTAGACAAATGAACCGTTAACAATCAACACTGTCAACGACTGACAATGATTTGTTGTCTGTTGTTTATTTTGATTGTAGCTTTTGCGCTTTATTTCTGTATGAAAATTATTTTACTTTTTTTAGCCGTCATCACTTTTACACTTCGTGCACAAGAGACAGCGGTGAGTGCCACCAATCCCTCCTCCATCAAGTGGTATAAAATCAACACGCCACATTTTCGTCTGCTCTATCCTCAAGGCTTTGACATACAGGCGCAACGCATGGCCAACACGCTGGAGAGCATTCGCGAACCCGAAGCGCGCACCATCGGCACCCTGCCGAAAAAAATATCGATAGTCTTGCAAAGCCAATCATCCTTGTCGAATGCATTTGTATCCATCACGCCACGCAGGGCAGAGTTTTATGCCATGCCCTCGCAGAATTATAATTTCGTTGGCAACAACGATTGGCTCAATTTGTTGGCCACGCACGAGTACCGGCACATGGCACAGTTTCAACATGCCACGCGTGGGTTCAACAAAATAATCAAGTATGTGTTTGGCTACAATGTTTTGGCAGGCATGAGCTATGCGGCCGCACCGCAATGGTTTTGGGAGGGCGATGCGGTGGCGACAGAGACCGCCTTCTCGCAAGCGGGCCGTGGGCGCATCCCCAACTTTGATTTGGTGTTGCGCACCAACTTGCAAGAGGGCCGTGTGTTCAATTACCACAAACAATATTTGCGTTCGTATAAAAATAATATCAGCGATCATTACGTGCTGGGCTACCGTATGGTTTCTTACCTCAGAAAAAAAACAGGCGACCCCAATATCTGGGACAAGGTGACTGCGCGCTCGTGGAACGTGCCGTTCATTCCATTTCGGTTTTCGTCTTCGCTGAAAAAAGAAACCGGACTTTATGTAAAGGATTTGTACAACGAGATGGCGGCCGATCTGCAGAAAGAATACAAAGCACAGCAAGACACGCTCCAGTTGACTTCATTCGAGAAAGTTAATCCGCGCACCACAAAAGCATACACTGATTATATGTACCCACAAGAGTTGGAAGATGGAAGTATAGCAGTGCGCAAGTCGGGCATTGGCGATATTGAAAAATTGGTGCTGCTGAAAGACGGCCGCGAAAAATTAATTTATACCCAAGGTATTATCAATGAATCGGGGATGCAATCGGCAGCGAACAGTCGCATCGTGTGGAATGAATTTCGATTTGATCCGCGCTGGCAAGTGCGAAACTATTCAACTGTAGTTGGTTATGATTTGGGTAGCGGAAAAAAGAAAGTGATTGCTACTAAAGCGCGCTATGCCTCAGCAGCACTTTCGCCCGATGGCTACAAAGTAGCAACAATAGAAACAAGTACTGAATATCAAACCCACTTGGTAGTGCTCGATTATTTTAGCGGACGCGTTTTAAAAACTTTTGAAAATCCCGACAATGATTTTATTTCAATGCCACGCTGGAGTGCCGATGGAAAAGAAATCGTGGCGTTGCTCACGAACAAAAATGGGAAGGCCATGGTGCGCTATAATTTTGAAGATAGTTCATGGACAAAGCTCACGGATTTCTCCAATGAAAATATTGGATACCCAGTTCCTTTTGAAAATTATGTTTTGTACAATTCACCGATCAGTGGCATTGATAACATCTATGCACTTGACGTAAAATCGGGAGAAAGATTTCAAATTACGTGCAGCAAGTACGGGGCATACAACCCTACGGTTTCCAAAGATGGAAAAACAATTTACTACAATGAACAAGGCCGCGATGGAATGGATGTGGTAAAGATTCCGTTTGCTCCCGCCACTTGGAAAACGTGGACGCAAAAAACTCAACCACAAAACTCATTTCAATTTTTGGTGGAGCAAGAAGGCCACCCCACGGTGATGAACAACCTGCCTCAACTGAAGTATGAAACCAAACGCTACCATCGCTGGAAAGGAATCATCAATCCTTACAGTTGGGGCGGCACGGCTAGCACCAGCCTCACCACCGCGTTTGTGGGCGTGTCATCGCAAGATTTGTTGAGCACTACAATACTCAATGCCGGCTATGCTTACGACAAGACCGAGAACACAGGTGCATGGAAAGCATCGGTGAGTTATCAAGGTTGGTATCCGATCATTGATTTTTCAGTGAGTCAGAGTGATCGAAAAGTGAATGAGGGAAATGTAGAAACTGTTATCCTCACAGGGACGAAGCCGAACTATAATACGGTTGTACAAAACCGAAATCTCACTTTCAAGTGGCAAGAAAAAAATTTAGAGGCGGGTCTTAGACTTCCATTGATCACTACCTCTTCACGGTTTTATGGTAACCTCACCTTCGGCAACGCAGTGGGAGTAACGCAAGTGAGCAACTTCTCTAACACCATCAATAATGAAAGAATCATCCCTTCTGTGGTGATCAACGATACGATAAAGAACTTTTATTTTTTTTCAAACCATACAGCCAATGGCAATTTGGTTTACAACCGTTTCAGTTTGTCTGCGTACCGGTTACTGAAACAAAGCCGAAGGGACATCAACAGCAAATGGGGACAGGCGCTTTACTTGAATGCGTACAACACACCTTACGGTGGAGATTACATTGGAAGTCAGTTTTCGATTTATGGAGTAAGTTATTTCCCGGGCTTGTTCAAGCATCATTCTATTTGGGGTTATTGGGGTTATCAACATTCGCAAATCAATCAGCAATTTTTCTATGCCAGCAAAGCGGGCAATGCAATCCTAGATAATTACAATTATCAATTCAGAAATCAAATCCCGTTGCCGCGGGGAGGGCTCGGTGTTTTGCGTTTCCAAAATTTTTATTCCATGTCGGCCAACTACACCATGCCGGTTTGGTATCCTGATGTGGCTATCGGCCCACTTTTAAATATTCAACGTGTAAGAATGAATGGATTTTTTGATTACGGATTTGGCAGCAGTACTTTTTCAAGAACGAGTACTCAAACCTACATGTCCACGGGTGTGGAAGTGAAGTTTGATATTAATGTGATGCGCTTGCTGCCACAGTTGGATATTGGCTTCCGGTATTCCAAAGGGTTGACACCCTCCACTTCGTTGTTTGAGGTGTTGATCGGCACGATAAATTTCTAAGTGCCTCCTAAGCCCAACATCTTTTCATTACTTGACGATGTTTATCCTAACTTTTAAATTATCTTTTTCAGCTTATCTTTATACCAAGAATTGGTATTAAATTAAACTCCAACAATTATGGGAAAGAACACATCAATATTATTGGACGATTATTTCGAAAAATTTATCTCTAATGAAATTGCCTCAGGGAAGTATAATTCGACAAGCGAAGTAATACGAACAGCTTTGCGATTGCTGGCTTCGGAGGAACAAAAGACGAAAGAATTAAGAAAAGCATTAGTAATTGGAGAAAAAAGCGGGTTTGTTAAAATTTTTGAATCAAATGAAAACTTAAAAAAGATTCACAGTAAGTTCCTATGAAAAGTGCAGCTTATAAAATAAGCAATGCTGCACTAAATGACCTCGAAGAAATTTGGTTTTATACTTTTAAAAATTGGTCATTAGACCAAGCCGATCGGCATTACAATCTAATTTTAAGCGAGATAGAATATTTGAGTCGAAATGCTCAAACTGGAAAGTCAATGAAACACATTAGGGAAGGCTACAGAGTTTCTAAGGTAAAATCCCATTTGGTTTTTTATAAGGAATCAAATAGAAATGAAATTGAAGTAATAAGGATTTTGCACGAGAGAATGGACATTGAGAATAGATTAACTAACATTGAATAATCCCGCTTGAAAATCACTTAAATGAGACTTATTTTTGATATTCTAAATCGTAAATCAAGAAATCTAAAATCATAAATTGAAATGGCAGAAATTGTACGCATGCCCAAGATGAGCGACACGATGACCGAAGGCGTGATCGCGAAGTGGCACAAAAAAGTAGGCGACTCTGTGAAGTCGGGCGAACTGATGGCGGAGATCGAAACCGACAAGGCCACGATGGACTACGAATCGTTTAATGCCGGAACGGTTTTGCACTTGGGCGCGCAGCAAGGCCAGGCCGTGCAAGTCAATGCCGTGCTGGCAATTGTGGGCAACAAGGGCGAAGATTTCTCGGCATTGCTGGCAAGCGCACAATCCACTGCGGCATCGGGCGGCAAGACAGAAACAAAAACAGAAGTTGCCGTGGCAGCTCCTCTTTCAATAGACACATCGAACATCAAAGCAGAAGTGGCATTGATGCCCAAGATGAGCGACACGATGACCGAAGGCGTGATTGCCAAGTGGCATAAAAAAGTGGGCGACCAAGTGAAGTCGGGCGAGTTGATGGCAGAAATTGAAACTGACAAGGCCACGATGGACTACGAATCGTACAGCACGGGCACAGTACTTTATGTAGGCGCAAAAGAAAAAGAAGCCGTAAAAATTAACGGTGTGCTGGCCATCATCGGAGAAAAAAATGCGGATTGGCAAACCTTGCTGAAAGCACAACAACAAAAATCTGTAGAAAATATGAAAACAGTTGCGGTGGTTTCATCGGTAGCCAAGACACCTGCCGCGATGTCGAACGGCTCGACCAATTCAGAAAATGAAAGATTGAAAGCTTCGCCTTTGGCCAAGAAGATGGCAAAAGATTTAGGCTACGACATTAATAAAATTGAAGGCTCGGGCGAACACGGACGGATCACCAAGCATGACATTGAAACCTACAAACCATCTACCTCATCTGCCAAAGCTTCGGCACCGATTGTGTTGCCACAAGTAGTAGGGGAGGAAAGCTTTGAAGAAATTGCCGTGTCGCAAATGCGCAAAACGATTGCAAAACGGCTGGCCGAAAGCAAGTTCACCGCTCCGCATTTTTACTTGACGATGGAGATCAACATGGACAAGGCCATTGAGGCACGCAAAAGCATCAACGAAGTTGCGCCTGTGAAAATTTCATTCAACGACATGGTGATCAAAGCGGTGGCCGCAGCGTTGCGCCAACACCCCGATGTGAACGTGAGTTGGCTGGGCGACAAGATGCGAAAGAACCATCATATCCACATTGGTGTGGCCGTGGCCGTGAATGATGGATTGCTGGTGCCCGTGGTTCGCTTTGCCGACAACAAATCGCTCTCGCACATTGCGGTGGAGGTAAGGGACCTCGCCCAAAAAGCGCACGATAAAAAACTGCAGCCTAGCGATTGGGAAGGAAGCACGTTTACGATTTCCAACCTCGGCATGTTTGGCATTGAAGAATTCACGGCCATCATCAACCCACCCGATGCGTGCATCTTGGCCGTGGGCGGAATAAAAGAAACAGCGATCGTGAAGAACGGTCAGCTGGCGGTGGGCAATGTGATGAAAGTAACGATGTCGTGCGACCATCGTGCGGTAGATGGTGCCGTTGCTTCAGCCTTTTTGAAAACTTTGAAAGGATTGTTGGAAGACCCCGTGAGGATATTGATTTGAGTGGATGAAAGAAATTTCATACTTAAAATTACTCGGAGATAGTGATACGGACAGGCTTCGAATTAGAATCTGGACTAAAATGGGAAAGTTGTTGATTTGGTTGTTCAGTACGAATGCTTTATTGATGACAGCTGGCATATAATGGTGAGATATGATTGTTCACATGGATTTTTTCATCGAGATGTTTTATCCCCAAATGGTGATAAAGAAAAACAAACAATAACGTTATCGTCTCTTAAAGACGCCTTAAATTATGCCGAGCAAGACATTAGAGACAGGTACGAGTTTTACAGGGATCGATACATAAAAAAAATAAAGAGATGACCAGAAAAGAAAAAATTAACAGGGACATCGGGCTTACCTTTGATTTTTTGAGACAAGCAATCGATAATCCCAAAATTTTGGAGGAGATACCAAATGGTTCAACTCTGGAGTTTGTGGAAAAAGATTTTCCAAAAACTGAAAAAGCTTCAAAACGAGCTAAGGCGAGATCGGATAGAAGAAAATTTTTGCGAGTGAAATCACATCTGGAAGTTATCAGATGACCCCCATCCACGCTACCACCATTCTCGCAGTACAACACAACGGCTCTGTTGCCATTGGTGGCGATGGCCAAGCCACGATGGGCAACACCATTGCCAAGAGCAACGTAAAAAAAATCCGTAAGCTGCAAGAAGGAAAAGTGCTCACGGGCTTTGCGGGCTCAACAGCCGATGCCTTTACGCTTCTCGACCGCTTCGAAGAAAAATTGAATGCCTATGGCGGCAACATGAAACGTGCGGCCATTGAACTGGCAAAGGATTGGCGCATGGATCGCTACCTGCGCAGATTGGAAGCGATGCTCATTGCGTGTAGCAAAGAGGAAATATTGATGCTGTCGGGCACGGGCGATGTGATCGAGCCCGACAATCAAGTGGCGGCCATCGGCTCGGGTGCGATGTACGCGCAAGCGGCAGCACTGGCACTAAAGAAACATGCACCCCAACTTTCTGCCGAAGAAATTGTACGCGAAAGCTTGAACATCGCGGCTGATATTTGCATCTACACCAACCACAATCTGGTCATCGAAAAAATTTCGTAAGGCGTCTGAATCTAAAGAGTGCCCGTAAGGTGTCTGACACTTTGAAGTGACTTGACACCTAATGCGCTGTAAAACAAAACGAAATCAAGTTGGCACCCATCTTCAATGCTTCTTGTCGTTTGGCTTCGGGGTCGTTGTAGATGCGCTGGTCTTCCCAGCCGTTGCCGAGGTCGCATTCAAAGGAATAAAAAACAACTAGTCGGCCTTCATAAAAAAGTCCAAAGCCTTGTGCCGGCTTGCCATCGTGTTCGTGCACTTTGGGCAGGCCGTTTGGGAAATCAAATTTTTGGTGATAGACCGAATGTGTAAAAGGAATTTCTACCAGCTCCAATTCAGGAAAAACTTTTTTTAATTCTAACCGAATAAATTTATCGAGACCATAGTTGTCGTCCACGTGCAAGAATCCGCCACCGATCAGATAGTTGCGAAGGTTGGCCGCCTCTGCAGACGAGAATTCTACATTGCCGTGGCCTGTCAAATAGAGGTACGGATAATCGAACAGCGCAGGGCTGCCTACTTCCACGTCATCTTCTTCTTCGTTGATGGACGTTCCCAATTCTTGATTGCAAAATTTGATCAGGTTGGGCAGCGCGGTTTTGTTGGCGTACCAATCGCCACCGCCATTGTATTTTAGTTTGGCTATTTTCAGCTGGGCGTAGCTTGGGGTTACCACAGCCGTGAAAACCGTCATCAACACGAGCATGCTGGCCTTTGCCGAAAACATACCGATTCTACGAAAAACTTGCATCCGCTAAAATATTTTTGAATAAAGATTAAACTTTGCCTTGGCCTATAACTCCAAGCAACAAAACAAACAAAAAACCTCCATGAAAACCAAGAAAAACCTTTTCAGCATAAAGAATACCGCTTTGGCAATAGCCGCATTCGTTGTAGTGCTGGCTTCTTGCCAAAAAGACAGTGAAATCCTCACCGCCAGCGACACGCAAAACGTGAACGCGGAATCGGCCTCAGCGGCTTACACCACAGAATCTTCAGACATGGCCAGCAATACCTTGATTGGCATGTCTTCGGCTACTTATAGCGGTGGCCGTGTGTCGAGCGATCCAGTTAATGTTGGTGATCGCGATGATCGATTAAAATGCGCCAAGGTCACCATTACCCGAACTGGCAGCAGCAAAGATGCACCCAAAGGAACAATCACTATTACTTTTGATCCTACTTGCTCCGACAAGCATAATGTGAAACGCTCGGGCACTATCGTAATTAATTATAGCGGAAGGCGCTGGGCACCGGGATCTTACTTCAGTATTCATTCCGATTTTCGCAGAAATGCTATTCACGTAGAAGGTGTGGACTCGGTGATCACCAAGTTGAGTGCCGACTCCACTACGTTAGGATACTTAGAGTTTGAATCTATCCTTACAGGCGGCAAAGTGACTTTTAGCGATGGCAAATTCATTACCCGAGAACATGACTTGACTAGAGAGTGGATCCGTGCGAAAACACCTGTCGATGACCAATGGATTACGCTGGCTCATACCACTGGAGCAAACGGCACGGCCGCTGGCACCAATAAAAATGGCAACACGTACCTGATGCAAATCACAAAGCAGTTAGTGCACAAAAGATCGTGTGCCGAAGAGCCTTACAAAGTATTCATCCCGGTGAGCGGCACAAAAGTGATTACGATCACTGGCAAGGAAACCAGGCAATATACTGTTGACTATGGCGATGGCAGCTGCGATAATAAGATCACCGTAGAGATCAACGGAAAAGTAAAAACCATCACCGTAGATGGCGAAGGCAACTAACACAATTCACTAACTATATTCTCGTTTAACAATTAATAAAAACCAAAATAAACTTAACCTCACATGAAAATGAAAAATGTATTCTCT
>JAYWDN010000154.1:0-21059 GCA_043780615.1 Bacteroidota bacterium | reverse complement strand
ATTTTGTGGCCGTATCGACCAACGCAAAAGCAGTAATAGCATTTGGCATAGCCCCTGAGAACATGTTTGTGTTTTGGGATTGGGTAGGTGGCCGTTATTCGTTGTGGTCTTCCATCGGCTTGTCAATTGCATGTACCATTGGGTTTGATAATTTTTTGCAGTTGCTTGATGGTGCGCATGCCCTTGACAACCATTTTCGCAACGAGCCCTTTGAAAAAAATATCCCTGTGCTGTTGGCCCTGATTGGAATTTGGTACGTCAATTTTTTTGATGCCAGTAGCGAGGCCATCTTACCTTACGATCAATACTTACATCGCTTTGCCGCCTACTTTCAGCAGGGCAATATGGAGAGCAACGGAAAATCAATTGACCGATCGGGCAATCCTATGTTGTATCAAACAGGGCCGGTGATTTGGGGCGAGCCCGGCACCAACGGGCAACATGCCTTTTATCAATTGATCCACCAAGGCACAAGGATGATCCCCTGCGATTTCCTTGCCGCTGCCATCAGTCACAACCCAATTGGCGACCACCACGATAAATTAATGTCTAACTTCTTTGCACAGACAGAAGCACTGATGACGGGAAAAACGTTAGAAGAAACGGTGCAAGAATTAAGTACGACAGGCCTATCAGAAGATGAAATAAATTTTCAAACCCCCTTCCGAGTGTTTGCTGGAAACAAACCGACCAATTCAATTTTATTCAAACAACTCGACCCACGAACATTGGGAAGTTTGATTGCCCTCTACGAACACAAAATTTTTGTGCAAGGAATTATCTGGAATATTTTCAGTTTCGACCAATGGGGAGTGGAACTTGGAAAAGTACTTGCAAAAAAAATATTGACAGAACTATCCTCCACAGCGCTAACCACTTCGCACGATTCATCCACCAACGGATTGATCGATCATTTCAAACGATTGAAATCAAAACCTTGATCTAAATAAAAAGAAGAAGGCTTGCCATGTAGTGGGGATAAAGTATTTTTGATTTTCTTTTATTAATGAAACCCAAAATCTCAAAAATCGGTGTGTTGACTTCGGGGGGCGATGCTCCCGGCATGAACGCGGCCATCCGTGCAGTGGTGCGCACTGCCATATATTATAAGAAGGAAGTCTTTGGAATTATGCAAGGGTATGAAGGCATGATTGCTGGCGACATGGTGAAATTGGGCGCGCGCGCGGTGGGCAACATCCTACAAAGAGGCGGCACTATTTTAAAAACGGCACGCAGTGAAGAGTTCCGTACTAAAGAGGGAAGGAAAAAAGCATTCGACAATTTACAGAAAAACGAAATCGACTCTTTAGTGGCCATTGGTGGCGATGGTACGTTTGCGGGGCTCCATGTTTTCTCTGAAGAGTTTGGAGTCCCGTCCATTTGTATTCCGGGCACGATCGACAATGACCTCGGTGGCACCGACTATACTATTGGTTTTGATACGGCCACCAACACGGCCGTGGAAGCCATCGATAAAATCCGCGACACGGCCATCTCGCACAACCGACTTTTTTTTATTGAAGTGATGGGCCGCAACTCGGGCTACATTGCCATCAACTGCGGCATAGCCGGAGGTGCCGTGGCCACCATCATCCCCGAAGAAACGATGACCCTCGATGAGCTCTTCGCCAAATTAGATGAAGGCGGAAAGACGAATAAAAAGTCAAGCTTGGTGGTAGTAGCCGAAGGTTCAAAAATTGGAGGTGCTTTGGATCTGGCCAAAAAGTTTTCTGAGCGCAACAATTATTTCGACATCAAAGTCACCATACTCGGCCACTTGCAGCGGGGCGGCACTCCAACCTATTTTGATCGTGTGCTCGCCAGTAAAATGGGGGTGGCCGCAGTAGAAGGGTTGATCAACGGAGAAAGCAATGCCATGGTGGGCATGCGCAACAACAAAATTGTTTTTAATAATTTTGACACCATCGTGGGCAGTCGCCATGAGATCGATACCGAGGCCTTGCGGATTGCAAAAATCCTTTCCATTTAATTTCCAACATGAAAGAACTCACCGTAGGCATTGACATTGGCGGCACCAACACCAAGTTTGGCATTGTTGATCGCGAAGGAAACGTGTTGCAACAAGGCTATATTCAAACCACTGCCTTTGAAGAGTTCGATGATTATTTTAAAGCTGTGGTCGTTACTTTGCGCAACAGCTTTAAAGAACTACCCGCAGGCTCCTCTGTTGTTGGCATTGGCATCGGTGCTGCCAACGGAAACTACTATACCGGAAACATAGAGCAAGCCACCAACTTAAAATGGAAAGGCACTTTGCCGTTGGCAAACATGTTTACCCAGGAACTTAATGTGCCGTGTATCCTCACCAACGATGCCAACGCGGCAGCCGTTGGCGAGATGATCTATGGCAACGCCAAAGGCATGAAAGATTTTATTGTCATCACCTTGGGCACTGGCCTTGGCGGTGGCATTGTGTGCAACGGCATTTTGGTAAACGGACATCACGGCATAGCCGCAGAGCTGGGCCATACTTCGGTCAACCCCGCAGGCCGCTATTGCAGCTGTGGCAAACGCGGCTGCCTCGAAACCTATGTCTCTGCCACGGGCATCAAACGAACCGTGTATAAATTATTGGCCGATCATTTAGAACCCAGCGAACTGCGCAGCATCAGCTTTGACAACTTGAGTACAGAAATGATCACCGAGGCCGCACATCGTGGCGACAAGGTAGCAAAAGAGGCATTTGAATACACGGGCAGAATCCTTGGCTTGAAGCTGGCCGAGACCGCAGTGCACACCGACCCTGAAGCAATCTTTTTATTTGGAGGGCTATCATTGGCGGGCGACTTGCTTTTCAACCCCACCATCAAACACATGGAGGCCAACCTGATGCCCGTGTTCAGGGGCAAAATAAAAGTGCTGCCCTCGGCACTGCAAAACCAAGCCGCTCCGATTTTAGGTGCAAGTAGTTTGGTGTGGGATTTTTTGAGCAAGAAATAATGTCTCGTCCTGAAATAGGTTTACACGAATTAACGTGTAAACAAGATGAATCAGAGAAACCCATCCAAGAACAAGAATCCATTAGCAGAATATTTGTTGGGCGATACAACCTATCGTAAATTGGGATCTAAATATGGAGTTGGCTTCAGGGTCATACATTATCGGGTAACAAGATTTCAAGGAAAGCCAGTGAAGAAAGTAAAATCCAAAATCAAATTGAATGATCTTCCTAAAGAAGGGTTGCCAACGGATGTAAAGCAATTGCAGGAAGAACTCCCTTGGTTATTGTTGGTCGCCTGACCAACAATCCTAAATCTGCACATCAAAAACTATAAATCCAAAATGTCAAGCTCACGACTTTTGTTTAGCGCTAATCTCCGTGAGCGGAACTAATTTCATTTATATTTGTGTTCGATAGCGGACTACAAAAATTAACAATAAATTTTATAAGCCATGGGCAAGACAAAAGAACTGACAGACGCGAATTTTGATGAAACCCTAAAAAGCGACAAGCCCGTGTTGGTGGACTTCTGGGCAGAGTGGTGCGGCCCCTGCAAGATGATTGGGCCATTAGTAGAAGAACTAGCTGCCGATTACGAAGGCAAGGCGGTGGTTGCCAAACTGAACGTGGACGAAAATCCAGAAATAACTGCCCGCTATGGAGTGCGCTCTATCCCTACCCTTCTCGTTTTCAAAAACGGCCAGATCGTTGACAAGCAGGTGGGCGCAGTGCCCAAGTCGGTGCTCGCCTCAAAACTGCAGGCGCAGATAGCATAAGAATTACTAAGTCAGTTTTCGACAAGCTCAAACTGGCAATTAAAAAGCCGATGCACAGAAAGTGTATCGGCTTTTTTTTAAGAACGAATGCAAATCTCTTAAAATAAAAAAGACTGCCCATTGCTGAGTAGTCTTTTCAATTTATTAAGGGGACCTCTAAAAACTCCTTGTACCCTTCTCTTCTGGAGAAGGGTGAAGGGTTGAGGTAATAAAAAGATAGGTTTTTAGAGATGCCCTTAAGAGAAAAATTATCCTCGAATAGATATTTCTATTTGCTTCCGCGGTCGCCAAGGTAGGCCTGGATACCAATATTAAAAGCTAAGCCGCTAAAAACATCTTTTGAACTTCCTGAACCACTGCCTTCCGCGAAGTTGATTGGCATATGAGGATAGGCTCAATGGCGATATGGTCATTTAAAAAATAGGCGTAGCCAGCACCAAGCGACCAAACGCTAACCGTATAATTGATGGTACTAGAAGTAGACCCTGCTGAAAATCCATCTTTTGCTGAACCAAAACCAAATGTTCCCTGACCAAAAATTCCAGGCCCAAAATAATAGCGTGCCAAAGGGCTAAATGTAAATCCAGAACCTGTGATACTACCGCCAACGCTACTTAGCTCATCTTTGCTACTGATGTATGAAATATTGCCACCAATAGCGAGGTTATCGATTACGAAATAACCGAAATTGGGACTGATGGTAAATGTAGTTGTAGTGCCCACTGTGCTTGTGGTGCTACCCGAAGTCGCCTTATCAGTTATTGAATTGAATCCCAAAGATCCGCCTACCAACAATTGTGTGGGTTTGTTTGTAAATCAAAAATAAAAAAAATGGCGCGATTGGCAATTGGGCACACCCACATTTTAATCTCTAAATTATTTTTTGATTCGCAGTTTCACCCACTCTCGTGCATTAACAAAAGCTTCCATCCACGGGCCCACTTCATCAGTCTTTTTATCGCGGGTGTAGTGCGGCCAGTTCCACGCAAACAAGCTGCGCTCGATGTGCGGCATGATGGCCAAATGTCTTCCATCTTTTGAATACAACGCAGCCACAGAAAAATCAGACCCATTGGGTGTGCCGGGATATTCGGCATAGGTGTAAGTAGCCGCTACATTATAAAGTGAAGTATCGTTGGGCAATTTGAATTGCCCTTCGCCATGCGCCAGCCAAACGCCCAAGCGCGCGCCAGCAAAACTGGAAAGCATCACCGAATTATTTTTTGGAATATCGATAGTGAGAAAGGTACACTCAAATTTTCCCGATTCATTGTGGTGCATTTTTTCTTGCCACTCGGGATAAAGCAAACCCAACTCCATCATCAGCTGGCAACCGTTGCACACACCAAGGCTCAGCGTGTCATCGCGTTTATAAAAATTATCCAAGGCAGCCTTTGCTTTTGGATTGTAGAGAAAAGCACCCGCCCAACCTTTGGCTGCACCGAGCACATCGCTGTTTGAAAAGCCTCCAACAAAAATGATCAAGTTCACTTCGCTTAAATCTTCGCGGCCCGAAACCAGATCGGTCATGTGCACATCTTTCACATCAAAGCCGGCTAAGTAAAGTGCATACGCCATCTCGCGGTCGCTGTTCACTCCTTTCTCGCGGATGATCGCTGCCTTTATCCCCGATTTTGTTTTTCGTTTGGGATCAAGTCCATACGTAGAAAACTTTCCATCAAACTTTGGTTGAAATTTATATTCTAATTTCTGTTTAAAAATAGTTGACTTTCTGATTTCAGCGTGACCCTTGGGGCGTTGGATTTTGTCGAAGAGATAGGAAGTGTGAAACCAATTATCGCGCAACAAATCGATATTAAATTCCATATTTCCAGTTACCAGTTTCCGGTTGCTGGCATCTGGCATCTGGTAACTGGTGACTTCTCCGATCACTTCGAATTGAATTTCATTTTTAGTTAAGACACTCGCGACCGCTTGAACATTTTCAACTTGAATTACAATGCCTGGGTTTTCACTAAATAGGGTTTTGATCAAGTCACTTTTAAAACTTTTCAAATCAACATTCAATCCAACACCAGAAGTTGGAAAACACATTTCTAATAAAGTGGTGATCAATCCGCCCGAAGAAATATCGTGGCCAGCCAAAATCAAATCCTGTTTGATCAGTTGCTGTACGGCTTCGAAAGCATTTCTAAAATAATTTTCATCGGTGATGGTGGGTGCATGTTCGCCAAGGCCATTCACAATTTGCCCGAAGCTGCTGCCGCCTAATTTCAATTCATCTTTAGAAAAATCGATGTAAATAATTTTTGAGCCTACGCTATTTTTCAAATCCGGTGAAATGGTTTTGCGGATGTCTTCCACTTCGGCCACGGCCGAGATGATCACCGTGCCGGGCGAAAGCACCGTGAACCCATCCCGATTGCTATCGGGAGGATATTTTTGCGCCATCGACAGCGAATCTTTTCCGGTAGGAATATTGATTCCCAATTTGCAAGCAAAATCACTCACGGCTTTGACTGCTTCATAAAGGCGCGCGTTCTCGCCTTCATTTTTTGCGGGCCACATCCAATTCGCGCTGAGCGAAACGCCTTTCAACCCATGCGTGAGTTGCGCCCACACCAAGTTGGTGAGTGCTTTGGCAATGGCCAGTTTGCTTCCGGCCGCGGCATCGATGAGCGCGGCAGCGGGTGCGTGACCGATGGCTGTGGCCACTCCTTTATGGCTTGAAAAATCCATCGCCATCACGGCCACATTGTTTAGCGGCAATTGAATTTCACCGCACGTTTGCTGTGTCGCTACTTTGCCCGAAACACAGCGGTCCACTTTGTTGGTCAACCAATCTTTGCACGCTACGGCTTCGAGTTGCAGAACTTGGTGGAGGTACTCTTCAAATTTTTCTTCTTCGTATTTTATTTCTGCAAAAGAATGGTGTTGTGTTTGGTCGGTAAGAATTGTTTTTGGCGATGACCCAAAAAGGTTTTCCAATTTTAAGTCAACGGGGTTGATCCCGTTCTTGGCATTCTTGAAAATTAATTTTTGATCGCCCGTGGCCATGCCTACCACATAGAGTGGCGCACGTTCGCGGTCGGCAATTTTTTTCAACAGCGCAACATCTTTTTCGTGAATCGCGAGGCCCATCCTTTCTTGCGATTCGTTGCTGATGATTTCTTTGTCGGAAAGAGTTGGATCGCCCACCGGGAGTTTGTCTATATTAATAGTGCCGCCTGTTTCTTCGAGCAGCTCGGATAAACAATTAAGGTGGCCACCTGCACCGTGGTCGTGGATGGACACGATCGGATTTACATCCGCTTCCACCATCGCTCGGATGGCATTCATCACACGCTTTTGCATCTCGGGGTTCGAGCGCTGAATCGCATTGAGTTCTATCGCATTGCTCATCACGCCTGTGGCCACTGACGACACCGCGCCTCCGCCCATGCCAATGCGATAATTATCGCCACCGAGAATTACAATTTTATCGCCCGCTTGCAGGTGCTCTTTTTTGCTGTCTTTCTCTTTGCCGTAGCCAATGCCACCCGCTTGCATCACCACTTTATCGAAGCCAAACTTCTTTTTGTTTTCAAAATGTTCGAAGGTGAGCACGCTTCCACAGATGAGGGGCTGCCCAAATTTATTTCCAAAATCGCTAGCACCATCCGAAGCCTTGATCAGAATTTCGAGGGGCGTTTGATACAGCCATTTTCGTTCATCAAATTTTTTCTCCCACGGCCTTCCGTTTTCTAATCGCGGATATGAAGTCATGTACACTGCCGTACCTGCTAGCGGCAACGAACCTTTTCCTCCAGCGAGCCGATCACGGATCTCACCGCCCGAACCCGTGGCCGCACCGTTGAAAGGCTCAACCGTTGTGGGGAAATTATGTGTCTCCGCCTTCAACGAAATGACAGAATCAAATTCTTGCGTTTGGAAAAAATCGGGAATGTCTTGTCGTGCGGGCGCAAATTGCTCTACCCTCGGCCCTTTCACAAAAGCCACGTTGTCTTTGTAAGCTGAAACTAAAAAGTTGGGATTTTCTTTCGATGTTTTTTTGATGAGCTGAAAGAGTGTGGACTCTTTTTCTTTTCCATCGATGATAAAAGTGCCGTTGAAAATTTTATGACGGCAGTGTTCGCTGTTCACTTGCGAGAACCCAAACACTTCACTGTCGGTCAGTTTCCTCCCCAGCCCCTTGCTCACCTCGCTGAGGTAATCCACCTCTTCGGCATTCAATGCCAGCCCTTCACGTTCATTGTAGGTGGCAATGTTTTCTATTTCAATAATGGGCTCGGGGGTGTGTTGGATCAAAAATATTTCTTGGTCGAGCAACGTGTAAACACGCTGCAGCATCGGGTCGTGCGCAGTGGTGTCCCCCTGCACTTCCACAAACTCTTCTATCCGTTCGATGCCAGCGATGCCCATCGTCTGCGTGATCTCCATCGCATTGGTGCTCCACGGTGAGACCATCTCTTTGCGCGGACCGATGAAGATGCCTTTCATTTCCTTTTCGGGAAACGGTTTGGCCCCGCCAAATAGCCAAGTCAGTTTTTCATAGTCTTGGATTTCAAATTTTTGCGAGGCACTGACAGCATAAACGAGGGAGCTGTTGGTGCGAAAGAAAACGATCATGTGGGCGGAGGTAAGCCCAAAATTAAAATGATTTCTATGGATTAAGAATTTTAAAGGGAAATATTCATCTTTCGGAAAAAAAAATATAACGATGAAACCGCTTTTCTTCCTTCTGGCCTTGGCAGTTTGGCAAATGGGGCAGGCACAAAACGCTACCATCGCCTTGCGCGACAGCGTGAAACTAAAAACCGAGCTTGTTTTTTTATCGGGCGATTTTTTGAAGACCAAAGCGGGCACGCTGGGGCTGGGCGAGATCTATTCGATCAAATTTGAAAACGCACAAGAGAGCGGGAAGCAGCCCGAGATGTTGCATAAACTCTTGGCCACTGACATTTTGATTTATGTGGGCAACGAATTGATCCCGTCAGAGAAGCCAGTGACATCACCCATGAAAAGCAAAGACTTTTTATCACCCTCTTCCTCGAAGGCAGCACACAACCCTGGCCATTTTGAAGAAGGCTTTGGGTTTGGCATAGACTACGGGGGCTTTGGTGCACGGTTTATTTATCTGCCCGACCCACACGTTGGCATCTTTGCGGGCGGTGGTTATGCAATTACAGGCTTCGGGTACAATATTGGAATAATGGCAAGAGCGCAACCTCAAAAGAAAGTGATGCCCACATTTAGTTTCATGTATGGTTACAATACCGCAATCACCGTTCGAGGCCTGTCTGGATACAACAAACTTTACTATGGGCCATCGGTAGGTCTAGGGTTCATGAGCAAATCGAGGCGCAACGAAGAAACCTATTGGCATTTTCAATTGATCATCCCGTTCCGCTCCAGCGAGTTCGATCGGGATTACAATTTCTTAAAGAGTAACCCGAACATTTCAATCCCTTCGCCACCGCCCGTACTTGTCAGTATTGGCTATAATTTTGGGTTCAAATAATTATAAGATCTTTTGCCATTGTAATAAGTTGGTTGTGGCCGCTATCAATAATTTCTAACCTTCCGTTCGGAACAAACTGTAACAACCGGTTCATATTCTTAGCAAGGATTACTTTGTCGTGCTTGCCCTTAATAAGGTTATAGATATTTTTGATGTGCTTATTCTTCTCGCTGTCTGAAGTCTCTAATTTTTCTATTTTCTCGAAAAGGGTTTTGTAAAAAGTAATCAGTTGGCGCAGCTTTACAAACACGCGCATGATTTGGATGTTTACTGAAACCGCTTGCCTGCCGTTCTATAAGGTCACAATTTGTGACCTTATAGATTTTGTTTCTCGTTGAGTCAACTCAAATAAAAAATCGGCAGGAAACCGATCTCGGATGAGGGTGATTTTCTTGAAATTATTTCATCTGGCAATGAATGACTTCTGCTCATTGTAAATAGATTTATCCAACTTTACAGAAATATTGAATTCTTTTAAAATAAAATCTGTCATCGCTCCGTCTTTATAAAAAAACAATGCAGGCGATGGACTTGGCCATGTCTCAAATACAACAGACCACTTTCTTGAAAGAGAAAGACAAACTGCTCGGGTTTATCCGCAGCCGTGTGTCATCGGTGGAGGAGGCGGAAGACATTTTGCAAGATGTGTTCTACCAGTTTGTCTCTGGCTTCGAGGCGATCGTGTCCATTGACCGCGCTACTTCGTGGCTCTACAGTGTGGCGCGAAATAAAATTATCGACCGCTACCGAAGGGATGCTGCACGGCCGCAGCGCACCGACTTTGAACTGCTCTCGGGCAAGGACGATGATGTGCCACTGACCCTGCAAGAAATTTTGCCCGACCTCGACAGTAGCCCAGAGGCAACGCTCTTGCGCGAAGCCATTTGGGATGAGATCACCGAGGCACTTGCCGAATTGCCTGCCGACCAACGAGAAATCTTTATTCAAAATGAAATTGAAGAAAAAGGATTTCGCGAGATCGCAGAAGAAACAGGCGTATCGATCAACACACTGCTTTCGCGAAAGCGGTATGCCATCATCGCGCTAAGAAAAAGACTGCAAAAATTTTATGACGATGTGACGACTTGATATAAAGATTACAAATTAAAAAATTACGAATTACGATTTAACTGATAACAATATGAAAAGAGGAAATTGGATAGTGAAGATGGTGGCCTTTGGTTTGTTGGCCATCGGGGTGGTTGGACTGACGACCATGCTCTTGTGGAACTGGCTTGTGCCCGAATTATTTCATGGGCCAGCAATTAATTTCTGGCAGGCACTAGGGCTGCTCACGCTCACAAAAATTTTGTTTTGGACCTTTGCCAAAAAGCAACACGGCCACAGCGGCCAGTGGCGCCCCTACTGGAAAGAAAAATGGAACACCATGAACCCCGAAGACCGCGAGCGCTTCAAACAGAAAATGAAAGACAAGTGGTGCTGCACACCAGAGGTCAGATCTGAGAAAAATACAGGTGCAGCTCAATGAAAGAACTCTAAAAAAAATCTGATTCTTTCTTAAAAAACGAAACCTTTATAAGAAAATGGCGTAATGATAAACTATGGAAACTTTTGATTTGTTAAAAGTTTCCATAGTTTTGTGCCGTTATGGAAGAAATAGAAACCAAAGAAAAGATCATCAAAGGGGCAGAAGGGCTGTTTACCAAATACGGCATCCGCAGCATTTCGATGGACGATATTGCCCGGCACTTGTCGGTATCTAAGAAGACTTTGTACCAGCATTTTGCCGACAAAGATGAACTGGTGAACGTGGTGCTGCACGTGCACCTTGCCGAACAAACCAAGGTGCACGAGAGCATTGCCATTGGATCTAAAAACGCTGTGGAAGAACTTCATAAGATTGCCCTTGTGCTGCGCCAACAGATGGAAGAAAACAATCCTTCGCTCCTATTCGATATTCAGAAATACCATACCAAAGCTTGGGCTTTGTGGGTGGACTATAAGAACAACATCATCCGGTTTGCGGTGGTGCGCAATTTAAAACAGGGGATTGAAGAAGGCTATTTCCGCCCGGAGGTTGACCCAGAAATTTTTGCCTCATTTCGGTTGGCCACCATCGAAGACTGTTGTAACGAAACAATTTTCCCGAAAGGGAAATTCAAATTGGCCGATGTGCAGGCACAAGTATTTGAACATTTCATCTTCGGCCTCTGCACCGAAAAAGGAAAAAAACTTTATCAGAAATACAAAGAAAGCAATCACAAACAATTAAACATCCCGGTCATATGAAGTCCTTTTACAAATTAGTTTTATTGATCCCGTGCTGGCTGTTGGCTTCACAAGCTTCGGCACAGTCCTCGCAGCCTTCGTCTGTTCAGTCATACACGTTGCAACAGTGCATTGATTATGCTTTAGAAAATAATCCCAACTTAAAGAATTCAAACTCCTCCATTGAATCTGCTCGCGCCAAGGTAAGAGAAACACTGGCGAGTGGTTTGCCACAAATTGGTGCTACTGCCGATTTGGGCAGCAACTTTATCATCCCCACTACTTTTTTGCCGGCAAGTTTTTTTCCGCCTGGGGCAGTGGCACCTGGGGTAGAATATGTACCCGTAAAATTCGGGACACAATATTTGGGCCGATCGTCATTGAATGTTGACCAAATGATCTTCAACGGATCTTACTTTGTTGGCCTAAAGGCAAGCCAAGTTTATACGGAGTTATCCCGGCAAGACTTGGTGAGCACAAAGACCGATCTGATCATCGCCATTAAAAAAGCTTACTATTCAGTTCTCGTTAATAAGGAACGGCTTGATTTGGTTAACAAAAATTACCAACGTCTTGATTCTTTGCTTTCGCAAACGAAGGTAATGTATAACAATGGCTTCAGTGAGAAGATTGACGTTAGTCGGATTCAAGTTCAGTTCAACAATATTGTCAATCTTAAAAGAACTACCACGCTGGGTGTTGAGATCAGCGGCAACTTATTAAAGTTTCAAATGGGCCTGCCCATGTCTCAACCTATTGTATTAACAGACAATCTTGAATCGATTAAACTAGAGGTATTGGATGACGACTTCAGCAAGAATTTTAATTACAGCAACCGGGTAGAATACCGCAAGCTGGAAGTGAACAGTCAACTGGTGCAACTGGATATTAGAAACACCAAATCACAATATTTGCCTCGACTTGATCTTTATGGAAATTATGGTGCGAGTTACGGAACTTCAGCCTATGATCAGTTTATCAAGTTTGGCTCTAACTGGAAATCGTTTGGTGTGTTTGGCATCCGTGCTAACCTTCCCATCTTCGATGGACTAAGGAAAAGCAATCAGATCCAACAAAAGAAAATACAGTGGCAGCAATTGGAAAACTCTAAATCACTTTTGAAAAATCAGATTGACATGGAACAAAACCAAAATTTGATCACATTCAATTCCAATTTAGAGACCTTAAAAAATCAAAAAGACAATTTGGAATTAGCCGATGAAGTTTACAAAGTATCGGTAATAAAATATCAGCAGGGGATCGGATCAAACATTGAAGTGATCACCGCTGATGCTTCATTGAAGGAAGCGCAAACGAACTATTACGCAGCATTGTACGATGCCCTGATCACTTCCGTTGATTTAGAAAAATCTTACGGAAAAATACTTTCAAAATAAATTAAACAACTCCCAACGATAACCTGACATGAAATCTTTACTCACCATCCAAAACACAAGTGCGGTAATTTTAGTGGCCGTCCTTGCCTCTTGCAGCGGCAAGCCCGAAAGCAAAACCACGCAGCTCGAAGCACTGAAGAAGCAACACTCAGAGCTTTCCAAAAAAATTGAAGGCCTCGAAAAAGAAGTGGCCAAAGAAAACCCGCAAGCCGCTAAAGTAAAAATGAAAGAGGTGAACGTGGCCGTGTTGGCCCTGCGCCCTTTCGATCATTATGTGCAAACGCAAGGCAGCATTGTTTCCATCGACAACATTCAGATGGGGGCGAAAGCAGCCGGAGTGGTGACGCATGTTTTTGCACGCGAAGGTGAAACTGTTGTGCAAGGGCAGATCATGGCACAGATTGACAACTCCATTATTGTGCGCAGCACTGACGAACTGAAATCAGGACTTGATTTGGCCAACACCGTTTACGATCGTCAAAAAAATCTGTGGGAACAAAAAATTGGAACGGAGATTCAATTCCTTCAAGCCAAAAACAATAAAGAAAGTTTAGAGCGCAAGCTGGCCACGCTGAACGAGCAAAATGAAATGACGAAAATCAAATCGCCCATCAATGGCACTGTAGAAACCGTAAATATCAAGGTAGGCGAAAATGTGGCCCCGGGTGTGCCGGTGTTTCGTGTGATCAACACCAACGACCTAAAAGCCTCGGCCAAGGTATCGGAAGCATACATCACCAAGATTGAAAAAGGAAATAAGGCTATCGTTTCTTTTCCCGACCTCGACAAGAGCATTGATGCGCGCGTCACTTTTGTGGGCCGCAACATTGATGCGCTCACGCGCTCCTTCCCCATGGAAGTGAAGCTTCCCTCTGCCTCCTACTTGCGCCCGAACATGACGGCCGTGCTTCGCATTGTGTTCCACTCTGAAGCAGCCGCACTTTGTGTGCCTGTGAATTTGGTGCTGGAAATCAATGGCGAGAAAGTAGTGTACATAGCCGAAAGTGATGGCACCAACTTGGTGGCCCGCAGAAGAGTAGTAGAAGTGGTGGGCGTTTATGGCAGCTTGGCTCAAATCAAATCAGGCTTGAAGGCCGGAGATAAAATTATCACCGTGGGCTTCCAGGGTTTGAACGATGGCGAACTAATCAAAATATAGTCGATAGTCATAAGTTTTGAGTCATTAGTAAATGCAACTCAAGACTAAGGACAAAGGACTCAATACTAAAGACTACAAAAATGAAAGACACTGAAAAAGAATTTAAGCCAACCAGTTGGTCTGTTGATAACAAGGTGGTCATATACGTGGCAACAGCCATCATCTGCCTCGCTGGCGTGATGACGTTCAACAGTTTGCCGAAAGAAAATTTTCCGGAGATCGTGTTGCCTCAAATTTATGTGGCCACGGTTTTCCCTGGCGCATCGCCCGAAGATGTAGAGAATCTTGTAACCAAACAGATCGAAAAACAAGTGAAGTCGATTGCCGGCATTAAAAAAATAACCAGCAACTCCGTTCAAGACTTTTCAAACATAATCATCGAGTTTGAAACCGATATAGAAGTGAAGGAAGCCAAGCGCGAAGTGCAAGAAGCGGTGGACAAAGCCAAAACTGATTTGCCTCCGGTGCCCTCGAGCTTGCCCAATGAACCGCAAGTGAGGGACATCGATTTTTCAGAAGTGCCCATCATGAACGTCAACCTTTCGGGCGAATACGATTTGAAGACCTTAAAGAAATATGCCGATCAGATGCAAGACCGCATTGAAACCCTAACCGAAATCCGCAGGGTGGATATCATCGGTGCACTCGATCGCGAAATCCAAATTAATGTTGACATGTTCAAGGCTGCGCTTGCTGGTGTAAGCTTGGATGACATTTCAAGTGCAATCAATTTTGAAAACAAAATTATTTCTGGCGGTCAGCTATCCGTGGATGGAATGAAGCGTTCGCTCAGCGTCAATGGCGAATACAGCAATGCCGAACAAATCGGCAACACCGTGATCGGTTCGATCAAAGGCGGAAAAATTTATTTGAAAGATGTAGCCGAAGTGGTTGACTCGCACAAAGAGCAAGAGAGTTTTGCGCGCCTCGATGGTAAGAATGTAATCACACTCAACATCGTGAAACGGAGTGGTGAAAACCTGATCAATGCAGCCGACAAAATCAATGAGATCGTAAAAGATTTCGAAGCAAACATTTTGCCCCCAGGCGTGAAAGTAACGATCACGGCCGACCAGAGTGTGAACACACGCACTACCGTGCACGACCTGATCAACACCATCATCATTGGTTTTATTTTAGTAACGATTGTGCTCATGTTTTTCATGGGCGCTACCAACGCCATCTTCGTTGGGCTTTCGGTTCCTGTCTCCAGTTTTATCGCATTCCTCATTTTCCCTACCATCGGCTTCACCTTGAATCTGATGACGCTGTTCTCATTCTTGCTTGCCCTCGGAATTGTGGTGGATGACGCCATCGTGGTGATTGAAAACACGCACCGTGTTTTCAATAATGGTAAAGTACCTATTCGCAAAGCTGCCAAGATTGCAGCCGGTGAAGTATTCCTTCCAGTTTTGTCTGGAACATTAGTGGTGCTTGCTCCATTTGTTCCTCTCGCCTTCTGGCCCGGCACAATCGGTGAGTTCATGAAATTCCTGCCGATCACGTTGATCATTGCGTTACTCGCTTCGTTGGTGGTGGCTTACATCATGAACCCTGTATTTGCTGCTGACTTCATGGGCGTGCACGATCACGACCACAGCCGCAAAAAATTCACAAAGGGTTACAAAATCTCTTTGGTGATTTTTGCAGCGATTGCCATTCTGTTTTACGCAACTCGTTCCGTTGGCATAGGCAACTTCACAGTATTTATTTTCGGCATCTACTCGTTGCACCGCTTCGTCTTGGAGCGGGTGATCACTGCTTTCCAAACCAACGGGTGGCCACGTGTTCAAAGTGGATATAAAAATATTATTCGTTGGTGCTTGTATAGATATCGTCCGCTGTATGTAGTCGCTGGTGTCATTGTATTATTTATTTTCTCGATCTGGTTCACGGGCGTTCGGAAACCACCTGTGGTATTCTTTCCACATGGCGACCCAAATTTTATTTTCACTTACGTCCAGATGCCGATTGGAACCGACCAACGCGTGACGGATTCAATCACCAGCATTGTTGAAAAAAGAGTAACGAGTGTAGTGGGCAAAAACAACAAAATGGTTGAGTCCATTCTTTCCAACGTAACAATTGGCGCGAGCGAAGACCCGTTCGAAGGAGGCACGAGCCCGCACCTCGGAAAAGTTACGGTGGCTTTTGTAACGTACGCTAAACGCGATGGCCAATCTACAACGGACTATCTTGATAAAATCCGTGATGCGGTAAAAGGAATCAAGGGAGCAGAAATTTCTGTCGATCAGGAAAAAGGCGGGCCGCCTACCGGCAAGCCAATCAGCATCGAAATCTCTGCAGACAATTTTGATGTATTAGTGGCAACGGCTAATCGTGCTAAAAAATATTTAGACTCGCTGCAGATTGGTGGTGTTGAAGAATTGAAATCAGATTTCCAAAGCGACAAGCCGGAGATCGTGGTCAACATCGATCGCGAAAAAGCTAACCGCGAAGGGATCTCCACCGCACAAATTGGTGGCGCGCTTCGCACAGCAATCTATGGATTTGAAGTTTCTAAATTCCGCGATGAAAATGATGATTACCCTATTCAATTGCGCATCAAAGAAAGTCAACGCAACGACATCAACACCTTGGTGAACTTGCCGATCACTTTCCGCGACATGACCATGGGCGGCCAAGTGCGACAAGTACCCCTTTCATCGTTTGCGAAAATAGAATATTCAAACAGTTATGCTGGCATTCGCAGAATTGATCAGAAGCGTACGATCACACTGGGCTCGAACGTGTTGAGTGGGTACACACCCAACGATGTGGTGGCACAAATTCAACAAGCGATGTCTTCGTTCAGCTTGCCCGATGGAGTAACGGTAAACATGACAGGCGAGCAAGAGAAGCAGGCAGAGACAATGAGTTTTTTAATTAAAGCAGGGATCATCGCACTTGGATTAATATTCATGATTCTTGTACTTCAATTCAATTCTGTTTTAAAACCAGTGATCATTGTATCAGAAATTTTTCTGAGCTTGATCGGGGTGCTCATCGGATTTTCGCTTTTCAAAATGGAAATCTCCATCGTAATGACTGGCGTTGGTTTGCTGGCCTTTGCCGGGATCGTTGTGCGTAATGGAATTTTGTTGGTGGAGTTCACCGATCTTCTGATCTCGCAAGGTGTTGACGTGAAAGAAGCAATCATTGAAGCCAGTAAGACTCGTATGACTCCGGTGTTGTTGACAGCGATGGCTGCCACGCTCGGTCTCGTGCCGCTTGCTGTTGGCCTCAACATTGACTTTGCCACACTCTTCACTGACCTGAATCCGCATATCTTCTTCGGTGGCGACAACGTAGCCTTCTGGAAACCAATGTCATGGACAATGATCTTCGGGATTATTTTCGGAACATTCCTGACCTTGATTTTTGTGCCTGTGATGTATTTGAT
Organism: Bacteroidota bacterium; assembly: GCA_043780615.1. Classification (GTDB taxonomy): domain Bacteria; phylum Bacteroidota; class Bacteroidia; order Cytophagales; family Cyclobacteriaceae; genus ELB16-189. The sequence goes on along the minus strand of JAYWDN010000154.1, from coordinate 3,651 downwards.
GAGATTGAAATTCAAAGCGCGTTTGGCACAATTGATTACATGGATTCGAAAATCCTCTTCAGAAGAAAAACCTACTTCCGAGTCGGTCGCTCTAAAATAAATTTCAAGACTATTCGTCTTCTCTGATAACGTCTTTGCGAGGAACCTGCCTGCCCAAATGGTACGGCAGGCAGGCGACCGAAGCAATGACGATCTACATTTTAAGACGATTCATTTTTTATGTTAAATCGGATCATGGCCCTATTTATTTTTATTCTGGTTTTTTTATTGATCGACATTTATGTCTTTCAGGCCGTGATTAACGTAAGCAAAGATTGGTCACCCGTTTGGAAACAAGTTGCACGTTTTGGCTATTGGGCTCCTACTGTCATTAGTGTTTTAGGATTGTTGTGGTGGAGTTTCAGCGACCCGTATCGTGGCACTGATTATCTGCGGATTTATGTTTTAGCAGGCTCTGCCATTTTATATTTTTCTAAACTCTTTGCAGTTCTCTTTTTATTTATTGATGACGTGCAGCGTGTCGTGCGCTGGGTGGTACAATTCTTTTCAAAAAAATCGCCAAGCGATTTACCGGGCGAGGCAATCACACGTTCGCAATTTCTTTCACAAGCTGCACTCGTGGCATCGGCTGTGCCGCTGGGGCTTTCGGTATATGGCATCGTTTCGGGCGCGCACGATTATCGCGTGAAGCGAGTCACATTAAAATTTCCTAATCTTCCAAAATCATTTGATGGGATTAGAATTGGGCAATTATCCGACATTCATTCGGGAAGTTTTTGGAACAAGAATGCTGTGAAAGGTGGCGTTGAAATGTTGATGAATGAAAAACCCGATCTGATTTTTTTCACAGGAGATTTGGTGAACAACGAGTCATCCGAAGTAAAAGACTACATTCCGATTTTTGAAAAAATAAAAGCACCTCTTGGAGTATTTTCCATCACCGGCAATCACGACTATGGCGACTACCGAGCCTGGCAATCGAAAGAGGCGAAGCAAAAAAATTTCAACGACTTGATGGAGGTGCACAAGCTGCTTGGTTATGATCTGCTGCTGAACGAGCATCGGATGATTGAACAAAATGGCGACAAGCTTGCCATTATAGGAATTGAAAACTGGGGAGCAGGAAGGTTTTCAAAATACGGAAAGTTAGATCAGGCCTACGCAAACACCGATGAAGCGGCTACAAAAATTCTTCTCTCACATGACCCAACGAGCTGGGATGCGATCGTAAGGCCAAATCACAAAGACATTGATCTAACGCTTTCTGGCCACACACATGGTTTTCAATTTGGCGTTGAGATTGCCAATATCAAATGGAGCCCCTGCCAATATGTGTACAAACAATGGGCGGGGCACTACCAAGAAGGCAACCAGCATTTGTATGTGAACCGTGGCTACGGATACCTCGGTTATCCGGGAAGGATTGGAATGCCGCCAGAGCTTACCGTGATTGAGTTAAAGAGAGGATAATCAATTTACAAATTGGAAATTATAGATTACAAAATTAACGTTTTCATCAATTTTAAAATCGTTCAATTTTTCAATCTTCCAATTCAGAATCTTTCAATTTTAGAAATCTTTCATCTATAGTTTCTTCTTCAGCATCCAATCAATTTGTGGATCATCGCCCATCTGAAAGACGTGCTCTCCAAACTTTTCAAAGCCCCACTTGGCATAAAATTTTTGGGCACGGAAATTTTTCTCCCACACGCCCAACCAAATCCATTCAAATTTTTTCTCTTGGGCATACGTCATTACCTGCTCCATCAGTAGGCGAGCGGCACTGCCACCCTGGTGATCGCGATGGATATACAAGCGGTGGAGCTCAAGATGATTTTTTCCTAAATAGTTATCGACCTCCGCATTGAGTCGCAGCCGCATGAAGCCTACAATTTTCAATTCATCCAAAGCGACATATAAACCCGAACCTGGTTCATCAAACTCTGCATCGAACATCTTGGGGTTGTACGAGTCGTCAAAAAAAGCCTGCAAGTTGGCGGGCGTATTTTGGTGTGCAAACGTATCGGTATAAACTTCAATGGCCAGTTCGCGCACGGCTGGCACTTCCTCAATTTTTGCTTTTCGGATGCGGATCATCTGCGAAAATAAAGAAAAATCCCTCACCCTTGTCCGAAGCATGAGGACGGGTGATGGTACAAAAAGTAAAATGCCCTGCTTGGCAGGGCATTTATATTTTTTAAAGTTTAGAATTAAGCGTCTGACCGCTTAGAGCGATCTGACGCTTTGAATAATTTTTTAAAACAACAAGATTTATTTCTTCTTCGTTGCCGTTGAATCTGTTTTAACCGTTGGGTTTTGTTTTTCTATTTTATACTCATCGTTCAATCCCTTCAGCACATCCTGCGAAATGTCAATGCCCGGATTGCCAAAAAGCACATCGCTGCTTTGGTCAAACTTCAGCACCACTTGCAAGCTGCTGCCATCGGCATATTTTTTCAAGAAGGTGGTGATCCTTCGGTAAAGTGCTTCGGTCAATTTCTGTTGGTCGTTTACCAGTTCTTGCTCGATGCTTTGTTGGTACAGGCGAAAATTTTGTTGCTTCTTGCCAAGTTCTTCTTGCAATGTCTGATCCTGCCCGATAGTAAGATTACCTCTGTTGCGTTGGTAGGCCGCAATTTCGTTTTGCAAACTCTGCCCACGATTTTGTAAGTCTTGGTCCAATTTCTTGCCCTTGGCTTCGAGTATCGTCCGCATTTCTTTGAAGTAGTCATAGTTTTTCAGCACGCTATCCGATTTGATGTAAGCGAATTTCAAATCAGTAGGAGCTACAATCGAAGACTGGCTTGTGCCCTTCTTGCCGTTGAAGAAAAGAAAATACAAAACGCCTACGGCAATCAAGAGTAGCCCGTTAAGGATGAGGGAAAGATTTTTCATTGTGTCAATCAGTTTTTTTTTAAGAGGCGCAAATATAAGGGTAATTTGATAATGCAATAAATTGAAGATTTGAAAATGGCAAATGCTTTAGATTGAGCGCAAAAAGATTAGAGATACAAAAGAAATCGTTCTTCGTAATTCGTAGTTCGTAATTCGTAATTATTCTTTAAACCACTCCGAGTACATCGGGTAATTTTTTGCGGTGCGTGCAATCGCTTCGGTCATCTCGGGTCCAACATCTTTGATGCGTTTGGCGGGGGTGCCCGCATAAATACTCCCTGGCTCTACCTTTGTGCCGGCCAGCACCACGGCCCCAGCGGCAATCACTGAGCCTGTGCCGATCACCGCATCGTCCATCACTATGGCGGCCATGCCAATAAGTACATTGTCTTCAATGGTGCAGCCGTGGACAATCGCGTTGTGCGCAATGGACACATTGCTGCCGATCACTGTTTTTGCTTTTTGATACGTGCAGTGAATGATGGCTCCGTCTTGAATATTGGTATTGTTGCCGATCGTGATCGAATGCACATCGCCACGCACCACCGCGTTGAACCACACCGTGCAATTGTCGCCCATTTTTACTTCACCAACAACGGTAGCATTATCTGCCAAGAAACAGTTATTGCCAAATTGAGGAGTGTGGCCACGAAGGGATTTTATTAGTGCCATAAAAAGTTGAAAGTATAAGAATGATTAAGCCAGCTCAAACGGTTTGATATGGCCTTACTCCATTTTATTTCCTCGTTGTTCTTC
>JAYWDN010000153.1:0-2975 GCA_043780615.1 Bacteroidota bacterium | reverse complement strand
TAAAAATAACGTCATTGCGAGGGAGGAACGACCGAAGCAATCCCATTTTGGCTCCGATTTGGAGATTGCTTCGCTATCGCTCGCAATGACGTTTGGGTTTTTAGAGGTCCCCATTAGTAAATTCTGCGGTTGGTGATTTTCTTATTGAGCACTTCGTTTTCTCCGTTCAGCGACTTGGCTTTTTGCCATTGCACCACCGCTTCATCAATGTCGCCCAGTTGATAGAGAATGTCTCCGTAATGTTCAAAGTGAACCGCGCTGCCTTTGGCCATCGCAAAAATCCGCTCGATCATTTTTCGTGCTTCTTTGTATTTGCTTTCTTGAAACAAAACCCATGCATGCGTGTCGAGGTACGAAACATTATCGGGGCGCAGTTTCACCAACTGTGCCGACATCTTTTCGGCCTTCTCTAAGTTCGCTTTGCGCAACGACAAAAAATAACTGTAGTTGTTCAGCACGTACTCGTTGTTGGGGTTGAGTGCCAGTGCTTCGTCATACGCCTTTTCAGATTTATCAAAATCTTTGGTGGCGTTGTACGCATCGCCCAGCATGCCGTTGATCTCGCCCAGTAAGTTGGGATTGCTGGCCGAAAGTTTTTTTGCCTGCTCCAGCGTGGCCGCAGCACCACGATAATCTTTTTTTCGAAGGTGTGCGATGCCATTAAAATAATAGACCATCGCCTGGTTCGGAAAAAGTTCTAATGCTTCTTCGGCATGTGCAATCACGCTATCGGCAAGGCCCGCTTGTGTCTCTAAGAAAAGTAGGTTCTGCCATGCTTCAAAACTTCCTGCCCCGTGGCGCACCGCTTTCAAATATTCGTTGCGCGCTTCTTCATTTTTTTCAAGGGTCAAGAAAAAATCACCGCCCACCAAATGCACATCGGGATCGGTGGGATAGTTCGTTTCTAATTTTTTAAAAAGGGTAGCCACAAAACTTTCTAAGTCAGTGTTTTTTGTTTTTTTACTTTTGCTTTGCGCGAGCACGGCATTGTACGTGCCCAGCATCAGCACTTTGCTGCCTACTTCCACGCCCGGATCGTCAAAAATTTTCGCTACGTACTCGCGCGATTTTTGTTCTTGGCCTGCATCGCGGTAAAGCCCTGCCAATAATACTTTGCAGCTTCCCGCATCAGGGTGTTCGTTAATAAATTTTTCAAGATAAAGAATACCCTTGATCGGCTGATTCTGTTGCGAGAGCATCTCGGCCTGCGACAACACAAATCGTTCTTCATCGGGATAGGCGCGGATCAGCTTGTCGCCTTCGGCAACGGCCTCATTAATTTTTCCTTTCACCAAATAAATGCGTTGCTTTTGCAACGATGAAAGCTCCGCGATGCCAATCGAAGCTTCGGCTTGGTTATACACCTTCAGCGCCTCGTCCAGTTGACTGCCTTGCAAATACATGGCGGCCAGTTCATACAAATGTTCTTCCGAGCCACTGATCTCTTTTATCATTGTCTCCAATGCTTGAGCCGCTTTGTCAAACCGATGCTGGTTGGCATAGATGCGCGATGCGAGCAAGTAAAAATATTTGTTCTTCTTCTCCAGCTTCAGTGCGGTCTCGATATTTTGTGCTGCGCGCTCCAGGTCATCGGCCTTGGTTCCCTTCAAAAATATTTCTGCGATCTTATAATAAATTGTGGCATTGCCCGGAATGTAGTCCATCGCTTGTTGGAAATAAAAAAGCGACTTGGCGTAATCTTCGAGAATGTAAAATTTTTCGCCTTCGGTAAACAGGCGTTCTGCCTCGGCCACCCGTGCCGCACTAAAAACCGTTTCGTTCTTTTTTTTCTTTTCCTTTTGGGCAACCAACGTGGTGCTGCTACAGCAGATGCTGACGGTGATAAAAAACAAAATTATTTTCGATTTCAAACCAATGAATTTTAAGCCATCAAAGGTAACTTATTTCAGGGCAAAATATTAACCGTACGTTGCGAAAGGCAAGTCACTGTGATCGCTAACGTGGGGACTCTTTTTTTCTTTCAATTATAAATGCCACGGCTGCAAAAACTGCTACCACCAAAAGATGAAAAGCAGTCGCTGAAAATTGATTCGGCAACGAAATGCGGTTGACGGCCAAGATCAACGCATACGCCACGGCTATGTAAACCACTCCGCTAAAAGTGCGATAAGGGATCGGGTAAAATTTTTGCCCTAGCCAATAGCACGCAACCATCATGGAGGCGTAAACGATCGCAGTAGCCCAGCTGCTTCCATAATACCCGGCAATTGGAATGAGAAAAAAATTCAAGGCGATGGTGAGCAACGCGCCACCTACGGTAATGATCGTGCCGTAATACGTTTTGTCGGTGAGCTTGAACCATACCGTAAAATTGTAGTACACGCCCATAAAAAGATAGCCCAGCAAAAGTGGCGGCACAATGTACAGCCCTTCCCAATATTCTGGCTTGCGCATCATCAGTTTGAACACCTCCAGGTTGATGCCCACGCCTAGCATAATCACGCAACACACAATGATGAAATAGTGGTTGACCCTTGCAAACAACTGTGGTGAATTCCGGTCGCTCGCTTGCGAAAAGAAAAAGGGCTCGGCTGCCATGCGAAAAGCCTGCACCATTAAATTCATAAACACCGAAAGTTTATAGCATGCGCCAAACACCCCCAGGGCAAAGGCAGAACTTCTTCCCGGGTAGAAATTTTTAGGAAGCCAATTTTCCAACGCAAGGCGCGAAAAAAATTCGTTCATCATCCCGGCAAGACCAGTGATCATCACCGGGTAGGCATAGCGCACCATCGAAGAAAAAATTTCTTTGTCGTAGGCAGGCCTCCAGGCCGAGAATGTCTTTAAAAAAAAGAGGAGGTAGAAAGCATTGGCCACGAGATTGGCCATGAAGATGTAGGCGATGCCCACTTGAGGATCGAAGGCCACATATAAAAAATACAGGTTAAGCCCAATGAGTACCACTACATTAGAAACCCTGAAGGTAATGAACTGTATTGCTCTCTTTTCAAGCC
>JAYWDN010000152.1:0-8565 GCA_043780615.1 Bacteroidota bacterium | reverse complement strand
ATATCAATTTCTTTTTCTGTACCCACCTTAACAATTCGGTCTCCGTTTACAATAACTACTGCGTTAAGTATCACTTTTCCCTTACCATCAATTAATTTCCCAAAGTGAATCACCTTGATCTGAGCATATAAAAAAGAAGTATGCAGAGAAAAAAGGACAATTAGGATTACATAAATTTTGCGCATGAAGTTTGATTTTTTAATGAATGGCAGCTAACGTTTGTGTTTATGCAGTTGCTGGACTTTGAAAACTAATTTGTCCACCGTGACCAAACGTTGAACGAAGATAAAAACTTTGAGCTACACGTCACCGCACCATTGCAGAAACAGGGCGATTTAGTTGTTATCTAGAAATTTAAAAATGTCGAGGTAAGCTGATTCCATTTGTTCCTGGTTTGGGCTATGTTGTCCATTTATAATGTAAACCACCTTATTTTTCAATCGGTTTGATTCTATCAGGGGGATAAACTTAGTGAATGTTGAGGGTGGTACTTGGTTATCTTGTCCACCAGACCATAAAAAGAAGCCCGGATCATTTTTATCGAAATAGCCAATGGCCTGAACTTTATGAAGAATGGCCTCTTTACTCAGCTTGTCATCAGGAGGGAACATGGCGCGTCCTAATTTTTGAGCAAGATCTTTAATTTCATCATCGTTGACCCAATTGGTAAAAATTTTCTCGACCGTCTCAAAATCATCTACAGGTCCTGAGAAATCAACCACTCCTTTTATTTTAAGTTTTGAGTCAATTTGAAAAGGATTGTCTGGATTATTTTGTGAGAGTCCAAGAGTTGCCGCGATTGACCCACCAGCGGAAAACCCAGTCAATATGACCTTATTTAAATTCAATTGATATTTGTCGTTGTTTGAAGACAAGAAGTTTAGCGCCTTAGTGATATCTTCCATTGTAACAAGGACTCCTTGTTTCAGTTTGTAATTCATATTTACAACATTCAATCCTTTCTTCAAAAACGGCTGCACATATACCATCTCTTGCGATTTGTCGCTCAGGTACCAGCCACCTCCGTGTATATAAACAATTGTAAAATTTTTGTCTTTCAGGGCATTTGCACTTCCTGACTTATGAATGTCCATCGTTTGTAGTGGATCGTTTCCATAAGCGATGTCTGAATATACAGTGTAAGTTGAACGGGTTTCATTTTCACTTTTATCCTTCAGTTGAGTCAGTGTCGGGGAACAAGACGTTAACAGAAAGACTCCAATTGCGTGTCTGCCTTTAATTTTCCAAATGTTCATAGTCTATTTTTTTTTAGCCTTGCGCACAACGGTTTGCGGCTTGACGAAGGTGGCGATTTTCACCACTAAACTTGATGTGGACAACCAATGGTTGATTAACCACAAATGTGTCTGCGGAGTACTGAACCGCCACTTTTGCCAAACCCGTGTTATGCCCAGTTTTTCTTTCCGTCACGGTTGCGGTATTAGTTCAACTGTTAATTTAGTTCCTTGTTTGTCAAGATAGGTAATTGTCATTTCTATCATATGAGTTGTCCACTTTTACACTCCTGCGTCTGCTGCTTGACTGCAAAATGTTGGATAGTCTGTTTGCCCTTGTTGATGAATAGAAATTGAATGTTTTAATTGTCTGCTGAACTGTTGGCATTAACTGTCATTGAAGGATATTTAGGTTCTCCGTCAACACCAAAGTCATTTGTTCCGAAATAAGTTGTTTTTCCGTCAGCAACATAATTGTCGTAGTGTGTTACTACTTTTATATTTCGGTCTGTGGCGACACAGACCGAGGGTTAGGGTTATAAGGGTTATAAACATCACAAGCAATTACTCGTTTTTAGTATTCACTTGTCCAATATTTTTACTTCCGTCTTTTTCTTTTTTTAGTCAAACTATTTATAAGCAACTCAACTTTTTCAACAATTTCATTTCTTGCAATTTGATAGTCCTTACTTATTGGCGGTATACCATTCCACTTTTGAATTTCCGAATTACTACTGTCTTCAGTTGGAAGAATGCAATCAAATGTTATTATTTGTTTGGCAATATCAATGTCTTTTTGCGTCACTAAAATTGGCTTCATAAATTTTGTGTCAAACCCATCACTTTCAAGTCCCTTTTTTGTTGCTGGTGTTAAAGCAAAAGTAGTATCTGGATTTCTTGCCCTGCTCCTCGGTCTGTGTCCTCACAGACCGAAAAAATAATAACCTACTCTGCCCCCTCAATACTGCAAATGCTTCACCGTGATTCCGTTGTTGATCAATTGCTTGAGTGAGTCGATGCCGATCTTCACGTGGCGATCCACATAGTTTGAAGTAACATTCTGGTCGCTGGCTTCGGTCTTCACGCCATCGGGCACCATCGGCTGGTCAGACACCAGCAGCAAAGCGCCCGCAGGGATTTCGTTGTAGAATGCCGTAGAGAAAATCGTGGCCGTCTCCATGTCGATGGCCATGGCGCGCACTTTGATCAAATAGTTTTTAAAGTCTTCGTCCCACTCCCACACCCTGCGGTTGGTGGTGTACACAGTGCCCGTCCAGTAGTCTTGGTTGTAATCGCGGATGGTGGTGGAGATGGCTTTCTGCAATGCAAACGCTGGCAGCGAAGGCACCTCGGGCGGGAAATAATCGTTCGAAGTCCCTTCACCGCGGATGGCCGCGATGGGCAGTATCAAATCGCCCAACTCGTTTTTCATTTTCAGTCCACCGCACTTGCCCAAAAACAAACACGCCTTGGGCGTGATGGCCGTAAGGCAGTCCATGATCGTGGCCGCATTGGGACTGCCCATGCCGAAGTTGATGATGGTGATTCCTTCCGCGGTGGCACTGAGCATGGCCTTGTCATGGCCGTCCACTTTCACGTTGTGCCACTCGGCAAACTTGTGCACGTAGTTGTCGAAGTTGGTGAGCAATATATATTCGCCAAACATTTTCAGCGCCACGCCCGTGTAGCGCGGCAGCCAGTTGTCAACAATTTCTTTTTTTGTTTTCATAAAAATGTGCTGAGGTATTTACGCGTTGAGGTGCTGATGTTCGATTTGTTTATGTTTTACTTATTTTTAGAGCAATGTATAAACTCAATCTCCCTTCATACGAACCTACTTTAAAAAAGGAGCATGGCAAAGTATTAATTTTTGACGGCATACGAAAGAAATACATTGTGCTCACGCCCGAAGAATGGGTGCGTCAACATTTTATCCATTATTTAATTGATGAACTGAATTATCCCAAGTCCCTTTTCCGGATTGAAGGCAGCCTTACGTACAACAAATTACAGAAGCGTTCGGATATTTTAGTGTTCGATCGGGCAGGCAAACCGTGGATGCTCATCGAATGCAAATCGCCAACGATCAAACTAAACCAAAAAGCTTTTAACCAAGTGGCCGTTTACAATATGACGGTGGGCGCAAAATATTTGGCGGTGACCAATGGCATGGCACATTTTTGTTGTGAAGCCGCTGCGCTTGGAGGAGAGGCGAAATTTTTAGAGAAATTTCCTAAGTTCGAAGTTTAAAGTTTTAATGTTTAAAGTTTGGAGCAACGTAACGTTCAACTTTGTAACTTCGGAGGTGCTCGCGATGATGTCAAATTATTAGTTTTGCGTAACATCAGCTGCTAATACTGAACAAACCTAAGTGACCTCTAAAGAAAAACTAAAACACACTTTCAAGCTTCTGCAATTCGAACGCCAGGCCGACTTGGAACAATACCGACAGAAAGTATTGATGCGCTCGCTGAGCCAGCGTGTGAAAGAAGGCGTGACGTGGTATCCCGTAAGGTTGTTGCGCGACTATATCGGCACGGGCGAACGGGTGATGATAGAAGTAGAGAAAACAAACTCCATCGATCAGCCCCATGCTTTTCAAAGTGGAAAAGTGGTGAGCTTGTTCACCAACGCATCGGGCAAACCCGAGAAGCAACATGCCAACGGGGTGATCAACTACGTGCGCGACAACATGATGGCCATCACACTAAATGGCGATGACCTGCCCGATTGGATTGACGAGGGCTCACTTGGTGTGGACGTGATGTTTGACGAGATGAGCTACCGCGAAATGGAATACGCGCTGAAGAAAGTGATGGAGGCGAAAGACAATCGAATAGCAGAGTTGAGGGAAATACTTTTAGGCGATACTGGATACCAGATTCTGGATTCTGTCAGCGACCAGCATCAAGCAACCAGTAACCAGCATCCAGCAAATTCTATTTTAAACGAGAGCCAACATCAAGCTGTACAAAAAATAATTGACGCACCCGATGTCTCCTTCATCCACGGGCCGCCCGGCACGGGCAAGACCACTACGATTGTAGAAGCTATCCGACAAACAGTGCAAGCAGAAAAGCAAGTGCTGGTGTGCGCGCCCAGCAATGCGGCTATTGATTTGCTTGTTGACAAACTTAGTCAGCAAGGATTGAACGTGTTGCGCATCGGCCATCCGGCACGAGTGACAGAACAGTCGCTGAGCAAAACCCTCGATGCACAAATTGCCGAGCACCAACATTTCAACGAGCTGCGTTCACTGCGAAGAAAGATGGAGCAAGTGCGCCATCAGTCCGGTCAATTCAAACGCAACTTTGGCTATGCAGAAAAAGAGCAACGCAGGTCGCTGCGCGAAGAGGCAAAAGCCTTGAAATCGGATGCCGATATGCTGGAGTTTTATATCATCAACGATCTGCTGAACAATTGCGAAGCTGTCTGCTGCACGTTGGTGGGCTCATCGCACCGCGTGCTGCGTGGCCGAAAATTCAACACTGTTTTTATCGATGAAGCAGGCCAATCGTTAGAGCCGGCCAGTTGGATACCGCTGTTGAAATCGCAGCGCGTAGTTTTTGCAGGCGATCATTGCCAACTGCCGCCCACCATCAAGTCGCATGAGGCGGCTGTGCAAGGGTTGGCCAAAACACTTTTTGAAAAAGGAATTGAGAAACATCCCGAACATTCGTCCATGCTGCAAGTGCAATACCGGATGCACGAAGCGATCATGGAATTTCCTTCAACCTATTTTTATAAGAATGAGTTGATTGCGCATCCTTCCGTGAAGCATGAACTGTTGCGGCCGCACGAGCTGCCCATCGAGTTCATCGACACGGCAGGGTGCAGCTACAGCGAAAAGCAAGACCCTGAAACACGCAGCCGCTTCAATGAAAAAGAAGCCGAGTTGCTGATCCATCAGGTAGAAAAATTAGTGGAGTCGGTGGGCATTTCTGCCTGGCTCGATGAAAAGATTACGTTGGGCATCATCACGCCCTACAGTGCACAAGTCGATCGGCTCCAACATTTGACCGAAAGTTCGGCCACCCTTGAGCCGCTCCATCGATTGATTTCTATCAATACAGTCGATGCCTTTCAAGGACAAGAACGCGATGTGATCGCCATCAGTTTTGTGCGCAGCAACGAAAAAAGCGAAGTTGGTTTTCTCTCCGATATCCGCAGGACCAACGTGGCCATGACCCGTGCCCGCAAAAAATTAATCATGGTTGGCGACAGTGCCACACTGGGTGCGCATCCATTTTATGCTGTGTTGATAGAGCACCTTCAGCAAAAAGAATTTTATAAAAGTGCGTATTCAGTTTAAGCATCCCTGAAAACCTGAGAAGAGCGTCATTGCGCAATCAAATTATTGCTATGCTAAATTATGGTAAACGGTTTGGACGTCATCGTCTTCTTCAATGGCTTGGATGCACTTGAGCACTTCGTCTTGATCGGCTTCGCTCAGTTCTTTGGTGGTGGTGGGGAGGTATTGCAAAGAAGAACTTTTAGCATCCAATTTTTTGGCTTCTAAGAATTTCACCAAGTGACCAAACTCGGTGAACTTAGTATAAATCGTAATCTCTTCTTCGTCTTGCTGAATATCTTCGGCACCGGCATCGATCAAATCCAATTCCATTTCTTCCAGGTTGATTTTGTCGGGTGCAAATTTAAAAACCCCTTTTCGCTCAAACAGAAAAGCGACCGACCCCGAGTTGCCCATAGTGCCGCCATTTTTTAAAAAGTGCAAACGCACATTGGCCACCGTGCGCGTGGGGTTGTCGGTAGCGCACTCTACTACTACAGGCACACCATGCGGGGCATAGCCTTCATAGATCACTTCTTGAAAATCTTTTTCTTCCTTTGATGTGGCGCGCTTGATCGCAGCATCCACACGGTCTTTGGGCATGTTGATGCCTTTGGCATTTTGAATGGCCATGCGCAACCTCGGGTTGTTGTCGGGGTTGGAGCCTGACAGCTTTACCGCGATGGCAATGTCTTTGCCGATGCGCGTGAAGCCCTTGGCCATCTTGTCGAAGCGCGCAAACATTTTGTGTTTCCGTTTTTCAAATACTCGTCCCATGTATTCAATTTAGTAGTAAAAATAAGCGAAAGTGTTGACGTGGTAAAGTGCGGAGCACAGCGCTCGCTAAATATTTGCCAGCTTGCTTTTCCTTCTTCCATAACTAAAATAGATCAGCAGCCCAAAGGCCATCCAAGCAAAAAATACTAGCCAGCTTTTGGCCGGAATCTCGATCATCAAATAAAGACAGAACAACATGCCGAGCACTGGGATAAGCGAAAGTTTTTTGATAAAGGTAAACGCAGCGATGGCACTGGCGGCAAGTAGGAAAACTAAAAATAAAATTTCTTGATGCGATTTGTGACTGATGTCGGCCAATGCTTCCAGGATGCGGCCTGAGTAGCCATAAATAAATAAGAGCAGCAACCCGGGCACAATCCATTGCCCATTGAGGTGCGGCAGGTGAAAGGATTTATCGCCTACTATTTTTTGTCTGCGTGGCAAGTTGAGCACGCCACCGCACACCATCACAAAAGCAAACAAAGTGCCGATGCTCGTGAGGTCGGTGACGATGCTGATGTCAACGAACAAGGCGGGGATGGCCACCACAAAACCGGTAACAACAGTGGCGAACGAAGGCGTATGAAATTTTGGATGGATGGTGCTGAATTTTTTTGGCAGCAGCCCATCGCGGCTCATGCTCATCCAAATGCGCGGCTGGCCAATTTGAAATACCACCATCACGCTGGTGGCCGCCACTACTGCGCTCACCGAAATGATGTACCCAATTTTTTGCAAATGTATTTTTTCAAACACATACGCGAGTGGATCGGCCACTCCTTTAAACTCCGAATAATTGACCATGCCGGTGATGACAAGTGTGACGATCACATAGATCACGGTGCAGATAAGCAAAGAGTAAATCATCCCCTTCGGCAAGTCGCGTTGTGGGTTGGCGCATTCCTCGGCTGTGGTAGAGATGGCATCGAAGCCGATGTAGGCAAAGAAAATTGCCGACACGCCTTGCAACACTCCGGTGAATCCATTGGGCATGAACGGCACCCAATTATCGGTAGAGATATAAAAAGCCCCGATGACAACGATGAACGCCAGCACCACCAATTTTAAAGCCACCATAAAGTTTGCGCTTTTCTTGCTTTCGCGCATGCCGATGTAGGCGAGGATAGTGACCAAGATCACGATGGTGAAGGCGGGCAAGTTCACGATCAATTTCATCCCCGCAATTTCAGGAGCCGTGGCCCACGCAAAACCCTCGGTAGATTTTCCTTGGGCAACGGCCGCATCGAATAATGTGTGTGCCGTTTTAGGATCGGTGGCGAGCCACGTGGGCATGTGTATGTTGATGCCTTCGAGCAAGTTCACAAAATAACTGCTCCACGAAATGGACACCACCACATTGCCGATGGCGTATTCTAAAATCAACGCCCAGCCGATCACCCACGCGGCCACCTCGCCAATGGTCACATACGAATAAGTATAAGCACTGCCCGCCACGGGCACACGTGCAGCAAACTCGGCATAGCACAAGGCCGTGAAGCCGCACGTAACCGTGATGATCAAAAATAAAAACACCACGCCAGGCCCGCCACTGTAAGCCGCTTGCCCGATGGTAGAAAAAATCCCAGCACCGATCACCGCGGCAATCCCCATCGAAGTGAGATCGCGCACGCCCAACACTTTTTTTAATGCGGGGTCGTGATGGCCGTCCGTCTGCCCCGCTTGGGCATCCTTTAAAATATCAGGCAACGATTTTTTTCGCAGCAGGGAACGGAGCATGTTAGGCTTTGGGTTTGAAGCGGAAAAATAGCGAAAATATTTAGTCATCCCTTAAAAAACCCAACGCATTTGATTCCATAAGAAAATGGGTCGTTGTGTTTAAAAAATTCACAAACTTTAATTACTGCGTTTGCAAAACCGTCCCTGTCAACAGGTAGCAATTGCCATTCTCTTTCAATAGTATCGTCAGAATAGTTGGAAATTGAGCGTAAGGAAGGAAAGTCCTTTTTTAAATTTTTGTGATGTTCCTCTTGAAAATGTGTTGGCTTGGTAGCAAGTCAATTTAGTAATGCTACAATTTTCTCTTTCAGCATTTTCTTTTCTGTTGAAGATTGTGTTAAACGAATGGCTGTTTCAAAATTCTTTTTTGCTTCAGTAGAATTATTCAATCGTGAGTTTATTTCTCCCAGCAAACTGTGATAGAGATAAAAGGATTCCATCTTTTTCTTGTCTGAGATATTTTGTAAACACTTTAGTGCTTCCCTTGCTCCATGCACTTGCATCACGGCAACTGCCTTGTTCATT
>JAYWDN010000151.1:0-8594 GCA_043780615.1 Bacteroidota bacterium | reverse complement strand
GTTTCATAAAACTCTCGCCAATCAAAAACCCATCGTAACCAAATTTTCTCAACTCCAAAATATCTTTTGGCGAATGGATGCCACTTTCGGAAATTTTTACCACCTCGGGCGGAATAAGTTCAGCCAGTTTTTTAGACACCTCAAGGCTTACCTCAAAAGTTTTTAAATCGCGGTTGTTCACACCGATCAAATCCACTTCAGAAAAAAGGTCAGCATGAAGCTCTTCTGCCGAATGTACTTCCAACAAAACCTCCAAGCCCAACGACTTTGCAAATTTGCTGAACAATCTGATTCGCTCGGGCGCAAGGATGGCTGCAATAAGCAAGACCACATCGGCACCAATTGATTTGGCTTCAATGATTTGATATTCATTAATCGTAAAATCTTTTCGCAAGATGGGACAGTAATTAAATTTGCGCGCCACCATCAAGTCATCGTTGCTGCCCCCAAAAAATTCTTTGTCCGTTAAGATCGAAAGTGCACTTGCTCCAGCTTGCATGTAGCCAATGGAAGTCCGCTCAATAGAAACATACGGGTTGATCGCGCCTTTTGATGGCGACTTGCGTTTGATCTCTGCAATGATCCCCGACTTGTCTTTGCGCTGCACGTATTTTTTGAGAGACACCGTAGGCGATGTAAAAAAAATGCTCTGCTCTAACAACTTCACCGGGTACAAACTTTTTCGTTCGACCACTTCTTTTTGTTTTTGAGCGACAATTTTTTCAAGGATATTCATAAAGGCAATTTAAGATTCAAAATTTTCGTCTTTGCGAGCACCAGCGTGGATTAGAGCGATGGCGCGAAGCAATCTCCTGTTTGGGGATCGCTTCGCGCCTTCCCACTTTCCTTCGCAGGCGCTCGCGATGACGAAAAATATCCAGCCTCAATCATTCAACAATTTTTTAAAAGCTTTCATTGCTCGTCCCGATTCCAACGCTTCTTTAGCCTTCGCAATTGCTGTATGTATCCCCTCTTGCTGGTTCACGCAAAACAAAGCCAAACCTGCGTTGGCGATGACCACAGCATTTTGTGCTTCCGTTCCTTTTCCTTCCAACACGTTCATAAAAATCTTTGCAGACGACTCCATGTTTTCGCCACCAAATAAATCGGCATGCGTCAATCGCGGCAGGCCGAGGTCTTCAGGCTCTAACAGTTGCTCCCCCTTGTTGTAAAAAAATTTAAATGCAGCGGTGAGCGAAACTTCATCGTAGCCATCGGTGGAGTGTACAATCACAAAATCTTTGTTGGTCTGCTGGTAGAGATAACCGTACTGCCGCGCGAGCTCCAAACTAAAAACACCCACCAATTGCCTTGACGGAAACGCGGGGTTCACCATCGGGCCGAGCATGTTAAAAAATGTTTTCACCCCAAGTTCTTTGCGGATGGGTGCTACATTTTTCATGGCGGGGTGAAACAGTGGAGCGTGCATGAAACAAATGTTGGCGCGGTCTATGCTGCGTTTTAATTTGTCTATGTCGTTCGTGAATTTGTATTCAAAATATTCCAACACGTTGGAAGAACCAGAAACCGAAGACACGCCATAGTTGCCGTGCTTGGCCACCGGCTGGCCAGCAGCCGCCACCACAAAAGAAGCGAGTGTAGAAATGTTAAAAGTATTTTTTGCATCGCCACCGGTGCCGCACAAGTCCATCACCGGCTCCTCGAATTTTACGTGTATGCAAAGCTCAAGCATGGCATCGCGAAAGCCAGCGAGTTCATCTACCGTGATGCCGCGCATCATGTACACCGTCATGAACGCAGCGGTTTGGCTCGCATTGAATTTGCCCGAAGCCAAATCCATTAGCACCTCTTTCGCACTTTGTTTGGTGAGCGAGCGTTGCTCTATCAATTCGTTCAGTTTTTCTTTCATCCTCGTTAATCGTAATTCGCAATTTTCAATTCGTAATTAACTCGCCAGCCAATTCTCCATCATCTTCGGCCCTTCGGGCGTCATCACCGATTCGGGGTGAAACTGCAATCCTCTCACATCATATTTCACGTGCGCCAATCCCATCACTAATCCTTCATCGTTCACAGCCGTAACCTTCAAATTGGCGTTGATGCTTGCTGGCAACACCGCCCACGAGTGATAATGAGTGCATTGAAATGTATCGGGCACACCATCAAATAATTTTTCTGATCGATCAACCACACGCGCAACTGAAGTGACACCGTGCAACACATTAGGAATGTTGTAAAGCAGAGCACCGAAAACTTCTGCAATGGCTTGGTGGCCGAGACAAATTCCTAAAATACTTTTTGAAGAAGCATAAGTAGAAATTAATTGTTTCGTGATCCCTGCTTCATCAGGAATGCCTGGCCCGGGCGAAAGCAAAATTTTATCATACCTACTCACTTCTTCCAAACTAATTTTATCGTTCCTAAAAATATCAGGAGCATGACCCAACGCTCGAATGATATGCACCAAGTTGTAGGTGAACGAATCGTAATTATCGAGAACTAATATTTTCATTTGCTTGATGTTTAAATCGTAATTCTTAAATTCAAATCCCTTCTGCCATACTCATCGCCTTCCTCAACGCCTCCAATTTGTTATTGACTTCTTGCAGTTCTTTCTGGTTATCTGATTTGGAAACAATGCCTGCACCCGCTTGGTAGATCAGTTGATTGTCTTTGCTCAAAAACGTGCGGATCATAATGGCCTTGTTGAGCGAGCCATCAAAGCTTAGCAACCCGATGGCGCCACCGTAAAAACCACGACTGACATTTTCATAGCGGTGGATTAAGTTCATGGCCATCACTTTGGGCGCGCCCGAAAGCGTGCCGGCCGGAAAACTATCTGCAAACAATTGTGTCACCAGAGTATTGCTGTTCAGCTTGCCCGAAATTTTTGAAACCAAATGGATGACGTGCGAGTAATATTGAATTTCTTTAAAGACTTCTACCTTCACCTCGTGGGCGTTGCGGCTCATGTCGTTGCGGGCAAGGTCCACCAGCATCACATGCTCGGCATTTTCTTTTTCATCGGCCGAAAGTTTTGCAGCGATGGTGGCATCTTCCAAGTCGTTGCCGCTCCTGCGGAAAGTGCCGGCAATCGGGTAGATAAAAGCGCGCTGGTTTTTTATTTGCAGTTGTGCCTCGGGCGATGAACCAAAAAGTTTGAAACTTCCGTAATCAAAATAAAAAAGATAGGGCGATGGGTTGATCGACCGCAACGCACGATAGACATTGAACTCATCGCCCTTAAAGGAAGTTGAGAATCTGCGCGACAAAACTATTTGAAACACATCGCCACGGTAGCAATGCTCCTTTCCTTTTTCGATGACCTTCAAAAATTCCTGATCCGAAAAATTTGAAGTTTCATTTCCGTTGGTTTCAAATTTAAAAGTAGAAAAACGATTACTAAAAATGATTTGCTCTATTTTATTAATCGAGCTTTCTTTTTGACCGTAAACAAATTCATGCAAGCGCAGTTCGTTATAAAAGTGATCGACCACAATTACATAACGATACAGTTTATACATCATGTCGGGGATCAACGGCTGAGTGGCTGATGTTTCTACTTCCTCAAAATGCCGAACAGCATCGTAGGAAGTATAGCCAAACAAACCTAGGGAATGAAAACGTGAGTCGGCAGTGGTGAGGTCAAATGAATTTTTAAACGTATCAAGCATTGATGGCACACGTTGATTGGCCACATCGAGTTTGGTGGTGCGCACGGTGCCATCCGGAAAACGCTCTTGCACCGTATCGTTTTGCAAGGTGAACGAAGCAATCGGGTCGCAACAGATAAACGACAAACTGTTTTCGTTGCCATGATAATCGGAGCTTTCCAACAAAATGCTGCCCGCAAATACATCGCGCAATTTCAGATAGATGTTCACCGGGGTGAGCGTGTCGGCCAACAGTTTTTTGTAGTGCGTATGAAGTTTGTAGTTCATTTTTTTTAGTTTGTCATATAATTCACTCAAATAAAAAAGCCCGCTCGAATGATCGGGCGGGCTTTTTTTGTGAAATTATTCATTTCAACAAAGCAAAGCGCAGCACCGATCGTTTTTCGACCTGCACCACCACCATGCACTGTTTGAAAATTGTCCCATGTCTTAGTCTTCTTTCTTTTTGGCCACCTTGCGTGCAGCCTTTGGTTTTGCTTCTCCGACTGCTACCGTAGATTTTTTGCGGGCCGATCTTTTGATGCGCTCCTTAATTTTTTTCTTTAGTCGTGAATTTCCAAAAGATCCTTTTGTGCGCTTTCCTTTTTTTGATTTTTTGTCTCCTCTTCCCATTTGAATTTAAACATTTATTGCGCAATAATACTGAAGGTTTGCCAAATACAAAAACCTAACCTTCAATTATTTCTGTGTGCTAAGCGTCAGTCGCAAGCAACCAAAGCCAATGACGCCTGACAGCAGCGATCCGGCCAGCACGGAAATTTTTGAACTTTCGATCAGCATGGCATTGTCGAATGCGAGCAGCGTGATGAATATCGACATGGTAAAGCCGATGCCCGCCAAGAGGCCGATCCCAAAAAGGTGTTTCATTTTTAAATTGGTTGGAAGCACACACCAGCCCAACAACGAACCGATGACGGCAAACAAAAATATCCCAACCGGTTTGCCGAGCAGCAGCCCCAAAATTATCCCGAGGCTGTTGGACGAGGCGAGGTCGTTGAAAACCGATGAGGGCAAAACGATGGCGGTGTTGGCCAGTGCAAAAATAGGCAGCACCAAAAAAGCCACAGGCTTGTGCAGCGCATGTTGCAACATGGTAGATGGGGATTTCTCATCGCCTTTGCGGAAAGGAATGGCAAACGCCAGCAGCACGCCCGTGATGGTGGGGTGAATGCCCGAGCGGTGCATGCAAAACCACAGGGCACAACCAAGCAACAGGTAAACCCAAACGGCAAGCACGTTCATTCGATTGAGCGCAATCATGGCACAAAAAATTATCGCTGCAAGGCCGAGGTAGAGAAATGAAAAATGCGTGGAGTAGAATATCGCGATGATCAAGATTGCGCCCAGGTCATCGATGATGGCGAGGGCGGTGAGAAAAACTTTGAACGAAAGAGGCACGCGGTTGCCGAGCAACGAGAGTATGCCCAACGAAAACGCGATGTCGGTGGCCATGGGAATGCCGTACCCATTTTGCGCCAACGTTCCGTGGTTAAAAGCAACGTGGATGGTGGCAGGGACAATCATCCCGCCAAGGGCAGCCAACACGGGCAGCATCGATTTCTTTATGTCTTGCAGTTCGCCCACATAGATTTCGCGCTCCATCTCCAAGCCTACTTGCAAAAAGAAAATGGTCATCAGTCCATCGTTCACCCAAAATTCGACAGGCTTTGAAAAAAGAAGTGTGTGCCAAAAGTGCTGATAGCTTTCGCCAAGCGGAGCATTGGCCGCAGCCATCGAAACAACCGCGCAAGCCAGCAACACCATGCCTCCCGATTTCTCGCTTTTAAAAAAAGAAGTTATAAAGTTGGGGAGTTTCATTAAAACTAAAATTACTTTTTACAAATTGCTCTTGCAATGATAAGGCTTACTTGCTGAAGTCGAAGAAACAAAAATACTTATGGATACAAAATCAAATTCAATCCCATCAATTAAATTTCTCAAAGGCGTCAGGCCACTTGTAGCGGTCAGACGCCTAATTCTTTTCATCACATTAATGGTCACGCTTTCATACGTTGCCAGTGCGCAATTCAAAAACATAATGTTGGCCGATCAAGTCGAAGGGAAGTACCCACCCGTAGAGCCATCCATTGCTATCAATAAAAAAAATCCAAAAAACATTGTTGTCGCAATTGTCCTTGATCGTGTGGTGGCCACCTACGATGGCGGAGCAACGTGGAGCGAATCAAAACTCACTTCGGCACTTGGCGTGTTTGGCGACCCGGCCATCATTTCCAATTCAAAAGGCAAATTCTTTTATTTTCATTTGGCCGACCCAAGTGGTAAGGGCCGCGCTGATGATGCATGGCTGGATCGCATCGTGTGTCAATCATCAATTGATGAAGGCATAACGTGGAGCGAAGGCGCATCGATTGGGCACAATCCGCCTGCCGACCAAGACAAGCCGTGGCCTGCGGTGCATCCGAAAAAAAATTTAGTGTGCGTGACATGGGCGAAGTTTGACAAATATGGAAGTAAAGAACCGAGTTGTCAGTCGAACATCATGTTCAGCAAATCCGCCAACGGAAATAAGTGGTCGAAGCCGGTGCAGATAAATGAATCGCCTGGCGATTGCCTCGATGACGACAACACGGCCATGGGCGCAGTGCCCGCTATTGGCAGCGATGGAAAAATCTATGTGGCGTGGGCCAACCGCAGCAATATTTATTTCGATCGATCGTATGACGGAGGAAACACGTGGCTGCAAAATGATTTGCTCATCGCCAAACAAGAGGGGGGCTGGACGATGGACATCCCCGGCTTGCAGCGCAGCAACGGCCTGCCTGTGCTTGCTATCGACAACAGTGAAGGCAGAGCGCGCGGTGTGCTTTATTTAGTTTGGGCCGATCAGAAAAACGGAAAAGACGACACCGACATTTGGCTGATGCGTTCCCTCAACCGTGGCGACTCTTGGTCTAAGCCCATACGAATAAACAAAGATGCTGCGGGCAAGCATCAGTTTTTGCCGTGGGTCACCGTTGACCAAACCAATGGCAACGTGTACATTGTTTATTATGACCGCAGAAACTATACCGACAACCAAACGGATGTTTACCTCGCCTACTCTACCGATGGCGGGAAAAATTTCAGCGAAAAGAAAATCAGCGAGAGCCCATTTGTGCCCGAGGCCTCAAAGTTTTTTGGCGACTATACCAACATCGATGCACACGCGGGCCTTGTTGCGCCCGTGTGGACGCGCATGGACAACGGAAAGACCAGTGTGTGGACGACCCTCATCAACGCTGAAGAGTTGCTGAAGGGAAAATAGAAATCAAACCAATACAACTTTTATGTGCTTTTGTCCCCAAACGACAATTGCCCCAATTAATGGTTCTAGCGACTTACCGTGTTTGGTAAGACTGTACACTATCGAAATAGAAATTTCTCTTGGTTTAAGTTTAGCACCTTTCACTCAGCAGAGTTCCTGAATCCGGTAACTCTGCGAGGAAGAGAAGCTCGTCAGGTTGAATAACTCACAGCACGAGTACTTCATAGAATACTAAAAACTTTCCCTTCGGCCTTTTCAAATCTTTGTCTTACTTTTGTGTTTTCATCAGCATAAAAAAACAAAGAATATGACTACCGTATCTGAGAAGATTTCCTACCAAGTAAAAGACATGTCGCTGGCTGCTTGGGGCCGCAAAGAAATTAAATTGGCCGAGGCCGAAATGCCCGGGCTGATGGCGTTGCGCGAAGAGTTTGGCAAACAAAAGCCGCTCAAAGACGCACGCATTGCCGGCTGCCTGCACATGACCATTCAAACGGCCGTGCTGATCGAAACGCTCATTGAACTGGGCGCTGAGGTAACGTGGAGCTCGTGCAACATTTTCTCTACCCAAGACCATGCCGCAGCAGCTATTGCCGCAGCGGGAATCCCGGTCTATGCTTGGAAGGGCATGAACGAAAAAGAATTTGACTGGTGCATCGAGCAAACCTTGCACGCCTTCAAAGATGGCAAAGCACTCAACATGATTTTAGATGACGGAGGCGACCTTACCAACATGGTGCTTGACCGTTATCCGGAATTGGTGGGTGGCATCAAGGGCATCTCTGAAGAAACCACCACGGGCGTTCACCGTCTCATCGAACGGATGAACAATGGCAAACTTCCGTTGCCCGCCATCAACATCAACGACTCGGTGACAAAATCAAAATTCGATAACAAGTACGGCTGCAAAGAATCGTTGGTCGATGCCATTCGCAGGGCCACCGATGTGATGATGGCCGGAAAAGTTGCCGTGGTTGCCGGCTATGGCGATGTGGGCAAAGGCTCGGCAGCTTCGCTGCGCGGTGCGGGTGCACGGGTGATCGTGACCGAGATCGATCCGATCTGTGCTTTGCAAGCGGCCATGGATGGATTTGCAGTAAAGAAAATGGACGATGCCGTAAAGGATGCCGACATTATCGTAACCGCCACCGGAAATTTTGGGATTATCTTAGATCGCCATTTCGAAAACATGAAAGACAAAGCGATCGTGTGCAACATCGGCCATTTCGATAACGAGATTGATGTAGCGTGGTTGAATAAAAACGCTGCCAAAGATGAAGTGAAACCTCAAGTGGATTTGTACACGTTGAAGAACGGCCGTCAGGTAATTTTATTGGCCGAAGGCCGCTTGGTAAACTTGGGCTGTGCTACGGGCCACCCTTCTTTTGTGATGTCGAATTCATTTTCGAACCAGACCATTGCACAACTTGAACTGTGGACCAATTCTGACAAGTACGAAAACAAAGTGTATATGCTGCCAAAACACCTCGATGAAAAAGTAGCACAACTACATTTGAAGAAAATTGGTGTGGAACTGGAAACCCTTACCGCAGACCAAGCCAAATATATTGGCGTAGAAGTGAAAGGCCCCTTCAAGCCTGAGTACTATCGCTACTGAGTGCTTCGTCACTGTAAGTGACGTGGCATTGATTTTAAATTTTAGTCGTCCGAACACTTCAAGTGGTCGGACGACT
>JAYWDN010000150.1:0-8759 GCA_043780615.1 Bacteroidota bacterium | reverse complement strand
TTGCTGATAAACTTCCGCGCATTTTTCCCCACGGAGCAAAACTGGTGTTGCGACTATAGCTTGAAAGATTTTTTTGAACGGATGAGTTATTAGAAATGCCAATGAACGTGCCTGGCAAGTCGATACCGCTCCAACCTAATCGCTGGCGCACCTGTTTTTTACCGTCAACTATGATGGTGTCAATTTTTAATCGCGATGGATGTTTGCGAATAAACTCTTGATAACCATTTGAAATTTTTGCACGATCGCTGGCGGTGAGTATCCGCTCGATGGCCAAGTAGAAAGGCTTGGTGACAATGTATTTTAATGGTGCAAGATCAAATTCCAACCAACCGTTGCGCATGGTTGACTCTACTACCAAACTTTGATTGAGCAAGTCGGTAGCCGGTGCGCGCGTAAGGCTGTCAACCGAATACAAACGAATTCGCAGTTTGAACGAAGGCAAATTGTTTCTTAGAATACGCACCCTCGCTTTTTGCAAATAGACTGGAAATGAAAAATCTTTTCGTTCGGGGTTTTTGTTTTCGATCAACAGTGCAATAGACGAGCCCGCATCGGTTTCCAACACGCCACCACTCACTTTTTTATTCCCTAACTCAAAAAATTTATTTTTTTCTTTTGAAGAAGTGATCGTCACTTCATCCAACTGAATGATTTGCTCTTTTAAATAGAGGGTAAGACTGTGATTGATATTTCGCAACAACACATTTCTCTTTCCAAAACCGATGGCCGAGATGCGCAAGGTGTCGTTTGCGTTTAGCGCTGGCACTTGCAAAGCAAATGAGCCATCTTCGTTAGAGATCGTTCCGATCTGCGTGTTGGCAATGCCAATGTTGGCGTAGGCAATTGGTTTTTTATGGGATAGCTCCAAAATTTTTCCGGTGATCGGAGACTGACCAATGGATAAATTGGAAATTAAAAAAGCGAGGAGGCCAAAGAAATAGTTCAAGGTTGAGTTTTTTGGAAGGCACTCATCGCTTTGGTGTGCGTACCCGGTACTCGGTATCCACATCGCCTTTGCTGATGTCGTTGAGTTTGCCTTTGAGTGTGCGCTTTTTTAAAGGCGTGAGGTAATCAATAAAAAGTTTTCCTTCGATGTGATCGTACTCGTGCTGGATGATGCGCGCCTTCATGCCATCAAAATTTTTCTCGTGGGCATTCCAATCTTCGTCAAAATATTGAATACGGATTTTCTCCGGGCGCTCTACTTCTTCGCGTATGTTGGGAATACTCAAGCAACCCTCTTCAAAAGGCCACGGCTCGCCTTCTTCGTTCAGCATAATGGGGTTTACAAAAACCTTTTTAAAATCTTTCAGCTTGGGTTCATCTTCCAGCAGGGTACCGTCCACCACAAACAAACGGATGCCTTTGCCAATTTGCGGAGCCGCCAACCCGATGCCGTGCGCTGCGTGCATGGTCTCAAACATATCGTTGACCAACTCAAGGATGTCTTTTCCTTTTTCAATGTCTTTCGCTTTCTTGCGTAGCACTGCATCACCGTACATCACGATCGGATAAATCATATCAAAAATTTAAAACACAAAGTTAATTAGGATTTACGATTTTAGAATTACGATTTCAGATTTGGTGCAATCGTACATCGTAAATCTTACCTCGTAATTCTATTTCTTACTCTGCATGTAGCTCTGCAAAATCAATGTAGCACTGATCTTATCCACGTTTCCTTTCACTTGCCGGTCTTTTTTTTTCATACCGCCTGTAATCATTGCTTGCTGTGCGATGCTGGACGTGAAGCGCTCATCCACTTCCGTAATTTTCATTACTAGGAAATTTTTCTTGAACAGCTCAATGAATTTTCTCACAGCGGGCGCAGTGTCCGAATCTTGGTTGTTCAGTTTTTTGGGCATCCCAATCACTACTTCGTCAACCTTTTCTTTTTGAAAATAATTTTTGAGAAAATTCAAAAGCGATTGAGTTTCTACAGTCTCCAAAGCTGTGGCGATAATTTGCAATGGATCTGTTACAGCAATGCCAGTGCGTTTCAATCCATAGTCAATGGCGAGGATTCTTCCCATCAGGTTGTGTCAGCCTGAGCTTGTCGAAGGCTCATTGTGAGTCAGGTTTCGACAAACTCAACCAGACATGTACGATCAATTCCATTTTGCTCTCTCAAAGAAGGCCACTTTCACTTGACTCTCGAGCATCATAGCTTTTGGGAACAAAATTTCATTTTCGATGCGCGCATGGTGCTGAAGGTTTTTTTCGAATTGAATCAATTCGCTATAAATTACTTTTACATGCAAAGGAGCATCTGGAGTGAGAAAATAATCTTTTGTCATTTTGCGGATGCCAATCATTTCATCATCGTGCACTTCGTGCTCAAGGGCACATTGTTGCAGCGAGTATTTCTCCATGGCATGATAAAGCCGGGCCGAGTGATAGCGTCCTTGCTGTGCCCGCTCCAACTTATGGATGTATCTAAAAAGCGTATCCTCTTCTTCGTAGATGTGGTGGATGAAATCTTCCATGAAAAGAGGGAAGAGGATTTTCAAATCTTTTTCAACCACTTCGTAGCCCTGATGGTTTGCCTTGAAACTCTGCACCAATTTGTTGATGAAGGGCAGCTTGTGTTTGATGAACAAATAATGCGCATGCTTTAAGTATTCAATGATGAGGTCGATGCGGTACGAAAACAAAGGCAGGTCGGCTTGATGGAAATTTTCGTTGGGCAACGCCAATTCTTTTTCTACGCGTTCTGCAGCCAATCCTTTTTCAAGGCAAACTTGCTGGAGGGTCTGCGTAGGGTATTCGTAAAACGGAATGCCAAACGAATAAAGCACATGAGCGAGTAAGTGGTCTTCGTTCACCAGCTCCGTTATCTTTTTATTTAAAAGTTTGCCGCGTTCCATTACGAAAGTAAATATAGGGATAGCAAAATTCGAAGGCAAGGTGAACTTTCGCTTTGTAAAAAACCTTGGCGGCCTGGCCAAGCAAAACGCAAGGCCACCGGGCTGTACGCTGCAATCTTTTGCCCAGCCCACCCGCCAAAGGCAAAAGGATTTCCGCTCCCATCCCTTGCCGAAGTGCTCAGCCAAACCTTTTTCCTGTTTAACGGTTAACGATTAACCGCTTCGATATAATCTCTATCTTTGAAAACGGATTTTTAAACTATGCGCGAAGATTACCTGAAGGCCGATGGCGAAGGGCAACCCAATGCCGACAAAGAAATTGAAAAGGCATTACGGCCACTTTCGTTTGACGATTTCTCGGGCCAGCAAAAAATAACCGACAACATCAAAGTGTTTGTGCAAGCCGCCAAGCAGCGCAACGAGTCGCTCGACCATGTGCTGCTGCACGGCCCCCCGGGATTGGGAAAAACCACACTCTCATTTATCATCGCCAACGAACTCGGCTCGCATATCAAAATTACTTCGGGCCCTGTGTTGGATAAGCCAAGTGACCTCGCTGGATTGCTCACCAACCTTGAAACACATGATGTCTTGTTTATCGATGAAATCCATCGGCTCAACCCGATCGTGGAAGAATATTTGTATTCGGCCATGGAAGATTTCCGCATCGACATTATGCTCGACAGTGGACCAAATGCGCGGTCGGTGCAAATCAATCTCAATCCATTTACACTCATTGGAGCAACTACTCGCGCAGGCTTGCTCACCTCACCGTTGCGCGCACGCTTCGGCATTAATGCGCGGTTGGAATATTATGATTCGCAATTGCTGACAAAAATTGTAAAACGCTCTGCTGAAATATTAAACACTCCCATCGAAGCGGATGCCGCATTTGAAATCGCACGAAGAAGCCGTGGCACACCACGCATCGCTAATAATTTATTGAAACGTACGCGCGACTTTGCGCAGATCAAAGGCGATGGCACCATCTCCAAGCCGATCGCTCAATTGGCATTGAAAGCATTGGACGTAGATGAAAACGGATTGGATGACATGGACAACCGCATCCTCAGCACGATCATCGAAAAATTTAAAGGCGGACCGGTAGGTCTCTCTACCATTGCAACTTCCGTGGGTGAAGAGGCTGAGACCATCGAAGAAGTGTATGAACCTTTTTTAATTCAAGAAGGCTACATCAAGCGCACGTCACGTGGTCGCGAAGCAACGGAAATTGCCTACAAGCATTTGAAAATTCCACGGCCAAGCACGCAGGGGTTGTTTGATTGAGTTTGTAATTCTGTATTCCAAATTAATAAATGCCACAGAGGACACAGATGAACACAGAATAAATTTAAAAATAATTCTTTGCCTAAGAAAACCGATCCGTGGTAAGTTGTGCAATCCGTGGCATAATATCTCTAAAAAATCAATGCCCAAAAAATCTAACAACATCCCTTCATACACAACTATTGCGACCGTTGGTGCGAGCGTTGTTATTTCACCGCGCGTTGTGCTGTGTATGAAAAAATTTCTGATTTGCCGCCCGAAGCGCAAGACATCAGCAACAAAGCGTTTTGGGACAACCTGAGCAAAAACTTTAAAGAGGCTATGGTAGGTTTGAAAAAAGCTGCGAAAGAACATGGCATTGATTTAGACAACCTCCCTGATGATCCGGCATTTGAGCAAAGGCAGGAGCAAAATAAAAAATTAACCGATGAGCATCCGCTTTGTGCACTGTCGTGGAAATACGCTACGAGTGCGATGGAGTGGATTGAAAACAATGACGAGGTAGCCGAAAAGAAAAAAGAAATTATTGAGCATGCGGAGTTGGGGACAATACCGCACGAACAGCTTCATAACTTGGCCGGTTCACTAAAGGATTGCTTCGAAGTCATCCAATGGTACCTTCACTTTATTCACGTTAAGCTCAAACGGGCTGTGCATGGAAAATTAGAGGATGAAGAATGGGACGAGGAGAATGATTTTCAAACGGACTACAATGGTGCTGCAAAAATTGCAAAAAATTGCCATTGACCGAACCATCAGTGCGTGGGCTCTCTTGCTCGAGCAGTTGCCCAAAAGCGAAGATGAAATCCTGAGCTCACTTTCGCTTCTCCAAAAAATAAAGTCCCTTCTTGAAAAAGAATTTCCCAATGCCGAGAAATTCATCCGGCCAGGTTTTGATGGAGACGGTCAAATTTAAGGTTGAGATAATTCAACGAGCGTGACATTGTTCTCCTCCATCTTGGGACTCTTGCTGTTTAAATTTTAGATGAACGGTAATTTACCATATTCAATTCCTGTTTAATTTCGAACCTCTAATTTTAATGCCATGAAAAAAAACCCATCCATCTATTTTACCTTTTTTCTTTTACTGACCTCATTTTTTTCATTTGCCCAAAAACTCGACATGGAAAAAATGAAGGGCATGAAGCCGCGCAGCATTGGTCCCGCTGGCATGAGCGGCCGCATCACTTCAATTGATGTGGTGAACAACAACACCGATGTGATGTATGTCGGTGCGGCATCTGGTGGTCTTTGGAAAACAACAAGTGCGGGTATTAGTTGGGAGCCTATTTTTGATAAAGAAGCAGTTCTGTCTGTAGGGGCTGTTGCGATTCAGCAAGACAATCCTTCGGTGATTTGGGTGGGCACAGGAGAAGGCAACCCGCGCAATAGCTTGAATGGAGGATATGGAATTTATAAATCATTGGATGGCGGCAAGAATTGGAAACTCATGGGCCTTGAGAAAACAAGGAACATTCATCGCATCATCATCGACCCTAAAAACCCAAACACGATTTATGTCGGAGCCATCGGTTCACCGTGGGGCGAGCATCCCGAGCGTGGTGTTTTCAAAACTACGGATGGCGGAGTGACCTGGGATAAAATTTTATTTGTGGATGATAAGACCGGTTGTGCTGACTTGGTGATGGATCCGACCAACCCCAATAAATTAATTGCATCGATGTGGCAACATCGCAGGTGGCCCTGGACTTTTAAATCAGGCGGCCCTGGCTCTGGGCTGCATATTACGTTTGATGGAGGTGCTTCGTGGAAAAAATTAACCGACAAAGATGGTTTGCCCGAAGGAGAACTAGGACGCATCGGTGTGACCATTGCAGCGAGTAAACCTGAAGTTGTTTATGCTACCATTGAAAATAAAAAGAACGCGTTGTACAAATCCACTGATGGTGGATTCAAATGGCAGATGGTGAATGATAAGATGAGTGAAATTGGCGACCGTCCTTTTTACTATTCGGATATCCATGCCGATCCGCTGAATGAAAATCGCCTGTACACAATTTATTCCGAAGTGAATGTGAGCATTGATGGCGGAAAATCTTTTCAGAAGTTGCTTCCTTATTCTGGGGTTCATCCCGATCACCATGCTTGGTACATTCATCCAACCGATCCCTCATTCATGGTGGATGGTAACGATGGTGGAATGAACATCACCCATGATTATGGGAAGACATGGCGATTTGTAGAAAATATTCCGGTGGGGCAATTCTATCACATCAATGTGGATATGGATTATCCCTACAATGTATATGGAGGGTTGCAAGACAACGGCTCGTGGGTTGGCCCCGCATATGTTTGGAAAGACAATGGCATCCGCAATAGCTACTGGCAGCCGGTGATGTTTGGCGATGGATTCGATGTGTTGCCCGATCCTGACGACAACCGTTTTGGTTATGCGATGTCGCAAGGCGGGTACTTGGGCCGCTACGATCGGAAGACAGGATTTAATAAAACAATTCGCCCCACTCATCCCGATCCAAAAATGAAAGTGCGCTTCAATTGGAACTCGGCTTTGGCGCAAGATCCATTCGACAACGGCACGATTTATTATGGAAGCCAATTCGTGCACAAATCGACAGACAAAGGTTCTACCTGGGAAATTATTTCGGGCGACCTCACCACCAACGATCCTGAAAAACAGAAGCAACATGAAAGTGGTGGCCTCACGATGGATGCAACCGGAGCAGAAAATCATTGCACGATCCTCGCCATTTCGCCAAGCATAAAAGAAAAAGGATTGATTTGGATTAGCACGGATGACGGCCAGGTGCAAGTGACTCGCGATGGTGGGAAAACCTGGACGAACGTTACTCCAAAAATCACCGGCATGCCGAAAGGTGCATGGGTTCCTCAGATCAATGCCTCTGCTTACAATGCCGGAGAAGTGTTTGCTGTGGTGAACAACTATCGGCAATTTGATTTCAAACCGTATTTGTTTCGCTCGAAAGACTACGGACAGACTTGGGAAAGTTTAGTGAATGGGGCTCAAGTTGGTGATAACAATTACATACTTGCAGTTGCGCAAGACATGATAGAGCCAAAATTAATTTTCGTAGGAACGGAAAATGGTTTGTTCGTTAGCCTTGATGAAGGAAAGACGTACACCAAATGGACAAGCGGATATCCGGCAGGTGCTTCTACGATGGACTTAATCATTCATCCACGTGAATATGATTTAGCAATCGGAACCTTCGGAAGAGCCATTTATGTGTTGGATGATATTCGTCCGTTGAGAGAAATGGTGAAAGAGGGGACTCAGGTTTTGAATAAAACCGTTTATTTGTTCGAGCCGCCCGATGGTTATCAAGTGGTTTATCAGGATCCAGCCGGAATACTTTTTCCGGGCAATGCGATGTTCTTAGGAGAGAATCGTCAGAACGGTGCGCTCTTAACCTACGTGATCAATAAGCCGGAAGAAAAAAAGGAAGAAGAAAAAACTGATGAGAAAAAATCAGACGACAAAAAACTTGCGAAGAAAGAGGCTAAGGTAGATCCGAAGAAAGAGGGTTCGACAAATTCCACGGAAAAGAAGGACGAAAAACCGAAAACAAAATACGATTCGCTTACTTTAGAAGTCTTCAACGCGAAGGACGAGAAGATCCAAACCATCAAACGTAAAACCCCTGATGATAACGGCATCAACCGAATGACCTGGGCGATGAATGAAAAGGGAGTTCGTAATCCCTCAAGGGAAAAACCGAAAGCCGATGCCGCAGAACCTGGCGGTCAACAAGTTTTAGCAGGCAGGTACAAACTTCGGTTGACATTTGGAGAACAAAAAGATTCGGCAATGATCAATGTAAAATCAGATCCGCGCTATCCAAATCTCACCGCAATTACTGAGGCGCGTTACAAAATGCTTAAAGATGTGGAGAAGATGAAAGCACTCGCCTCCTCTGCCATGGATCGCTTGCGCGAGTCGAAAGAAATAGCAGAAGAGTTTGAGAACAAGATGAAGGATTTGAAACGCGATGACCTTAAAGACGCAAAAGATAAAACCAAAGTGATTAAGGATTCGCTGAAAAACATCATGGATTACATTGTAGGCAAGGAAGACAAACGTCAAGGGATTGTCAGGCATTCTGATCCAACCCCGGTTTCATTTTTAGGGACGGCTGAGGTTTATATTGGTTCATCCAAGGACCCAATCTCGTCAACCGATCAGCGTGTGTTTGGCCAAGCCGAAGAGCAAATCACGAAAGTGATGGAGCGTGTGAATAAATTCTTTGAAAAGCCTTGGCCGGATTATCGGGCGGTAATGGAAAAAGTTAGCATTACTCCATTTAAAAACTACGAGCCGTTAAAGAAAAATTGAAATGAATACCAAAGTCGTCTGACACATTCAAGGTGTCAGACGACTTTCGCTTTTTGCTTGATAATCAAATTGCTCACAACGAAACTGATCACGCCCATCACAATCATCAGCACCGTTTGCCAGGCATGGAAAATAAATACAAAGGCAACGGCATCGGCTTTGGGCAAGTGGTAAAGCAGGGTAAGACAGAGCGGAACAAGCACGTGGTAAGAGCCCGTGCCGCCTGGAAGCGGTGCCGCCATGGCGATAGAACCGATAGCAAATAAAGT
>JAYWDN010000149.1:0-3048 GCA_043780615.1 Bacteroidota bacterium | reverse complement strand
CAAAGTCAACAGCAAAGACAGCACCGGCAGCGCGTTGGATTCCTTGCGTGCCGCCACTGCTTCTCCCCTGTTTGCGCTAAGCACACAAGGCGGCTCGTTCCTTTATCCGGTAAAAGACACAGCTCAGATCAATGCCATCTTCAAACGCGATGACGTGCGTTCATTGATGCCGCGCACCATAGGAATTTTCTGGGACGTAAAAGCCGATCCGGATGTAACGCCCGGGGTGGAAGACATCAAATTGAATTTTGTAAACCTCGGCCGCAGCAGCAAGCCGTTGCTGACAGGCGATGTGATCACCGATGCGCGTTCGGACTTCGATCAGTTTGCGCGCCCTTCGGTGAGCATGACCATGAATGCTTCGGGTGCGCGCACGTGGGCGAAGATCACCGCAACGGCCTCTGCAAAACAGCCTCAAGGACGCATCGCCATTGTGCTTGATAACTATATTTACACGGCACCCACGGTGCAAGGAGAAATCCCCAACGGAAACTCGCAGATCACCGGAAACTTCACCACCGAAGAAGCAAAAGACTTGGCGCTCGTGCTAAAAGCAGGCTCACTTCCCGCCCCCACGCGCATCGTGGAGCAAGCTATCGTTAGCTCTTCGCTGGGCCAGGTAGCGCAGAACCAAGGTTTGGTTTCAATGGGTTGTGGCCTTGCGTTGATTGTGGTTTTTATGATCGTGTATTACTCCAAAGGCGGATGGGTGGCCAACCTCGCGTTGATGTTCAACATCTTTTTCATCCTCGGAATCTTGGCACAGTTCAATGCGGCACTCACCTTGCCCGGTATTGCGGGTATTGTGCTCACCATGGCCATGGCGGTGGATGCCAACGTGGTGATCTATGAACGCGTAAAAGAAGAGTTGAAAATGGGGCGCAAGCTGCGCGAGGCGATCAAGAAAGGGTACGAGCGGGCTTCCACCACCATCTTCGACTCTAACTTAACCACTTTCCTTACGGGGATGTTCCTTTTCATCTTCGGGCAAGGGCCGTTGAAAGGTTTTGCCATCGTGTTGATGATCGGCATTGTTACTTCGTTCTTCTCTGCGGTTTACATCTCGCGCGTGGTCATTGAATTTTTGGTACGCAAAGGCGATGACTCTAATTTTTCTGTGGAGACACCCATTGCCAACCTGGTGCGCAAGCGTGGCGAGTTCAACTTCATTGGCAATCGTTACAAAGCCTATGCTTTCTCAGGATCGATCATGGTCATCGGATTTATCATCATTGCTTTTCAAGGTTTGAACATGGGCGTTGACTTTAAGGGCGGACGCTCGTTTGTGATTTCGTTCAGCAAGCCAGTGGTGGCCACCGATATGAAAGTGGCACTCAGCCAAAGTTTTAATAACTCAAGCACCGAAGTAAAAAATTACGGAAGTAATGACGTAATGCAAGTGACCACCTCTTACCTGATTGATGATGAATCAGACGGTGCAGACGAAAAAGTGAGAGTAGCGCTGGTTGATGCGATCGAAAAATTCAGCGGACTCAAACATTCGGTTAACGATGCGCAATTGGATGACCAGCATTTTACGATCTCAAAATCGTTTAAAGTGGATGCCACCATTGCCGATGACATCAAAGCCTCTGCCTTCAAGGCAAGTATCTATTCGCTCATCGCGATCTTCATTTACATTTTAATTCGATTTAAAAAGTGGCAGTTCAGCACGGGTGCCATCATTGCCACGGCACACGATGCGCTCTTTGTGATCGCTGCTTTTGGTATTGCCCACGCGTTTGGATTATCGTTTGAGATCGACCAGATCTTTGTGGCGGCCTTGCTCACCATCATTGGCTACTCCATCAACGACACGGTGATCATCTTTGACAGGATCAGGGAATACCTGACCTTTGGCGCTAACCACGACCGTGCAAAAGTTTTCAACGATGCCATCAACAGCACGCTGAGCCGCACGTTGATCACATCAGGAACGGTATTGATCGTGGTGATTGTACTCTTGATTTTTGGAGGTGAAGTCCTGCGCGGGTTCTCTTTCGCTCTCGTGATCGGTATGCTCATCGGTACTTACTCTTCCATCTTCATTGCCTCGCCCATCGTGTTGGATTTTGACAGAACGCCAAATGTGAAAGCAGAAAAGCCGCAGGCAAAAGCAATAGCATAGATTTTTTTCTAATTCAATTAAGGTGTCCTCCACTTCAAAAAGTGGAGGACACCTTTTTTTATTCCACTGTTAATTGCAAAATATGCGCAATGAAAGTTGCGGGTATCCCTATATTTGGGAGTATAGCGCAACCGAGTTGCGGGATTACTAATGTTGCCGGCAAGCCATACCGACTTTCCGCGGAGAGTTTGGACAATGGCATTTAAGATTCGTTTCCGCTAAGAGTTTCTGACGACAAAAATTAAATAAGATGAAAACACTTTTGACGACAATTTTACTGATGACTTTTACACTCATTGGTTTCTCTCAGGACGTTCAGGACTTAACTCAAGTAACAAACAAGAGACAAAGACCTAAGGCGACATATAAAGTAGGTTCAGCCCAGGTTACAGTTTGGGTTAACAAAAGAAGTGACGGGACAACTTGGAAGAACTTCAAAGTAGAAAACATCTATAAGAAGGACGACAAATGGTTATCGACAAATAGTTTTAGTGAAACAGACTTGTTAGAGTTGAAAGCAGCAATTGACAAAGCTATAAGCGAGGAGACTGTAAAGAAAAAGTAAAATACGGACGACAAATACAAGAGAATTACACGCGGAGAATTTTTTATAAACCGACTTAGACTGTTGTACGCGGAGAATTTGGAAATTGAAATACAATTAAGGACTGACCATTCCGCCACGGTGGACGAAATGGCCAGCCGGCAACAAAATGTTTCTGCTATGGCGCGGTGACGTGTAATCTATAAGTTTATATCTTCGCTCTACGTTTGGTTTCGGGGACAGGACGCGGCTTCGGAAGCGCACCACATCAGAAACACAAACGTTAGCCGCAAGCATAAAGAAGATTCCTCGGTCTTCGGTCTGTGTCCGCACAGATCGAAACAAAAAATAATTGGTCTTTTTAAAAGTGGAGGAA
>JAYWDN010000148.1:0-3084 GCA_043780615.1 Bacteroidota bacterium | reverse complement strand
TCCTTCGCAATTTTCACTGCGCGATTTAGGCTATCGCGAGCAAGAGATAGTATGATTTTTTTCTCCAACTCCTCAAAATCAATTTCATTTCCCCTAATCCCGTATTTCTTTTTTGAAGCTAATTTAATTTTCACTTTCATGGCGATTCAATTTAACAATTTTCAAACAAACCTCGGATCAGTTTCCATCACCGCACCACATTTTTTGCACGTTCTCAAATCTTGTGAGCCATAAAATTCGCGGAAGCGTGGAAGAAAATCTTTTTCAATGTTGTCGAGATGGAAACGATACTCGTGAAGTTTAGTGTTGCAGTTGTCGCAGAACCAAATCAATCCGTCTTCATAAGTTTTTGCGGCACGCTTGCATTCAATCACTAAGCCCACCGAGTCCGCTGGCCGCTCGGGGCGGTGCGGTGTGTTGGCGGGAAGCAAAAACATTTCTCCTTCGTTGATCGGAATGTCAACCGCCTTGCCCTCTTCCTGGATGCGGACACTGATGTTGCCTTGCAGTTGATAAAATAATTCTTCCGTCTGGTTGAAGTGATAATCCTTGCGCGCGTTCGGTCCGCCCACCACCATCACAATGTAATCGCCTGCATCGGCATACAGATTTTTATTGCCAACAGGTGGCTTCAGCAAATCACGGTTGTCGGTGATCCACTTTTTTAAATTGAAGGGTTTGCGAATGGCCATAATAATTTTATTTGAGTAGTAGTAAAGTTACGAACTATTGTTGTTCGCATTTTAAACTCAAAACCCTTTTAATATTTTGAGTTTCTTGCAACATAGTGTTGTAAACTTCTTTTTTTCTGGCATTGTTGGTAAGATGAAACATGGCTTCGTTCATCAATTGTTTTCGAATGGTAGGCGAAGGATAGTTTATAGCTTTTAATTTATCGGTATTTACTAAGGTTGAGTCCAACTCATTCCTTACATAATAAATATCCTGAAACCCCAACTCAATAAAATCTTTTGAAGGATTAAAATATAGGGTGAGACTTGCATCGGCTACGAGGTCAGAAATATCTCCGTAGCCTTCCATCTCCGCATAATAATTGAGGAGCTGCTTTTTCAATGAAAGGTCTATAATTGCAAGCTTCCCATTTGATTTTAAATCATCAAAAGCAGACTGGCTCGGACGAAACCGAAATCGGATTTTTGAAATTGCTTCTCGTAACAAGAAGATTGCTTTCTTACGCTCTGGATGTTCTTGTTGAAGTAAGTGGAGCAGTTGATTGCAGTATTTTATTCGCTGATTATTTTCGGCTACCAACTTATCAAGAAGAAGTTGATCTTGATTAACATCTTCCAGAAATTTGTAATAATAGGATTCTTCCAGACGCCTATCCTTATTCTCTTCATTCCAATTATTGATTTGTAAGGCAATCAAAATTCCAATCACAACCAAAATAATTTCGCCTATAGCATAGAGAAGATAATTTCTAATCTTGCCTGTTTTCAAAAAACCTTGTCTTAGCGTTCGAAAGAATTTTGTCATACTAATTCATAAATGATTGCCGCTCCTTGCCCCACACCAATGCACATGGTTGCCAATCCATATTTTACATTTCGTTTTTTCATTTCGTGAATCAACGTTGCACTGATGCGCACGCCACTGCAGCCAAGTGGATGGCCAATGGAGATCGAGCCTCCGTTGACATTTACAATCGTTGGATCAATGCCCAGATCGCGCATGCATGCCAGCGACTGTGAAGCAAAGGCTTCGTTCAACTCCACTAATCCAAGATCTGAAATTTTTAATCCGGCACGTTGCAATACTTTCTGTGAAGCAGGCACAGGGCCAACACCCATGTAAGCGGGATCAACTCCCGCAATAGCCATCGAGACAACACGTGCCAATGGTTTCAAATTATTTTTTTTCACAAACTCTTCGCTTGCAATCAACGAAGCGGCCGCACCATCGTTGATGCCCGAAGAATTTCCGGCCGTTACGCTTCCGCCTTCTTTGAAAGCAGGTTTTAATGAACCTAATTTCTCCAACGAAGTTTCGCGTGGATATTCGTCTTTGTCAAAAATAAAATTGTCTTTGCCTTTGGAAACGGAAACTGTAATCAACTCTTCTTTGAATTTGTTTGCCGCATTTGCCTGAAAATATTTCTGTTGTGATGCAAGGGCAAACTCATCTTGCTCTTCGCGATTCACTTTCCATTTCTCCGCCACGTTCTCGGCTGTTTCGCCCATGCTGTGGGGATGATACAGTTTTGAAAGTTTGGGGTTGGTAAATCGCCAGCCGATGGTGGTGTCGTACACTTCTGCCTTGCGCGAAAAAGGTTCGTCACTTTTTGCCATCACAAAAGGCGCACGGCTCATGCTTTCTACGCCACCGGCAATATAAACTTCACCATCGCCATGAAAAATCCCGCGCGAAGCATCCATGATCGCTTGCAAACCCGAAGCGCACAAACGATTTACGGTAACGCCACCAACAGTGGTTGGTAATCCGGCAAGCAGCGCAGCCATGCGCGCCACATTGCGATTGTCTTCGCCTGCCTGATTGGCTGCGCCAAAAATTACATCTTCAATTTGGTTGGGGTCGATGGTTGGATTGCGTTCCAATAATTTTTTGATCACCAAAGCGGCAAGGTCATCAGGCCTTACGGAAGCCAATGAGCCACCGTATTTGCCGATGGGCGTGCGGAGGATGTCAACGATGTAAGCAGTTTTCATTTTTTGAAGAGATGGCTTAGCTTAGTAAAGTTCTATTGTTATTTTTGCAATTCGGTAGTGCAAGTTAAACCCAACAACTCATGTGGCAAAGAAAACAAACAGTATTTCTAACAATCGCAATTGCCTGTTTGGTAGGGATGATTTTTTTTCCCGTGTGGGAAGCAAAGAATGAAACCACGCGGATGACGTTGTACCCGCTTTATTATGGCGTTCATCAAGGTGAAACCAACGCCATCGTTTATTTTCCGTATTGCATCATCGCCATCCTTGGCATTGCGGCCGCTACCATTGCGGCCATGGAGATTGGAAAATTTAAAAACCGGTTGTTGCAATTAAAAATGGGCGCACTCAATGCGTTGCTCATGGCCGGGTGCATGGGCTCGGCTGCGTACCTCGC
>JAYWDN010000147.1:0-48895 GCA_043780615.1 Bacteroidota bacterium | reverse complement strand
CGGTCTCCCACCCTTCGAAATTGGGTCCAAAGTCTAAAAACAGAATATCGTCTTTCTGAATAATCCTATCCGGTGGATTCTTGCTGTAAGATTCAAGTGTATTTATTCCTGCCCTAACGATTTTCTTATGCCAGTGTTCTACCATTCCAAACTCATCTTTCGCAATCTTAACTATTTCTGCGCTGAGTTCACTCTCATACTTCCCGGGCACGATTAGCACGCGATCTTCCACCGCTTTAAATAGTTCCCTCGTTTTCCGGTCAGCAAGAATCAATTTTTGTTTACTCTCATCATTCATAGCCGTTTCAACTGTTGTTGCTCCATTACTTGGTTTATTAGACTTGGTTTTTTCTGCTGTGATGATTTCTTGCGCCTGCATGTTGATCATAACTCCGAGTACAAAGTACAAAGGCAAAAGCTTTTTCATTTTTTAGGTGTTTAATTTCCATTCTCAAAAGTACTTATTAGGTGTGCTTCATTCCTGCCCCCATATTGGGGTAATTGTTACCGCTCTTTCGCTTACGAAACTGCCATCTATTACTTTTGAGGAAGAGATTTTGGAAGAATATCTTAGGATAACATCGCAGCCACCGATTTCTCAATAATATCGCAGCACTCATGAACTTGTTCTTCGGTGATCACCAATGGTGGCGCAAGGCGTATGATGTTGCCGTGCGTTGGTTTTGCCAGCAAACCGTTTTCGGCAAATTTTAAACACAAGTTCCAAGCCGTGTCGCTTTCGGGTGTGTCGTTGATCACAATCGCATTGAGCAATCCTTTGCCCCGCACAAGGGTGATCATATTGGTTTTCTTTTTCAATGCATTCATGCGCTCGCGAAAAACCGTTCCGAGCCGCTCCGAATTTTCAGCAAGCTTTTCATCGTTCACTACGTTCAATGCCTCGATCACCACGGCAGCCGCCAGTGGGTTGCCGCCAAAGGTAGAGCCGTGTTCGCCCGGCTTGATCACCAGCATCACTTCGTCATCGGCAAGCACGAGTGAGATCGGCAATACTCCACCCGAAAGTGCTTTGCCCAGAATCAAAAGATCGGGGCGCACGTTTTCATGGTCGCTCGCCAGCATCTTTCCAGTGCGCGCAATGCCCGTCTGGATTTCGTCCATCATCAACAGCACGTTGTGTTGCTTGCAAAGTTTTTCAGCGGCTTTGAGGTAGCCATCGTGCGGCACGTACACACCTGCTTCGCCCTGGATCGGCTCGATCCAAAGCGCGCATACGTTTTTGTTGCTCAATGCTTTCTCCAACACGGCCACATTATCATAATCCACTACTTCAAACCCCGGCATGAAGGGCCCAAAATTTTTGGTGGCTGATGGATCGGTGGATGCAGAAATAATCGTTGTCGTACGGCCATGAAAATTTTGTTTCACTGCCACGATCACCGCTTGGTTGTCTTCGATTCCTTTTTTTGTGTAGCCCCACTTGCGCGCCAGCTTGATGGCCGTTTCGTTGGCTTCGGCACCACTGTTCATAAATAAGGCTTTGTCGTAACCAAAAGTTTCGCAAACAAATTTTTCGGCAAGGCCAAGTTTGTCGTTATGAAATGCGCGCGAAGTGAGCGTAAGTTCTTTGGCTTGGGTGATCAGCGCGTTGATGATGCGCGGATGGCAGTGCCCTTGGTTGACGGCACTGTAGGCCGAGAGAAAATCGTAGTAGCGTTTGCCGTCCACATCCCACAAAAAAACGCCTTCGCCTTTGGTGAGCACCACGGGCAGCGGATGATAATTATGCGCTCCGTATTTTTCTTCAAGGGCGATGGCCTCGTGGCCAGAGGTGATGGTGGCAATCATAAAATCTTTGTGTTTTAATCCCGAAACTTCGGGACAAAATTACCCAAAACGAGATGGAAAGCCTAACAAAATAAGGCTTGCCATTCGTCATCGCGAGCCTCATCGAAAGGAAGCGGTCGTGCCAAAGGCATCCCTTTGGACAAAGACGTTTTACTTTTTGTTTTCCAGTTCGCTGATCATGGGGATGTTCTCTAAGATATTGGTGCGGATCTGGCTTTGCAGGTACCACTCAATTTGGTAAAACTGTGCAGCGGTGCTGATGCCGTTCAGTTTTTTTATTTTATTGTAGTAGCGGGCGATGAGCTTGTCTTGGGTGGTGGTCATGATAATAATGTCTTCCATGATCTCATCGGTTTCGGCTTCCGAGAGTTTGGTATAGTTTTTTACATAATTGTTCAGCACCACAAACCGCTTTTGCCCCAGTTGCTTGCGGTGGCTTTCGTATTCGTCATAGAGTTTCCAAAATCCATCTTTCTTTGGGCCTTCTACTTTTACGAACTCGGACACAATCTCTTTTTTGGGCGTGCCAAATAGCGTTTGAAACATCTGCATTTCATCGTTGTTGATTTGGGCAACAAGAGGAGCAGCCAGCAGAAAGGCCAATCCAGTAAAAATTAATTTCTTCATGTAGCAATCCGTTTTTTCGACTACCAAGGTAATACTTTTCTCTTTAGCCGTAAATTATTGTAAAGGCTTTAGTTTTGATTGCATCGATAAAAGGCTGCGTTGCACGATGCGCGAAATGACCTAACTTTGTCTTCTACTTTTTTGACATGGATTTTACTTTCGACAACCTAAAAAGGGCATTTGAAAAGCTGAAAAACATCGGGCTGTGGGAGCGCGTCTTCAGCTGGGGAAAAATAAAATCGCAACTGATCGATGCCAACGGTGAACTGCAAAAACTACTTTCGGCAGCCGATACCTTAAAAGCAGAAACCAACAAACTTGAAAATTCATATTCCCTTGAAAAAGGAAAATCGGCCAACCTTCAACTGATGGTGACCCGATCGGAAATAGAAAACGCCACCCTAAAAACCTCCATCGACTCGCTGCTAAAACAAAATGAAGGTCACTTAAAAGAAAACTCCACACTGGCAGAAGCGAACAAAAATTATTTGAGACGCGGCCAAGAGCTCAACAATGAGTTGGCAGTCACTAAAAACACGTTGCTGGCCATTGAAGGTGAATCGAAAAAAATTAAAGAGCAGCTTACGCAATTGCTGAGTGCCGAAGAGCACCGCAGGGACGAACACTCAAAATCGGTTTCGTTGTTGAGCCAGACGCAACAAAAATTACAAAAAGACCGCGAAGAGGAAATCGAAAACAAAAACAGGAATGAAATTGAGCGCATCAAAAAACTAAAAGAAACTTGGTTTGCTCACGAAGAAAATGTGAAGGGCAGAATTAAAACCATCTGCAATCGCCACGGCATCGACTACGTGGACAAAGTCCCGTTCAAAGGCAGCCCCGACAACACGTTGAAGATAAAAGACGAGTTCATTGTGTTCGATGCCAAAAGCCCCGCCAGCGATGACCTCAGCAATTTCCCAACGTACATCAAGAACCAAGTGGAGAGTGTAATCAAGTATGTAAAAGAAGATGGGGTGAGGCGCGAATTGTTTTTGGTGGTGCCTACCAACACACTCGATGCCCTCGGCCAGTACGAATATAAGTTAGCTGATTATACAGTTTACGTAATTTCAATTGACTCATTGGAGCCTGTAATCTTAGCTCTAAGAAAAATTGAACAGTACGATTTTGTGGATCAACTGAGCCCCGAAGAAAGAGAAAATATTTGTCGTGTCATCGGCAAGTTTGTTCATCTTTCAAAAAGAAGGATTCAGATTGACGGATTTTTTGCCAAACAATTTTTTGAATTGGTTTACCGCAGCGAGGCCGACTTGCCCAAAGATATTTTGGAAAAAGTGGCGGAGTTTGAGCGATCCGAGAAACTCAATCCGCCCATGGAAAAAAGAGCCAAGCAGATCAACACCAAAGAATTGGAACTGGACACTGACAAACTCAAAAGCGAAGCCAACCAGAAAGGCATTGTCACGCAGGATTCGCTGCTCGCGCGCGAGTTGAACAAACTGCCGCTCTACACCACACAAGTAGAAAACCCGATCAACAAAGACCAAGTTGATTTGTTTGGACGAGATATGAGCACTTAAGAAAAATAATTTGCTAAATTTGATTGATGGAAACTAGCGTACTAAGAATACCATATCAAGACAAGCTAACAGACGAGGAGCTAATGGTGGTTTGTGAGGCCAATCCCGAATGGCGAATTGAAAGAAACAACAAAGGCCAATTAATCATTATGTCACCCACAGGCGGTAAAACAGGAAACAGAAATTTTAAGATCACCGGTATTTTTTGGGCTTGGGCAGATGCTCATTCCGATCTCGGATATGGGTTTGATTCTTCCACGGGGTTTACATTGCCCGACCGATCCATGCGGTCGCCCGATGTGTCGTGGGTTGAAAAAAGTAGGTGGGAAAAGCTCAGTGAGTTTGAGCAAATCAAGTTTGCAGCCATTTGCCCCGACTTTGTGATCGAACTGCTTTCCGACTCTGATGAGATTGGCACGATCAAAGAAAAGATGAGCGAATGGGTAAAAAATGGATGCCGGTTAGGTTGGCTAATCGACCCCTTCGATCAGCGAGTTTTTATTTACACGAGTGGCAAAAAGGTGGAGACCATCTCAGGCTTTAACCAAAAACTTTCCGGAGGCAATTTGCTTCCCGGTTTCGAACTTGACTTGGCCAAGTTGAAATAGCTTTCAAATTATAAATTAGAGTACCCTAATTTTTTCGGTTGCCATAAC
The DNA here is from genome assembly GCA_043780615.1 of Bacteroidota bacterium. Lineage (GTDB taxonomy): Bacteria > Bacteroidota > Bacteroidia > Cytophagales > Cyclobacteriaceae > ELB16-189. Next base: position 44,259 of record JAYWDN010000147.1, on the reverse strand, counting down.
TTTCCTCATCGGGCTCATCTTCATCGTCTTCCTTGGGCAAACTAAACATGCTGCTGAGCAAGTCTTTGAACTGATGGCCAGCAGTAAGATGATGTTTGCTGATCAAACTGTGTTCGGCCAACCCGTGGAGTAAAAATTCCATTAGAAATAATTTGATCGATGCGTCTTGGCCTTTTTGAAATTCATTCACTACATCCAACAGCCCCGGCACGGCACGTAATATTTTTTCGTAATCGGCATTGCTCAGTTCGTTCAGCAAGTCCACCGCGTGGCCATCGCCAAACCAGTTCGTGATTTTTTTGTACGGGCTTTTTTCTTTTTGCTTGCGGAATTTTTCGGGGTCGGGGAAATAATTCAAGAACTGTGTGCGGATGGCCTTGCCCAATAAATTGTGCGCCACAATGCCTGGCCCCTCTTGCTGCCCCTCGTACACCAATTCTACTTTGCCCGTGATCGATGGAATCACACCAATAAAATCTGAAACACGGATGGAAGTATTTTTTTCGTTGTTGATGAGGCTTCTTCGTTCGGCTGCGGCAATCAAATTTTCGTAAGCTGAAATGGTAAGCCGTGCCGACACTCCGCTTTTGGCATCTACGTATTCGCTCTTGCGTGCTTCAAACGCAATCTGCTCGATGATATCTTTTGCAATTTCGGTAACCGAAACCATTCTGTTTTGTTCGGCACGGATGCGCGCTTCTTGTTGCGTGATGCGCTTGCCAATCTCCAACGTCTTTGGATAATGGGTGATGATCTGACTGTCGATGCGGTCTTTCAATGGCGTGACAATACTGCCGCGATTGGTGTAGTCTTCCGGGTTGGCCGTGAATACAAACTGGATGTCGAGCGGCAAGCGCAATTTGAAACCACGGATTTGAATGTCTCCTTCTTGCAATATGTTGAACAGCGCCACCTGAATGCGCGCCTGCAGATCGGGCAATTCGTTGATCACAAAAATGCAACGGTGCGAGCGCGGGATCAATCCAAAGTGGATCACACGTTCATCGGAATAAGGAAGTTTTAAGGAGGCCGCTTTGATCGGGTCCACATCGCCAATCAAATCAGCGATGGACACATCAGGGGTGGCCAACTTTTCGGTGTAGCGTTCTTCGCGGTGCAGCCAAGCGATCGGGGTGTCATCGCCCAACTCATTCACTTTGTCTTTTCCATAGCGCGAGATGGGATTGAGCGGATCGTCATTCAATTCTGAACCTTCGATGACAGGAATATATTCGTCAAGCAAGTTTACCATCAGCCGTGCAAGACGTGTCTTGGCCTGGCCACGCAAGCCCAGCAAATTAATATCATGCCCCGCAAGGATCGCTCTTTCCAAATCGGGGATTACCGTTTCTTCGTAGCCCCAAATTCCTTCGAAGACATTTTCTTTATTTTTTAATTTCCCGATAAGGTTGGCACGCAATTCGTCTTTGATGGTTTTGAATTGATAGCTCGATGATTTGAGTTGGCCGAGGGTCTTCGATTTGTTCATGTTAATAGTTATTCGTTATTCGGTAATCGGCCCGTCACTAATAACGGATAACGATTAACGCTCCTTAGAGATTTTTTGTACGATTTTTTTTAAAATCCTCAAACACCAGATTGCCCAAGCCTTGCAAGCTGCTGTAGTACGCGTTGCCGTTGTTGGCTTTGGTGAACTCGCGCACAAATGCTTTTAAGTATGGATCGGTGGCGATCATAAACGTGGTGACTGGGATTTTTATTTTGCGCAGTTGCACGGCAAGGTCAAGTGTTTGGTTCAAAATTTTTTGGTCGAGGCCAAAACTGTTTTTATAATATTTGATTCCCTGCTTGATGCACGTGGGCTTGCCATCGGTGATCATGAAGATTTGCTTGTTGCTGTTTTTCTTTCTGCGAAGAATTCCCATCGCGAGTTCCAATCCGGCCACGGTGTTGGTGTGGTACGGACCCACTTGCAAATACGGCAAGTCTTTGATTTCGATTTGCCAAGCATCATCGCCAAAAACCAAAATGTCGAGAGTGTCTTTGGGGTATTTGGTGGTGATCAATTCCGACAAGGCCATCGCCACTTTTTTGGCGGGCGTGATGCGGTCTTCGCCATACAAAATCATGGAGTGCGAAATGTCGATCATCAACACGGTAGAAGTTTGCGATTTGAATTCGTTTTCCATCACCTCCAGATCATCTTCCGTCATAAAAAAATCTTCGAGGCCGTGATTGATCTGCGCGTTGCGCAGCGAGTCGGTCATGGAGATTTGCTCTACCGAATCGCCAAATTCGTAATCACGCCTGTCGGTGGTGGGCTCATCGCCACGGCCATTGTGGTGCGTTTGGTGGCCGCCCGGCTTGGTCTTTTTCAACTTGCCGAAAATCTCTTCGAGTGCCGACTGCCGCAGGCTTTGCTCGCTCTTGGGCTTGAGTTTGAACTGGCCATCGGGCCCTTCGTCTGTGATGTAGCCATTTTTTTTTAGGTCTTCAATGAAGTCGCCAATGCCGTACTCTTTTCCCGTAAGGCCATATTGCTTGTCCACTTCGGTGAGCCACTGCAAAGCCTCGCCCACATTGCCCGCGGTGATGAGCAGCAACTGCATGAAAACCTTCAGCAGCCTTTCAAAATCTGATTTTCCGTCTTGCGGAGGGGGAGTATATTTAGAAAAACGATGACCGAGCATACCAATTTTGTTCAAGATAAACCAAAAATCGCCAGCGAATGTTCAGCCCACCCAAAATTTCCACTGCTTATCGCAACCAAAACATTTTTCAACTTTAAGAAACTTATGTAAGGAATTTGTCGTTTTTGAAACTATTGTGGCCAAGTGCCTGCTTATTTTTGATCCAGTATTTAACACAAACAACTATGAAAAAGTCAATTGCGGTTTTAATCTTGGTAGCTTCGGTAATGGTTTCGGCATGCAGCAGCTACTCTTGCCCTACCTATTCAAAGGCACCTTCGCACAAAGCAGTCAAAGAAAGCCGGATTTAATTACGAACCCGGAAACAATATCCAAGCCCCATACCCTGGGGCTTTTTTTTATTTTAAATCGAGATTTCTTTAGTCACTGAAAACTGAGACAGACTTACTGTCGTTGTTGTTTCTTTTCTAACTTTGTTTTCAATTGGATTGATTATGAAAAAGATCGTAGCAGCGTTCTCCATACTTCTCTGCTCATGCACGGCCACGCAAGTGACGCAGGCCGTAACAGAAGCCGAGCAAATTTTAACGGGCAAAGATCCACTGACCACCGACCAAGTTGGGGAAGGACTAAAAGAAGCATTGACGCAAGGAATCGCCAAAGGATCGGATGTGCTCTCGCAAGTGGATGGCTATTTCAAAAACCCAGAAATAAAAATTCCGTTTCCGCCCGATGCAAAAAAGGTAGAAGACAAACTCAGGGCTATTGGGTTGGGCAATGATGTCGACAAATTTATAATGACGCTAAACCGTGGAGCTGAAGATGCGGCCATTAAAGCCAAGCCAATTTTTGTCGATGCCATCAAACAAATGACCATCGAAGACGCGTGGGGGATTTTGAAAGGGCAGCCCGATGCCGCTACTCAATATTTAAAGAAGACCACCACTACGCAGTTGCAAGCACAATTCAAACCGGTGATTCAATCTTCATTGGATAAAGTAAATGCCACCAAATATTACAGCGACCTGGTGAACACGTACAACAAAATCCCGTTCATTGAAAAAGTAAAGCCCGATCTCAATGCGTACGCCACTGATCTTGCCATTCGTGGTTTGTTCACTACAGTAGCCAATGAAGAAAAGAATATCCGCTCCAACCCGGTAGCACGAACTACTGATTTGCTGAAGAAAGTTTTTGCTGCACAGAAATAGGAATATGGATTGCCCTCATTTTGAAGGAATTTTCTAATTTTATTGTTCGAGGAAAGGAAAAACTTATGACAAAGATTCAGACTATTGAAAAAAAAATTTCACGGTTGCCAACCAGCTCGATTGGTGAAGTCGAGGCGTTTGTTGATTCGTTGTTGCGAACGATCAAGAAAAAAAGCAGTAGCAAATTGAAACAAGATTGGGCTGGTGCATTGAGTGAATTTAAGCACGAATACACTTCATTGGAATTGCAAAAAAAAGCTCTTGAATGGCGCAAGAAATAGTTTTTCTTGTTGACTCAAACATTTGGTTAGAGCGATTGCTCGACCAAGAAAAAGCAAATGATGTGAAAGAATTCTTGGATCAAGTCCCTTCCATCAATTTAGCGATTTCCGATTTCTCACTTCATTCTATCGGTGTCATCTTATTCCATTTGAAGAAAGAGCAAGTATTCAATTTATTTCTTACCGATATTTTTATTAATGAAGATGTACAGCTTCTCTCTTTGAGCGGGCAGCATCACATCAATTTGGACAAATACCACAAAAAATATAATCTTGATTTTGACGATACGTATCAATATTTGATCGCTTCAAAATTCAATCTGAAAATAGTTTCTTTTGATAAAGACTTTAAATAAAACTAATCAACCCATCTTCAACCCAATTACTGCAATAAAAGAATTTAATAAATCATTATGAGCCTCTTTCAAAAACACCAACCCGTTTTAACTAAAGCCATCGAAGCATTACATGCCCGCACTTTTTATGCCGCCTTCCCCGAACATCCCGCACCCGCGGTGTATGGCGAAACAGCTGATGCCGATGGGCAAGCCAAATTCAAAAACCAGCTTGGCAAAAAATTTGAAGAACTAAAACAATCCAATCCACAAAGTTGGGGCGGACAAGAAGAGTCGCCTTACACCCAAGAGCAGCTCGGTATTTCGTATCCGTTGTTTTCGGTGAGCACGTTGATCGAAAATTCTAAGAAAGCATTTACGCCTTGGCGCAAAACCAATGGGCAAGACCGTGCAGGAATTTTGATGGAGTCACTGGAACGCGCGAAGAAACGTTTTTTTGAAATCGCGTACGCCACCATGCACACCACGGGCCAAGGTTACATGATGGCGTTTCAGGCGAGCGGCCCGCACGCTGCCGACCGCGCACTCGAAGCCATCGCGGCAGGCTTTGAAGAACTCAATCGTTTTCCGGCAAATGTTATTTGGGACAAGCCGATGGGCAAGTTCAACATTCAATTAAATAAAGAGTGGCGCGCGGTACCGAAAGGGATTTCGGTGGTGATCGGCTGCTCTACTTTTCCTACATGGAATTCCGTTACCGGAATTTATGGAAGCTTGATGACGGGCAACACAGTGATTGTAAAACCTCATCCCGGAGCGATTTTACCCATCGCGATTTTTGTTGCTGAAATTCAAAACGTACTTGCCGAAAATAATCTCGACCCAAATGTTTGCCAGCTTGCTGTTGATACTTTCGATAAAATGATCACAAAAGAACTTGCAGAACATACCGATGTAAAACTCATCGACTTCACGGGCAACTCCGCTTTTGGTTCGTACCTCGAAGCATTGCAAGGCAAAACGGTGTTCACCGAAAAAACAGGAGTGAACTCGGTAATCATCGATTCAGTAGAAGATGCTGACAAAGCTGCGGCTAATCTTGCCTTCTCAGTCAATCTTTACAGCGGACAAATGTGTACCGCTCCGCAAAATTTTTACATCCCAGAAAACGGAATTGATTCGCCCGCAGGAAAAATTTCGTTCGATGACTTCGCGCAGAAATTTATTGCGCAGATCAACGGCCTTGTTGACAACCCGAAAGCAGGACCGTTTGTGCTGGGTGCTATTCAAAATAAAAAAACCAGCGAGCGTGTGATCGAAGTAGAGAAGCTGCCGGGCAAAGTATTGCTCAAATCAAAAGTGATAGAAAATCCGCAATTCAAAAATGCGCGCACGGCCACACCGATTGTGATCGAGCTCGATGCGAGTAAAAAAGAAATCTACAGCAAAGAACTTTTCGGGCCGATTGCCTTGCTGATCAAAACAAAAAACACGGATCAATCCATTGCACTCGCGCAAGAGATGGCGCAGCAACACGGAGCGATCTCGTGTGGCGCATACACCACCAGCGCAGACGTGCGCGAAAAAATTGCCGATGCTATGGCACTGGCTGCCACGCCTGTCTCATTCAATCTTACCGGAGGAATTTATATGAACCAGAATGCAGCCTTCTCTGACTTTCACGTAACAGGCGGCAACCCTTCGGGCAATGCTTCTTTCACCAATCCAGAATACGTGACGAAACGGTTTACATGGGTAGGGCATCGGGAGCCGGTGAAAATTTTGTAATTTTAATAATATGAAAATCGAAGCTCAAGTGAAACAACTAACGGAACTGATGGCCGATTTAATTCCTACGGTAGATCGGTTGGCACAAAATCAAGAAAAAAGTGAAAAGAGCATAGCTGTTCTGACTAATGCAGTTGAGCAAATGGTGGTAAGTCAAGAGAAAATGATTGACGGAAGTAAAACCACAAACCTGGCACTTTCCGAAATGAGGATTTCCAATATGCGGCTGGCGGAGGCCATCGAAAAACTGATTGTTAAAATTGACAGGGTCGATCAGTTTGAAGAGCGGCTTGCTAAGCTGGAGCAGATCATTTTTAAGTAATTCAAAAAATCTTCGGCAACTGTTGGTGTGCCGACTTGTTAGCGCACTTGTTAGCGCGCGTTTAAAACGCGTGCTATTCTAAATGAAACGGCACTCGTTGCAAACGAGCGCCAGCAAAGGAAGAAAAAGAAAAAAGTAGGCAAGTGAAAATCCTACACGCTCACCTTCTTGAACCTCATCACCTGCCAGATCACCACGGGCGCACCGATCAGCGAGGTCAACGCATTGAGCGGAAGCGCTTGTGCACTTCCTGTGATTTGCGACATCGCATCACAAAACAAAAGTAGCATTGCGCCACCACACATTACGGCAGGCAATAAAATTTTATGATTCGTTGTAGGCATCACTAACCGAGCAAGGTGCGGCACGGCCAACCCAACAAAAGCGATGGGTCCACAAAAAGCGGTGATGCCGCCAGTCATTAATCCGGTAGCAATCACCATCCAAAAGCGTGAACGGCTCACATCAACACCAAGGCTGCGCGCATAGTTTTCGCCCAACAGCCAACTGTTCAATGGCTTTAGCAATAAAATACTGATCGTCCCACCGACCAAAAAGATAACAGTCAACACACCAATCTCTTTCCAGCCTGTGTTTCCAACACTTCCCATCGTCCAGATCACGTAGGATTGAAGATCATCCGCACGACTTACAAATTGCATCACGCTCATAATGGATGAAGTTGCGGCTGCGAGCATTAAACCAATGATGAGAAGGGATGCATTGTCGCGCACCCTGCGGGCGATGAGCAACATAAGCAGAAGCACAAGCGCGCCTCCACCACTTGCGGCTAATGCCAAACTCCATGCGCCCCACGAGAAATTAAATCCACGGCCAACGAGCAACAACATCCCTACGGCAAGACTGGCGCCTGAACTAAGGCCAAGCACATCGGGCCCGGCCAATGGATTTCGAAAAAGGGTTTGCATCAGCAGGCCACTTGCTGCAAGACCAGCACCTGCAAGAACACACGTCATGGCTTTTGGAAAACGAAACTGCCACAGAATGATATGAACCATCGTTTCCTTTTCGCTGAAAAGGTTTTTGAAAATATCTGATAGTGAAACCGTAGCACTTCCAATACAAACATCGAGACAAAACAGAAGTATCAATGCGATAAGGATGAATAAGAATTTGATGGAATACGATCTGCTGATATGTTCTTGCATCAAGACAAAGATAGCTGAACTAAACAGGTGTCCTACACTTTGAAAGTGGAGGACACCTGCACCAACTTACATAATATCATCCACTGTCACCGCACTCACCTGTTTTTGTTTCACCAGATCATTAAACTTCGGAAGTTTATCTTTCATGATCTGGCGCAAACTGTTCAACTGGGCATCAATTTTTTCGGTGATCTCTTTATAAACAGTTTTCACTTGTTCGGTCGGGTGGTAGTCGCTGCCATCGACTTCATTTGCCAACGCGCCTAATTTATTATTGAGCCGGATCGGATAGTTGAGTGGGTCCTGGCCGCTTTTGTTTTTTGTTTGATACAATGCCTCCTCAATTTTCTTCATGTCGTCTGTGATCGACTTGCCCATGTCCACCACCTCTTTCATATCGGCCTTATCTTTCATCGGGTCGGTAACACGATTGATTTGTTCGCGCACAGTGCGGATATTTTTAACAGCTTTATTTGTTTCCGAAAGTTTATCGTGAACTGCAATGGCGAAATCAAACTGCGCTTTGATATCGGCAAGTGTGCCGCTGGTGCGCGGGTCTTTTACGATTTCAAATTCCGTTTCCTGCGCTTGACCATTCACGGTAAGTTTTGCTTTATAAATTCCGGGAATTGCTTTCGGGCCAGTAAGTGAAGCGGCCCACATGATGAGTCCTTCAAATCCTTCCGCATCGGCATAGCGCATGTTCCAAACCTGTCGGTTCATACCGGGTTTTATTTTCATCTCCTCTTCCTTTAATTTTTTGTCAGGCTTCGTGGAAAATTTTTTGATCAACGTGCCGTTTGTTCCCAAAACTTCAAGAAACACTTTTGCCTTCGCGGTATCTTTCAAAAAATAATGGATCATCACACCGTTGGGATGGTTCTTCCCTTCAGTCTTGGGTTGTTCTTTTGCCTGTCCGCCATTCATGCGGTAGCTTGGCATCGGTTTGAATAAATGTGTTTCGCTTTTTGCGATCAAATCATTGAGTTGACGCAACGGAGTTAAATCATCAATCAACCAAAAACTTCTTCCTTGCGTTGCTGCTATGAGGTTATCATTTTTAATGGTGAGATCAGTAATTGGAACGATGGGCAAGTTGAGTTGAAACGGTTTCCAACTGGCGCCATCGTCAAATGAAATGTACATACCAAATTCTGTTCCTGCATATAATAATCCGGCACGCTTAGGATCAGCACGAACCACGCGTGTGAAATGAGCAGGGTCAATGCCATCCGTAATTTTCGTCCACGTTTTTCCATAATCTTTTGTCTTGTACAAATAGGGTTGATAATCTCCTGACTTGTATCGCGTGCCGGCAATGTAAGCTCCACCTTTCACAAAAGGGTCAAACTCCACACTATTGAACATCATCCATTCCGGTATTCCGGCAGGCGTGATCTTCTCCCAGTTTTTTCCATCGTCTTTGGTAAGGTGAAGAAGCCCATCATCTGATCCGGCAATGATCACGTCTTTTTCATAAGGCGATTCTGCCACAGCGAAAATGGTGCAATAATATTCCACAGCGGTGTTGTCTTTTGTGATTGGTCCGCCTGAAGGCCCCAGTTTAGTTGGATCATTGCGCGTTAAATCTGGGCTGATGAGTTCCCAACTTTCACCGCCATTGTAACTCACGTGTAAATTTTGAGAGGCTGCATAAAGTTTCTTTGGATTGTGAGGCGAAAAGAAAATCGGGAAGTTCCATTGAAACCGATACTTCGCTCCTTCCGCGCCTGATCCCATCGGGTTATCGGGCCATGCATTGATGCTTCTTGACTCTCCAGTCGTATGATTTTTCTTTTCTAAGTATCCATCATAACTCCCGCCATAAACAATGTCTTCATCTGTTGGGTCGATAGCAATATGGCCACTCTCACCACCTGCCGTTGTTTCCCAATCATGATCACCAATCGAGAAGCCGTCTGTGCGATGAAGTACGCGTTGTGTGGAGTTGTCTTGCTGCGCGCCATAAATCCGGTATGGAAAATGATTGTCGGTGACCACTCTGTAATATTGAGCAGTTGGTTGATTATGATAAGTGCTCCAGTTTTCTCCGGCATCAAATGAAATTTCTCCACCACCGTCATCGGCAATGATCATGCGTTGGTTGTCTTCAGGTGCGATCCACAAATCGTGATGATCGCCATGGTTTGCGTTCATCGGCTTGAATGTTTTTCCTCCGTCTTTCGATTTGTGATAAGACACATTCATTACATAGACAATGTCTTCGTCTTTGGTGTCGGCATAAATTTTTGAATAGTACCAGGCACGCTGGCGAAGGCCACGGTCTTCATTCATTTTCTTCCAAGTAACCCCTGCATCGTCTGAACGATACACCCCACCATTATCATTTTCAATAATGGCATAAACGCGATTGGAGTTGACAGACGAAACCGAAACTCCGCTTATTCCCCAAATTCCTTTTGGCATCCCTTCATTGGCAGAAATATTTTTCCAAGTGTCTCCCCCATCGGTACTTTTCCAAAGGGCCGATCCATCGCCTCCACTTTCCAAACTGGATGGCGTGCGATGAATCCTCCATGTCGATGCGAAAAGTATTCTTGCATTGTTCGGGTCCATGCACAAGTCAACAGCACCGGCATCCCGATTGACAAACAAAATCCGTTTCCAATTTTTGCCTCCATCTTCGGATCGATAAACTCCGCGTTCTTCCGATGATTTGAAAAGGTCGCCCAGCACAGCCGCATAAACCAAGTCGGGGTTTTTAGGATGAATGCGAATGCGTGGAATATGATTTGAGTTTTTTAAACCAACAAACGCCCAGGTTTTTCCTGCATCCGTAGTCCTCCATATCCCATGACCGAAAGAAACATTTCCGCGCACCGTTCCTTCGCCTTGCCCTACATAAATCACATTGTTGTCCCATTCACTCACAGCTACCGAGCCAATGGAACCACCAAAAAATCCGTCTGAAATATTTGACCAGGTGTTACCAGCATCCGTTGTTCTCCACACGCCTCCGCCAGTCGAACCGAAATAAAATAAATTGGCCTTGCCAGGCACACCCGTTACAGCGGCAGAGCGGCCGCCACGATAAGGGCCGATGCTTCGCCACTCCAAGGCATTGTATAATTTTTCATCGTAGGATAAAGTGTTTTTTACCTGAGACGCTATTTTCTTTTGCGCCATCAGGCTGATGGAAATAAAACAGGTGATGAGCAGGAATATTTTTTTCATAGTAAGTTGATTTTGCGAATAGGAATCAATTTTACTAAAAAATAAACAAAGCCAAAGCTCTTTTTTACGAAAGGTAAATTTCGGGCAGACTGGTGATTGAATGATTTTGTGCGTTGAGTTTTTACACACTAAAATTACTTTCAGACCCAAACCTCGGCCTGCTTACCACAGACCGAAATAAAAACGAGTGATTTTTGTGGCCTGTGAAGACACAGGCCACGGAGACTTGTAACGGAGCGCATTGAGTTTTCACAAACAAAAATTACTTTCAGGCAAAATTTGTATGGAAGACAAAAGTTTCAAACCTCTGTTCAGCATCCCTGTGATCGTAGCGGCACTCGGTTATTTTGTTGACATCTACGATTTATTGCTTTTCAGTATTGTGCGCAAGCCAAGCCTTACCGCACTGGGCGTGTCGGAAGCAGATCTGTTGAGCAAAGGAGAACTCCTGCTTCAAACGCAAATGATCGGCTTGCTGGTGGGCGGGATTATCTGGGGCATCATGGGCGACAAGCGCGGGAGGCTTTCGGTTTTGTTTGGGTCTATTTTACTTTATTCCATTTCCAACATCGCTAATGGATTTGTGACTACTGTCGATCAATACTTGGCGTTACGTTTCATCGCGGGCATAGGCCTGGCCGGAGAATTGGGTGCGGGCATCACGCTGGTGTCCGAGTCGCTGCCTACACGGCTGCGCGGCTATGGCACCACGTTGGTGGCTACCGTTGGTTTGCTCGGTGCGGTGGTGGCCAACTTTGTGGTACGACTTTCAGATTGGCGCACAGCATTTTTTATTGGCGGTGGCCTGGGCCTGCTTTTGTTGCTGGCGCGAATCCGTGTTTTTGAATCGGGGATTTTTATAAAAACCAAGGAACAAAATATTCAGCGCGGAAATTTTTTCATGTTGTTCGCCAAGAAAGTAAGGATACGCAAATTTTTGGGTTGCATTTTTATTGGCCTGCCAATTTGGTATGTGATCGGCATTCTTATTTTCGCAGCACCCGAGTTTGCCAAAGCATTGAACGTATCGGGAATAATTTTGTCGGGCGATGCCGTGATGTGGAGCTACATCGGCTTGGCCGCGGGCGATCTTTCGAGTGGGCTCTTGAGCCAACTCTTTAAGAGCCGCAAAAAAGTAGTGTTGCTTTATATCTTGCTCACATTGGTTTTTGTGTTGGTGTATTTGTATTCCGATTCAATCACACCGAACCAATTTTATTTTAACTGTTTTCTGTTGGGCGTGGGCGTGGGGTACTGGGCATTGTTCGTAACCATTGCGGCCGAGCAGTTTGGCACCAACCTGCGCTCAACAGTGGCCACCACCGTGCCCAACTTTATTCGTGGCACAGTGGCTCCGCTCACCATGCTTTTCAAATTTGCCCGCACTGAAATGGGCGTGGTGCAAGGCGCGCTGTGGGTTGGCCTGCTCACGCTGGCCATTGCGCTTATCGCACTTCAATTGGTGGACGAAACCTTTTCGCGCGACATGAACTATGTGGAAGAAGACTGACGGAGGTGCGAGCAGTGACGTTTCAGGTGTACGACAGTTTTGTACGTTAAAAATTTTTCCCTGCCTGGTCAACCTCACCCCAATAAACTCATTCGTTAACGCAGTTTTTATCCACCTCCGTACGCAGAGGGGTATGGATAAATTGTGCTGACCGATAAGTCAACAGCCTGCCTGCCGATCGCCTCCAAGGCGAAATCAAATTGACCAGCGAAGTGGGGCAAGGAAGCGAATTTGTGGTGAGCATCCCGGTAAGGGTTGTAGAAAAAGCAGTCGTATAAAAACCTGAATTGATTTTTGGAAGAAAAAATCATGCAATCGCATGAAGAAGAAATGCGTTGAGCCTCTTGATGCGCTTGCAAGCCATCGTTATTTTTTTTACAAAATCTTTGTCCTTTACTTCCGCATCAGTGTAGCGGTGCGACACCGTAAAGCTTTTGTTTTTGAGCAAGTCGATGTGCCGATGATCTTTGGCGTAGCCTTTGGGCGCAGTCTTCACCCGATCGTTTGCCGAAAGTCCCTGAAAAAGTTTTTTAAATTCTGTGTCGTTCAATACGTTCAATAAAGCATTTGCATTGTAGTCAATCTCTTGGCGGATCTTCGACAAGTTTTCGGGGTTGGGCATGTACATACCGCCAGCAATAAAATTATTATTGCCCGGCTCCAAATGAATGTAGTAGCCTGGCTCTTGGTCCATCTTACCGTTGGGCGAAAAGCCTGCACCCATATTGGTTTTGTAAGGTCTTTTGTCTTTACTGAAACGCACATCGCGATAAATGCGGAAGCCGAGCTTGCGCGGGTTGAGGCCCGCCAAACTCTCGTCTAATTTTACCAATTCTTTGTGAAGCACTTCGAGAAAATCTTCAAAGGAAGATTTCGCTTCGAGATAAACGGTTTTATTTTTTTCAAACCACTCGCGGTTGTTGTTTTTTGAAATTGCAGAAAGAAATTTGAGGATGAACGGGAAGTTCATGACTATGCCTTTAAAACTTTAATGTCATACTTTAAAATCTCTTTGTCTCTTGTCATAAGATAGAAGCCTTCTGCTTTGGCCTGTGCAATGAGTAGTAAGTCAAATGGATCGTTGTGAATTTTTTTTATTGCACTCAATGCTTTTGAATGGAGGATCGTCAAGGGCAATTCAATAAAATCGGTTTGGACTTTAGTCAATAATTGATCTGGAACAGAAAGTTTTTTCATGCCAGACTTCACCATTATTTCCCAAATCACAATTGGGCTTATGTAGATCTCGTTATCGGGGTCTACGATAATTTGCCGAGAATCCGATTGAATAGTTTGTGGGTCAATGTACCACCACAATACTACATGGGTGTCTAATAATACTTTCATTTAAAATGTTTCATGAAGTCATCTGGTAGCACATCAAAATCTTTTGCAATCCAAATTTTCCCTTTGAATTGCCCCCCTTTTCGTAAGTTTTTTTTCTTTCCGATTTTGGTAAGTGACACCACTGGTTTTCCATTGCGGGCAATCACGATCTTCTCTCCCTTTAAGGTTCGCTCGATCAGCGAAGACAGGTTTGTTTTGGCTTTGTGAATATTTACGGTTTCCATTTAGCTAAGTTAGCTAATCTCAAATAAAATCCAAGATCGTTTCCAAACCAATCCCTCGCGAAGCTTTTACCAAAATAGTTGAACCGCTCAACTTGTTTCGTTTCATCTCATCCATCAACAATTGTTTTGTTTCAAAATGTTTGGCGTTGGGGATTTCTTTCATCGCTGATTTGAACAACGAACCAACCAAATAAATTTTCTGAAATCCTTTTTCGCGAATCAACTTTCCGATGTTCTGATGCTCTCGTTCCGCCTCTTCTTCCAGTTCATACATGGCTCCTAAAATCAGAACTTTTTTTGGAGCTTTCATCGCAGCGAGGTTCTCTATCGCTGCAGCCATCGAACTGGGGTTGGCGTTGTAGGCATCAAGGATAATAGTATTCGTCCCTTTCTTTACGACTTGCGAACGCATGTTCTCCGGCTGGTAATTGGCGATCGCGGCATTGGCCAGTTCATCGTCCACACCAAAAAATTTACCGATGCACAAAGCAGCTGCGATGTTTTCAAAATTATAAGCCCCCAGCAATTTTGTTTGAACTTCATCATGATTCTCAGTTATAAATTTAACGTAAGGATCGGCCGAAATAAATTCAGCGTGATAATAATCTCCTACGGCTGAATAAAATAAAGGCGATAGAAATCGTTTTGCCATATTTTTTAAAATCGAATTTTGTGAGTTGATAAACACTTGTCCATTATTTAATACCAGATATTGATAAAGTTCTGATTTGGCGTGGATGATATTTTCATAGCCACCAAACGTACCGATGTGTGCTTTACCAATGTTGGTGATGAGCCCGTGCGTTGGAGTTGCAATTTTCGCCAAGGCTGCGATTTCACCGATGTGATTGGCCCCCATTTCGATAATGGCAATTTCAACAGACGAATCGATCGATAAAATCGAAAGTGGTACTCCGATGTGGTTGTTCAAGTTTCCTTTCGTGGCAAACGTTTTATATTTTTTCGAAAGCACGGCATGCAATAATTCCTTGGTGGTGGTTTTTCCATTAGAGCCCGTAAGTCCGATCACCGGGATTTTTAATTGGCTACGATGATGTGTCGCCAGTTGCTGTAAACTTTGCAAACCATCGCCCACCAAAAAATAATTCCTTCCTGCCGGCCCGCCTCCCGAAGTCGTGCGGAGGGCAGGTAGGCATGCAGCTTCGTCCACCACTGCGCACGCAGCACCCTTCTGCAACGCTTCCTCTGCAAATAAATTCGCGTTGTAGTTCGGACCCTTCAATGCAAAGAACATTGAGCCGGGCGTTACTTGCCGCGTGTCAGTGCTTACTGTGCCGCACTGTAAATATTTTTCATATAGTGTTTGAAGGTCTGTCATCAAAAGCAAATTTAATTCTTACTGTGTACTACATAGCTTATACTATAAATTTAATTTTAGCTGCTGTGTTTACTGAGTTTAGACTAATACTTGTCGCTTAAACAGTGCGTAGTAGTATTACCGTTTGTTTTTCCAATCGGCCATTAAAGTAAATTAAGGGCATCTCTAAAAACCTATCTTTTTATTACCTCAACCCCTCACCCTTCTCCAGAAGAGAAGGGTACAAGGAGTTTTTAGAGATCCCCTTAAAATCGTTTAACTTTATTTCATTGAATGAATCCGTTGGCCACACGTAAACAAGATAGTTAACCCAAAGCTTATGAACCGCTCTGAATTTATCCATCGCTCGCTTTTTGGTGGCACTGCGCTGCTCTTACCTTCATTTGTTACCAATGCACAACAAGAAAAGCCTGCCCCCATCAAATTAGAAATCGTGAAAGAGTTTGTGACCGTGGCGCACGGAAATTTTGCGCGCACCAAAGAGATGTTGGAAAACGACAACCAATTGCTGCACGTGAGCAACGACTGGGGAGGTGGCGATTATGAATCGGCCATTGAGGCGGCAGGGCACGTGGGCAACAAAGAAATAGCAAACTACTTGTTGGGCAAGGGCGCGCGCTACAACGTGTACCTTGCTTGTATGCTGGGCAACATTGATTTGGTAAAAAATGTGCTCACCGCCAATCTGCACTTGCTCAATTCCAAAGGACCACACGGCTTTACGATGCTGCACCATGCCAACAAAGGAGGCGAGGGCTCTAAAATAGTAGTGGATTATTTGCAAGCGTTGGGCGCAAAAGAAACGAAAGTAGATTTTTACGCCAAGGCATGATGGGTGCGCAACCATTCGGTCGTAAAAAATTCCAGTTGAGGGAAAAATAAAATAAATTCATTTTCGTAGTCGGAATAATCGTTGAGCAGATCTTCGGTGGCCTCTTCCATCTTCGATTCAAATTTGGTTCTGCGCGCCATCCCGCTAAGGGCACGATGGATGCCTTCGGTGTGGGCATAGTTCAGCAACCAATTTCCCTTGGTCATGTACGGCATCATGTATTTCACTTCTTCTGGCAAAATGGGTTCATACTGTTGAATGAGGTTGTAAAAATCTTCAGCAAAATCAGGAAGCGATTGTTTGGAATATCGGTTCCAATTTTTCGCCAAGAAGTGATCATAAAAAATATCTACGATCACGCCCGAGTAGTGACGGTACTTTGCGCGAAGCCGGTCTTTGCTTTGTTTCACCACAGCATGGCGGTCGGTAAACCAATCAATTTCGCGGTGCAGGGCTATGCCTCTGACAATTTCATTTTCAAACCGCTCAGCCAGATTTTTTCCCTTCACAAAATCGCCAATAAAATTTCCGAGTTTGATCTTGGGGCTTTCGCCTGATAGATAAAGATGCGCAAGGAAATTCATTTTTCGAATGTACGATACAAGACTTAAGACATAAGACTTTGAAATCAAAATTTTTTGAGTGTACGGCAGTTTTGAATTTCTTTGTGGCTTAGTGCCTTGGTGGCCACTTAGGCACTAAGGAGTTACACCCATTCATCCAAATAATATTGATGTTGTTGAGATTTTACGTTAACATTGATTCCTAAACATAAATCCATGACACACACAATGTTCATTTGCTGTATTGTCGCGATCGCCTCAATTCCATCCATTGCACAAACACCAAAACCAGCAGCACCTTTAACTTATGGTGAGCCTATCCGATTAGAGCAAGCCGAAAAAGTAATGGCCGCGGCACTTCAAGAGGCATCCAAAAATAATTGGACTATGGCCATCGCCATTGTTGATCCGGGAGGCAACTTGGTGCTGTTCAAAAAAATGGACAACACACAAATCGGTTCGGTCAATGTGGCTATCTCAAAAGCTACCACCGCAAATAATTTTAAACGGGCAACGAAAGTTTTTGAAGATGCCGTTGCGGGCGGTGGTTTAGGATTGAGAATATTATCACTCCCCGGTGTTACACCGCTTGAAGGTGGTGAGCTTATTATGTTAAATGGAAAAATTATTGGAGCGATCGGAGTGTCGGGTATGAAATCCACAGAAGACGGACAAGTGGCGAGGGCTGGGGCGAGTGTTATAAATTAGATTTTAGAAATACAAATAAGTTTACTATGAAAACAAAATTCTCCCTTCTTTCCTTGATAGTTATTGCTTCGGCAATTTTCTGTCAAGCTCAACGAACGCTCATCCATTGCGGCTCGCTCATCGATGGAAAAAACAAAGAGCAACTTCAGCAAGTAACGATTGTTGTAGAAGGGAATAAAATTATTTCTATCGACAATGATTTTACCAAACCGGGCAAAGACGACAAGCTCATCGACCTGAGCAAGAAAACGGTAATGCCCGGTCTTATCGATATGCATGTACACCTTGAAGAAGAGACGAGCAAAGACCGCCAGTTGAATCGCTTCACAAAAAATGAAGCAGACATTGCCTTTCAATCAACAATCTATGCTAAGAAAACATTAATGGCGGGCTTCACCACGGTGCGCGATTGTGGTGGAAGTGGAGTGAACATTTCGTTGCGTAATGCCATCAATCAGGGAATTGTGATTGGCCCGCGCGTACTCACTGCCGGAAAAAGTATTGCCTCCACCGGTGGCCATGCTGATCCGACCAATGGCTCCCGTAAAGATTTGATGGGCGACCCTGGACCGAAAGAAGGTGTGATCAATAGTCCGGAAGATGCGCGCAAGGCCGTTCGTCAACGTTATAAGGATGGTTCTGATTTTATAAAGATCACCGCAACGGGTGGTGTGCTGAGTGTAGCAAAAGATGGACATGGTCCGCAGTTCACACAAGAAGAAGTCAACGCCATTGTTGAAACCGCGAAAGATTATGGAATGATCACAGCCGCACACGCGCACGGAGCCGAAGGAATGAAACGCGCGGTGCTTGCAGGAATCACTACGATTGAGCATGGCACATTTATGTCGGATGAAGTGATGGATTTGATGAAACAAAAAGGAACGTATTATGTGCCGACCATTATCGCGGGAAAATCCGTAGCCGAGTTTGCAAAAATTCCCGATTATTATCCAAAGCTCGTTGTTCCGAAAGCATTGGAGATCGGGCCAAAACTTCAAGATACTTTTGCGAAAGCCTACAAGCGCGGGGTGAAGATCGCGTTCGGCACCGATGCGGGGGTTTACCCGCATGGCGAAAACGCAAAAGAATTTGGCTACATGGTGGAAGCGGGCATGCCAGCGATTGAAGCATTGCTTAGTGCCATGCAAGTAAATGCAGCTATTTTAGGATTGGGCGACAAAGTTGGCTCTATTGAAAAAGGGAAATTGGCCGACATCATAGCCGTAAATGAGGATCCTACTAAAAACATTACAACGATGACGAAGGTTTCTTTTGTGATGAAGGATGGTGTGGTGTATAAGGGTGAGTAGATTGAATTTCAAGATGTTCAAATCCTATAAGTTGCTTTGGGCAACTATTCTTTTTCTCTTGTTAGTTTTTATAGGAGCAAAAGCTAAAAAATATTTAGAAATCGATTCTTGTCTTGATAGTGGAGGACGATGGAATTATAAATTGGATAAATGTGATTGACCGTAAAGTAGAATCCACTTATTTCAACATCTTCTGGAAAGCAAAATCACAAATGATAATTTCATCTTCTGTATCGAGATAAGCACCACATTCCCTTTAAAGTAACGCGTCTGGCTATCAAGTCAACCTCCACACGCCTTTTCTGATAAACATTTCAAGATGACCACCTCAAAGCTCATCCGTCATTTTTATTTCTTTGTTTAGTCATTTGTACTAACCCCGACATTTTTTTGTCTGCAAACTTTGAATATTTGCGTAAATCTATTTTTTATGAAAAAGAATATTTTGCTTGCATTTGCGCAGACAGTAATGATGTTGGTCACCACTTGTTCTTTGGCACAACAAGGACTTGCCGTAAATCAGCAGGCACCTGAGTTCGCAGCGCTAGACCAAAATGGCAAAACCATTTCTTTAAAGAATCTGTTGAACCACGGGGCAGTGGTTTTAATTTTTTATCGTGGCGAATGGTGCCCGTTTTGCAACAAGCGTTTAATGGAGCTAGAGAAATCCTTATCGCAGTTCACTTCGCGTGGCGCATCGGTGGTAGCGGTAACTCCTCAAAAACCAGAGTACATTGTAAAGACTATCCAAAAAACCAACGCTCATTTTTCTATCCTTCACGATGCCGGCCTTAAAATCATGAAGAGCTACGATGTCGCTTATAAAGTTGACGGTCGCGCGTTGGAGCGTTATAAAAAAATGAGTTTAGATTTCAATGTGATCAATGGAGAAGAGAATAGTGAAAACCTTCCTGTGCCAGCTGTGTATGTTATCAATAAGCAAGGCAAAATTGTGTACCGCTACTTTGACATCGATTATAGAAATAGTGCCCCTATTGAAGTAATTCTGAAGTACTTGTAATCGCATCATCGAATCATACTATGATCACTTCGTTTGAATATGTAACGGTGCTAATCTCGATTGTGTTGGGCTTGGGAATCACCCAAATACTTACCAGCGCAGCAGTGATCATCCAAAAGTATGAGCGCGTCACACTCTATTGGCCTCATCTTTTCTGGGTGACCTTTATTTTGTTTTTGCATATTCAAGAATGGTGGGTGATCTACGAAGTGAAGGACTTCAAGCCTTGGAGGCTTCCTGTTTTTTTATTCGTTATGCTGTATCCGATCAATTTGTTTGTACTTGCCAAGCTGCTTTTCCCACACAAGATAAAAGGCAAAAAAATAGAACTGAAAGATTTTTATTTTAACAACTATCAAAAATTCTTTGGGGTGTTGATCGTCTCTGCGCTATTGTCAGTCGCTTATAATGTACTGATTCTTGATTTGAAATGGATGGATCAACTTCTTCAAATTCTACTGAGCATTTCTTTATCGATTATTGTGATCAAAAAATATTCGCAAGAATGGCTGCATAAATTGATTGCCATTTCGGTGGTGTCGGTAATGGTTATCTCTATTTTAGTTGAATGGGATGTTTGGTTGATCACCTAAATTTTAATTTTGAATCCTACTATCAAACCGATTCACTTGCACCACGCCTTCTACTTTTTCTAATTTGCTGATGAGCATTTCGAGGTGGCGGGTATCGTTTACGTAGAGCATGATCTCTCCATTGAAAATCCCATGATCGGTGTTGAACGTGAGCGAGCTCATGTTCACCTTCAGTTCTTCCGAAATCACTTTGCTCACATCGTTGATCAGGCCCACGCGGTCGGTGCCAACGATTTTCATTCCCGTAAGGAAAGCCACCTCGTGCTGACTCGTCCATTTTGCTTTGATCACGCGGTTGCCGTGGTTGGCCAATAGCTCGGGCGAATTGGTGCAGTTGGTGCGGTGAATTTTTATTCCTTCATTCACCGTCACAAAGCCAAACACCTCATCGCCAGGAATGGGCGTGCAGCACTTGGCCAATTTGTACTCCACCACATCCATGTCTTCGCCAATCAATAAAGTATCTTCTTGTCGTCCTTTGGATTTGATCTCTTGCTCGATGGCCTTCACATCGTGCGCTTCATTCGTTTGCTTTCTCAATGAAGACGAGGGCTTGTGCTCTTGAAATTTCTTCAAGTCCACCACCGTGATGATGCCCTTGCCAAATTTGTAAAACAGTTCCAGTTGTGAGCTCACATTGAAATAGTAGCGCATGAGCTCGAACACTTGGTTGTTCGCATCGAGTTTCAGCTGGCGCATCTTGCGCAGCAGCACTTCTTTCCCCTCGTCCGATTCTTTGCGCCTGTCTTCTTTGAGCAAATCTTTGATCTTGGCCTTGGCCTTGGGGCTGATCACAAAGCGCAGCCAATCTTCGTTTGGTTTTTGTTTCGATGACGTGAGTATCTCTATCTGATCACCATTTTTCAGCACGTGGTTGATCGGCACTAATTTCTGGTTCACCTTCGCCCCAATGCATTTGGCACCAATGTCCGTATGGATTTCAAAAGCAAAGTCGAGTGCCGTTGCTCCTTTCGGGATGGTTTTGAGTTCTCCTTTTGGCGTGAACACAAACACTTCTTCGTTGAACAAGTTGCCACGAAAGTCATCGACAAACTCAAGCGCGGTCAGGTCTTGCTTCTCCAGCGTTTCGCGCACGCGCACCAGCCACTTTTCCAAATTCGATTCGTACTTGGTGGCGTTGTCTTTGTATTTCCAATGCGCAGCATAGCCTTTCTCTGCAATCTCGTCCATGCGCTTGGTGCGAATTTGAACTTCTACCCACTGTCCATTTTTTGCCATCACCGTGGTGTGCAGCGATTCGTAGCCGTTGCCTTTGGGTGTGCTGATCCAATCGCGCAGGCGATCGGGGTTGGGCGTGTAATAATCGGTGACGATGGAATACACTTGCCAGCAGAAATTCTTTTCTTGTTCGACAGGCGTATCTATAATGACACGAATGGCAAACAAGTCGTACACTTCTTCAAACGGAATGTTTTGCTTGCGCATTTTATTGAAGATGGAGAAGATAGACTTTGGTCGGCTCTTGATCTCGCATTCTACCTTGAGCAAATCCAATTCGTCTTTGATGGGCTGCACAAATTGTTTGATGAACCGATTGCGCGAAGTTTTGGTCTCGTCAATTTTGTTGGCGATGTCGCGATACGTTGGGTAATCGGTGAACCTCAAATATAAATCTTCCAGTTCCGTCTTGATGGCGTTGAGGCCCAGCCGGTGCGCGAGCGGAGCGTAGAGGTAAATGGTTTCGTTGGACACGCGCAGTTGTTTGTTGCGCGGCATACTGTCCAGCGTGCGCATGTTGTGCAAACGGTCGGCCAGCTTGATGAGGATCACGCGCACATCTTCGCTGAGCGTGAAGAGCATCTTGCGGAAATTTTCTGCTTGCGCTGAGGTGCCGTATTCAAACACCCCTCGGATTTTAGTGAGGCCGTCAACAATCTTGGTGATTTTTTTTCCGAATATCCGCTCGATGTCAATCAGTTGAATGTCGGTGTCTTCCACCACATCGTGCAGCAAGGCCGCCACAATCGAGGTAGTGCCCAGGCCGATTTCTTCCACACAAATTTCGGCCACCGACAGCGGATGGAAGATGTATGGCTCGCCCGATTTTCTGCGCATGTTTTGGTGCGCATCCATCGCTATGGTAAATGCCCGCTTGATCAGCTTCGCATCGTTGTCTTTCAATACCGGCTTGGCTTTGCGCAGCAACCTGCGATAGCGGTTGATGATCTCACGTTTTTCTTCTACTGCGTCTACAATCACAATTAAGGGTTCTCCGTTTCAAGATACGAATTTCAATTTATAAAAACGGTGGATTTGGTAACGGGTTCAAACAGGATTTTTATCTTACGTTCTCTGCAATCCAATAAGGGGATCTCTAAAAACTCCTTGTACCCTTCTCTTCTGGAGAAGGGTGAAGGGTTGAGGTAATAAAAAGATAGGTTTTTAGAGATGCCCATAATGCATTCTATTCATCATTTCCGATTTCAAAATTTTAAGCCTGGTTTGATTTATCAATTGCTCAACTATTTCATTCGTTATCCTAATCTTAAGTTAGTTTTGCTTGGTTTCAAAGTCCCCGGCCATCCATTCATAAAAATGAGACAAATGATTATCGTAGTGTTCTTTCGTTGTCATACGCCAATTTTCATTCAGCACTTTAATAATAGCGAATAATCCCTAATTTTACGCTCCCTTTTTTTGAAAAGGGTTTGTTCGCGCATGTGGCGTAATTGGTAGCCGTGCCAGACTTAGGATCTGGTGCCGAAAGGCGTGGGGGTTCGAGTCCCTCCATGCGCACTTAGAAGGAGCAGTAGGCAGTTAAGCAATAGGCAGTATTGCCTATCGCAATTGCCTACTGCCTATTGATGGATATGTTAACTTTTTAATTTTTACTTTCTTGAACATTACATTAGACAAGCAGAGCGCCACGGACGGATTGATCAAAATTGAATTGACCGAAAGCGACTATCTACCCAAGGTGGAAGAAAAAATGCGCGACTACGCACGCAAGGCCACCATCAAAGGTTTCCGTCAGGGCAAGGTGCCCGCGGGCGTGATCAAAAAAATGTACGGCAAAGGCATTTTGGTGGAAGAGGTCAACCACTTGATTTCTCATTCGGTATCGGACTATATCAAGAACAACAAGCTGCGCGTGTTGGGCGACCCGCTGCCCAACCGCGAAAAGGCGCTCACCATCGATTGGGATTTTCAAAAAGATTTTGAGTTTGAATTTCAGATCGGACTGGTAGAAGATTTTACAGTCGATCTTTCCAAAAAAGTGAAAGTGACTTCGCACCCCATCGAAGTGGATCAGAAAGTAATGGACGACACGCTGGAAGACATCAAGCGCAGGTACGGCAAGCGCACCAATCCGGAAGTGAGCGAAGCGGAAGACAACCTGTTTGGTGAAATCGTAAAAAAAGGAAGCGAAGAAAAACAAGGATCGTACTTGCGCATTGAGCAAGTAGAAAAAGTCAAGCAGAAAAAATTCATCGGCTTGAAGAAAGACGACACCGTTGAATTCGAAATTGAGAAGACGGTAACAGATGCACAAGCACTTGCGCAACTGCTCAACGTTACCGAAGAAGAAGCCAAGAAAGCAAGCGGCACTTATGTTTTTACGGTGACCAGCCTCACGCGCATTAAGCCCGTGTCAATGAACCAAGAACTGTTCGACCAGGTTTTTGGCAAAGACAAGGTGACGAGCGAGGAAGCGTTCATGAACAAAATCAAAGAGACTATTGCCGTCAACTACGATCGGGAGACACAGCATTTGCTCGAGCACGAGATCCAACATTATTATGTGGATCACACGAAGATCAACATGCCCGAAGTCTTTTTAAAGACTTGGCTCAAGGCCACCAGCGAAGGCCAAGTGACCGATGACATTTTGGAAAAAGAATTTTCTACTTATCGCGATTCCATCAAGTGGGATTTGGTGAAGAATAAAATTGCCGAAGAGAAAGAAATTAAAGTTGAAGAAGTCGAAGTACGTGCCAAGGCCAAGCAGGTGATCCTCGAGCAGTTTGGTGGCCCGGCCATTGCCGATCAATTGGGCGACAAGGTTGACGGCATTGTGAACAACTACCTGGCAGGCAAGGATGGCAAAGGCGAAAACTACATGCGCACCTTCAACCAACTGCGGCACGAAAAAATCATGGGCACGATCAAAGAAAACATTACGGTAACGGAAAAGAAAATCAGTTTGGAGGAATTCAATAAAATTGCGGAAGCCCATAAACATTGAACTTATTTTTGATTCAGTGAGTCTTTGAAAGAGCCTGTCAACGGATGGGCTTTTTTTATTACCGTTTTTCTTCCATAAACTTGAAATAAATTCATCGACTAAATCGACTTCTAAGAAATACTTAAACGATTATGAACCACAACGAATTTCGCAAATACGCAGTGCACCACATGGGCATGAGCGGCAACACCATCGACAGTTATACCAAACATGTCAATGAAAACTCACACACTGTTTTCGGCATGACGCCCAACGTGGTGGAAGAGCGCCAGATGCGCGCCACGGTCATTGATGTGTTTTCGCGCCTGATGGCCGACCGCATCATCTTCTTCGGCACGGCCGTGGACGATTATGTGGCCAATGTGATCACCGCACAACTTTTGTTTTTGGAATCGTCCGATCCCAAAAAAGACATCATCATGTACATCAATAGCCCCGGGGGCTCGGTCTATGCAGGCCTTGGAATTTATGACACCATGCAATATGTAAACCCTGATGTGGCTACTATTTGCACCGGCATGGCGGCATCGATGGGCGCGGTATTACTGGCGGCTGGCACAAATAAAAAACGTTCGGGCTTGCCCCATGCTCGGGTGATGATCCATCAGCCATCGGCCGGCATGCAAGGAACCTCTTCGGACATGGAGATTTCGATGCGCCAAACTCTTGAACTGAAAAAGGATTTGTACAATATCTTGGCCAAGCACAGCGGGCAGACCTACGAGAAAATTGAAAAAGACTCGGACCGCGATTTTTGGATGCGAGCTGCAGAAGCCAAAGAATACGGCCTGATCGATGAAGTGCTGGAACGGAAGAAATAATTTGACAATTCGGTAATTCGTTGATCCTGTTGATTAATTGATAACTTTGTGTTTCTTAATTGTCACATCACCGAATAATCGAATCAACTGATTAGAAATGGCAGAAGTAACGTGTTCATTTTGTGGGCGCAACAAAAAAGACGTGGACCTGATGATCTCGGGCATCCACGCGCACATCTGCGACAAATGCGTGACGCAAGCAAGCCAAATCCTTACGGAAGAAAAGAAAACAAAAATTGAGGCGGCCTCGTTGCCCAACTTCAAGCTGATCAAGCCACGCGATATCAAAAAGTTTTTGGACGAGTATGTGATCGGCCAAGACCAGGCCAAGCGCGTGATGAGCGTGGCCGTGTACAACCACTACAAGCGGCTCATGCAGCGCAAGGTGGACACCGACATCCTGATCGAAAAATCAAACATCATCATGGTGGGCGAAACGGGCACCGGCAAAACATACCTTGCCCGCACGCTCGCCAAAATTTTGCAAGTTCCTTTTTGCATTGCCGATGCCACCGTGCTCACCGAAGCTGGCTATGTGGGCGAAGATGTGGAAAGTATTTTGACGCGCTTATTGCAAGCAGCCGACTACAACACCGAAGCCGCTGAGCGTGGCATCGTGTACATCGATGAAATCGACAAGATCGCGCGCAAGTCCGACAACCCGTCTATCACGCGCGATGTAAGCGGGGAAGGCGTGCAACAAGCCTTGTTGAAATTATTAGAAGGCACTGCCGTGAATGTGCCGCCTCAAGGTGGGCGTAAGCATCCCGATCAAAAAATGATTACCGTCAACACCGAAAATATTTTGTTTATCTGCGGTGGTGCTTTTGAAGGGATGTCAAAAGTGATCGGGCGCAGGCTCAACATGCGTCCGTTGGGCTTTACTACCGCTGCCGATAATCAAGGGGCAAACGAAATCGATAAAGACAACCTTCTTCAATTTGTGTCTGCTCAAGACTTAAAAACATTCGGACTAATCCCAGAATTAATTGGCCGCTTGCCGGTGATTTCATTTTTGAATCCATTGGATCACGATGCGTTGCGAAAAATCCTCACCGAGCCAAAGAATGCATTGCTCAAACAATACAAGAAATTGTTTGAGATGGAGAACATTGAAGTAGAGTTTAAAGAAGGCGCACTGGATTTTATTGTAGAAAAAGCGGTGGACTACAAATTAGGTGCGCGCGGTCTGCGCTCCATTTGCGAGGCCATCATCAACGATGCCATGTTTGAACTGCCTTCCGACAAAACCACTGACCGTCTGGTCATCACCCGTACGTATGCGGAAGAAAAATTCAACAAGTCGCACTACAGCAAGTTGAAGGTAGCGTAAGCCAATTTATTTTTTGGTGATTTTAAATTCCACCCTGCGGTTCATCTTGCGGTGCCCTTCGGTGTCGTTGCGCACAATCGGACTGGCTGATCCAAAGCCTTTTCCGGTAAGACGGTGCTTGCCCACTTCTTTGCTGTTCAAATAATTGATCACGGATGTAACCCTGTCTTGCGAAAGCTTGAGCAGTGCTGCGGCCGAGCCAACATTGTCGGTGTAGCCCGACACTTCAATGTGTATGCCTTGATTGTCTTTTAGGATTTGCACGAGCCGATCCAACTCGGGATAGGATTCGGCACGGAGAACAGGTTTGCCCTGCTCAAAGAAAACGTTGTTGAGCTGAAGGCTCACGCCCACTTCAATGGGGATGAGCAACAGATTTTTTTCAACCTCCGCATATTGCTTGATGCTGGCCAGCTCAAGGTTTTCGTTCACCGAAAGGAAACCCTTGGCCGCACCGTGCAGTCCGTAGTTGGCACCTGAAGGCAACACGATTCTAAATTCGCCCGAGCGCGGGTTCGACATTGCCTCGGCTACTTCCTTGCCCGTGCTCAAATCATCCAACAAAATTTCTGCTGCCACGGGCTGTTTTGTTTTTGCATTAATGGTTTTTCCAATGATCAGCACTACGGGATTTGGTTTTACAGATTGCGGCAACGTCATGCGCACAATGTCTGTTTCGCCCATCGAATTTTTGTCGCTCACCATGTAGGCATGGTCGCCCGATGCTGGCACGGTGTAGTAGGCATCGAACTGTGGAGTATTGATATCGGGTCCTAAGTTTAATGGCTCCGACCAGTTCGTCCAGCCATTGCCAATGCGTTTCGATAAATAAATATCATGCCCACCATAGCCCGGCCTGCCGGTGGTAGCAAAATATAGTGTGCGGCCATCGGGCGAAAGAAAAGGACTGGTCTCATCGCCCAGCGTGTTTATGGTCAGACCCAAGTTGGTGAAGCTGCTCCAACTTCCGTCTTTATCTTGCACCGAAACATAAAGGTCTTTTTCGTCAACGTCTTTTTGATAGGAAACATTGCTTGGGGTTTGCAGTGTGGCCAACAACACTTTTCCATCGGCCGACAATTGCGATTCCATGTATTGCGATTCGGTGGTGTAGCTTGGCCCCAAGTCCATCATCGCTGTCCATCCATCCACTGTTCTTCGGTAAAAAACAAATTTGCCCGAGCGGATCATGTAAACGGTATTGTTGTCGGCACTTACAGCGGTAAGGTTGTCAACGCCCGTGGTGTTTACCGGCTCACCGATTTTTCGTGCGGGGCTCCATTGTGCGTTGGCCAAATCCGAAACCCAGATGTCGCTTGCATCTTCTTTTCCACCCGTGTTCTCTTCGTGTTTCTTCCGCACAAAATAAAGCGAGCGTCCATCGGTAGAAATATTTGGAGAAACTTCAAACGCGGAGGAGTTCACAGCCGAGCCCAAGTTTTCTTTCACCAAGCCTGAAGGCAAATTATCCGCCAAGCGGATCTTGTTTTCTTGTGCGAACTGAAAATTATCGATCTCCAACGTCATGTTGGTATAGTTGATAAAGCCACCTTCAAAGCCAAAGTTGGAAAGTTGGTTACTGCCCAGCAGCGTTTCATTCAAATAATAAGAAAGCGTTCCTTCTCTTCGTTCTAACCGCAATGTATTTTCTTCATTCAATGGCTTTACCAATTCGGTCTTCACCCACTCGCTCTTGCCAAACTCGCCAAACTTGTAGTAGCCATTAGTGGTGAACACAAAGTCATTGTACTTTTTTCCATTGCGGCTCCAATAAAAACCGATGCCGTTGTTGATCGAGCCATCGCGTTGCACAAACGTGGCTTGCATAGTGAAGTCTTTGAGCGGATCCATAAAACTAGGCAAAGCCGTGTATTCGCCCGACCCCTCTTTAAAGGTTTTCAAAATATATTTTCCGTCTGTAATACTTCTGCTGCAGTCTTTATCGCCCGCCTGCGTCCATCCTCTGCTATTCGAATCAAAGGTTTCGATAAACGATTGTGCGGTCGCTATCATGGGCATGGCGAGTGCAAGCAGTGCAATGAAAGTCTTCATTTGGTTTGGGATTTTAAACCAAGATGAAGAGTACTTTGAGAACTAAAAAACTAAAAGTATTATTTGTTCAACGCTTGCATCATCAAGCGCGCGGTGTTCGCTGAGGCAGAGCCCGTATCAAGGGTTTTAAAAATTGAATTGTATTCGGCCAACATCACCGTGCGGTATTTTTCTTCCTTCAAAATCAATTGTAGCTCACTTTGCACGTTTGCTGGTTGAGCATCGTCTTGAATCAATTCCTTGATCACTTCTTTATTGGCAATCAAGTTGACCAAAGAAATGAATTTTACTTTCACTAACTGTTTTACTATAGAGTACTCGATAGAACCTGTTTTATAAACCACTACTTGGGGCACTTTAAATATGGCCGTCTCCAATGTGGCCGTACCCGAAGTAACGATGGCCGCATCGGCTACCGAAAGCAAATCGTAAGAGGCATCATGAACAAATTTTACGTTGGGCAAATTTTTCAGGCCGAGATACAATGCTTCGTTCAGGTTGCCCACGGCCGCCACTATGAACTGATATGCTGGGTTTCTGTTGGCCACTTCGGCCATCAGTGGCACAATGTGTTTCAGTTCCATCTTTCTGCTGCCGGGCAAAAGTGCCACCATTTTTTTTGTTCGGTCAATTGAATTCTTTGCTAAAAAATTGGGGTCAACCTGAAATGATTTAATCGCATCGAGCACGGGGTTGCCCACATAGTCCACGTCCCAATTACATTTTTCTTTGAAGAATTTTTTTTCGAACGGGAGGATCACAAACATACGGTCCACGTTGTGCTGCAGATCAAACGCGCGGCTTTGGTACCAAGCCCACACTTTGGGGGTGATGTAATAAAAGACTTTGATGCCATGCTGCTTTCCAAACTTGGCGATCCTTAGGTTGAAGCCGCCATAGTCGATTAGAATAATTGCATCGGGCTTGAACTGGAGAATGTCATTCTTGGCAAGACGGATGTAGTTGAAAATTTTAAAGACTTTGGTGAGCAACGTGATGAAGCCCATGAACGCGAGTTGTTCGTAATGAACAAAAATAGTAGTGCCCGCCCGCTGCATCTCATCGCCACCTAATCCACGCAGCGAAAGTGTGGGGTCAATGCCTTTCAGTGCTTTCGCCAAATTGCTTCCATGCAAATCGCCCGAGCGTTCGCCTGCTATGAGGTAAAGTTTACTCACCGAAGTACTCGACAAAATTGCGAGGTGTTTCGTACAGTTTCACTGAATGCAATTTTCCAAAACTGGTTATCGTTTGGATTTTCGCCTCGAGGATTTTCCAGATTTCTTTTACCACTATTTCTGTGCTCGCCATCTTATCTTTCATAAAAGGAACATCCAAGTTCAGGTTTTTATGATCGAGTTGGTCGATGATTTCTGACTTAATGAGATTGCTCAATTTTTTCAGGTCGATGACGAAGCCCGTTTCCGGATCGGGGTTTCCTTTCACCGTCACAATCAATTCGTAATTGTGGCCGTGCCAGTTTTCGTTGGCGCAGGGGCCAAAGACCTCCACATTTTTTTCTTTGCTCCAAGCCGGGTTGGACAGTTTGTGCGCTGCATTGAAGTGTTCTTGTCGGCTGACGTAGATCATAGCTTTGTAAATCAATTGCAAATATAATGGATCGGGCCTGTCATTTATTCTTTGATGCAGATCAAGGGAATAACTTATTTTTGTTCTGAAATACAAATTATGATCATCGTAACAGGCGCAGCCGGGTTTATCGGCAGTTGTTTGGTGAGGCGGCTCAACCAAGACAATTTTAATTCCATCATCGCTGTCGATCAGTTTGACGATGCCACGAAAGAAAAAAATTTGGCTTGTGCAAAAATCCAAGAGTTTGTTGTCACTGGGAATTTCATGGCATGGCTCGACAAGAATTATGAACAAGTAGAATTTATTTTTCACATCGGGGCAATAACTGATACTTCTGAGTTTGACACCATGCTGCTCAACCGGATGAACACGCAATACACCAAAGACATTTGGGCGCGCTGTATTCAATATCAAATCCCCTTAGTGTATGCTTCCTCTGCCGCCACTTATGGCTTAGGTGAAATGGGTTATGACGATGACGAATCAAAAATCAATTTGCTAAAACCACTCAATCCTTACGGCCAATCCAAACAAGATTTTGATGTGTGGGCATTGCAGCAGAAAGAAAAACCATTTTTCTGGGCCGGACTGAAATTTTTTAATGTGTATGGCCCGAACGAATATCATAAAGGAAGAATGGCTTCCGTAGTTTGGCATGCGTTCAACCAGATCAGCAAGACAGACAAGATGAAATTATTTCGTTCGCACAATCCGCAGTTTAAAGATGGCGAACAAATGCGCGACTTTGTTTATGTAAAAGATGTGGTAGAGGTTTGTATTTTTTTTATGCACCACCGAAAAAATTCTGGCCTCTACAATTTAGGCTCGGGCAAGGCACGCACGTTTTTAGATTTGACCCAATCTGTTTTCAAAGCGATGGGCAAAAAAGAAGCCATTAGTTTTATCGACACGCCTGCCGACATCCGCGATAAGTACCAATATTTTACAGAGGCCAACATAGAGAAGTTAAAAAAAATTGGCTACACCATTCCGTTTCATTCGTTGGAAGAAGGAACCGAAGACTACGTGAAAAATTATTTGATGGAGGGATTGAAAAATTATTAGCCGCAGATGTACACGGATAATAATTCACTTTTCGTATTCCTTAAAATATATTAAGTAAACTTAAGAAGTTCGCTAGGATCGACTTTCAAGTTTTTTGCTAATTCTAGAATAGTGCACAAGGTGGGATTGATCTTGCCAGTTTCAATACGTGCAATTTGTGACAAACTTATATCCGATTTGTACGCCAGTTCTTCCTGCGTAATTTCCTTTCCCTTCCTGATTTTTTGAAAGTTTTTACCAAAAGCCAAAAGCACTTTTTCGTCCCTAAAATTCACAAACGAAAGGAGGCTCAATTAATATCAAGTTGTTATAGCATATTTGCTATATTTAATTTATTGATATACCTTAGTGACATTAAAAAACTAACAAAAACCATTATGAAAAAACTCAATGCTTTATTCAAATTTGTACTTATGCTTTTAATATTAAGTGTATTTACAGAGTGCCAAAATCACGATGCTGTAAAAAAACAACAACCTGACGTTGTCAATTATGATCAAATTGGAATAGATCATAATAAAGGGCTGGATGTAATTTTTGATGCCTTAAAAAATGACAAGGCTAGTTCTTCTGGTCGCGTTTCGGCTAAAGACCGTCTCGACTTAATTTCGAGTATTGGTACCCAATTTACTCTTCAGAATCACCCAGAGTTATCAACGAACGCAATTGCCTTGCTTAAGGAAAGAGCAGTCAAATCAATTTCTTTTTCAAAAACCTATTTAAGTGGCAGAGTGAATGGATCTAAGGACATTTATCAGCAACTTATGGATAGTGCAAATGCATTATTAAATGCAAATCAAAAATTTTATATTCAAAAGATCCTAACTACAATGACCTCTGAAAAGGATATAAACTCAATTTTATCTTCGTTTGACAGTATTGAAAAAGAAATCAGGTCAAATTGTTCAGATACTGAATTACCCGTTATATTAGCATCTCTTTCTGTAGCAAAGCATTCAGCTCAATATTGGAATGAAAATTATGAAAAATGGGTAACTGAATTTGGTGGTGTTCCAAGTGGTGGAAGAATAGAACTGAAAATTAACTGGGGTGTTGTAGGCGCAGCAGATGTTGCTGAAGCAACAATAGTTGGTGGCGGTACAATTGGTTTAGGCTTAGCGCCTGGCATTGGATGGGCAGCTTGGGGAATAATAACGGGAGGAGCTGCATTACTTACTTCTGGAGGATCAGCATTAGTTTATGTAGCAAGCTAAACAACATGAAAAGGAAATACTTAATAGAATTATTTGCCTACTTCTCCGTCATCGGGGTAACGGTTGCTTTTATCTGCACGGCTGTTATTATCTCAAACCAAGATTTGGCGTTGCCAATCGGTGCAGTAGGTTTTGTTACAGCCTTCATTCTAACCATTGTTGTTGGAAGAATGGTAATAAAAAATTCAAAAGCTGACCCACCAACTGATACAGAAAAATAGAATAAAAAAAAGCAGACCTAAGAACCTGCTTTTTTTATTGTCGTCCCGTCAAGCATCGTCTCCTGCTTCAAGGACGATGCGATTCTTGATGCGTATCGTCCCCGAAAACGGGAGACGATACTTGAAAGGATGGAGGGGTTGAAGAGTTACTAACTAAGCCAGCGAAAGCTGTAGTTTTTTTAAGGCTTATCTTCCAACGTGGAAACCCTTCTGGAGATGGAAAGCAATTCTTTGAGCATGATGCCTTGCTCTTCTTTCATCTCATTGAATTTAACGCTATGATTTGCAATGGCCGTACTCATCATTTCAACATTTCGGTCGGTCTTTTCCATTCGATCCAACAGCCGATCTGTTTTTTGCAGGTATTCTGCTAATAGTTCCACAATTCGTTCTTCGCCTTTCATAAAATAATATTTTGATACTTCAATTTAAAATAATTCTTATCGTAATCAAAATTCTCGTCAAGCATCGTCTCCTGCTTCAAGGACGATGCGATTCTTGATGCGTATCGTCCCCGAAAACGGGAGACGATACTTGAAAGAAACGTCATTGCGAGGGAGGAACGACCGAAGCAATCCCATTTTTGCTCCGATTTGGAGATTGCTTCGCTATCGCTCGCAATGACGATCGAGTTTATAGAGATGCCCTTAAATTACATAAATTCTATGTGCCTATGTGTTTAAATTTACTCTACAATCTTAAACTCAATCCTCCTATTCACCTGCCTGTTCTCTTCTGAGTCGTTTGGCCTGATTGGTTTTTTAGAACCGAACCCAACTTGCGCAAGTCTCGTCACCGCAATTCCTTTGGATGAAAAATAATTGACCACCGACTGTGCGCGCTTTAGCGAAAGTTGCTGATTATAATTTTCGTTTCCCACGTTGTCGGTATGGCCGCTGATTTCTACTCGGATGATAGGGTTCTCCTTTAAAAACTTCACCACTTCATCGAGTTCGGAAAGCGAGCGCGGTTTGATCTCTGATTGATTGAAGTCGAAAAAAATATTGTTGAGCACGGTCACTGCATTTCTCACAATGGGTTGCAAGGCAATATCAATCGTGAGTGGTTGGTCTTGATCGCGTTCTTCATAATTAAAATGCAAGCTGTAAAACAAATAACCCGGCTCGGCCACATGAAGTGCATACTCTGATTGACCAGGGATCACGATCAAATAATTGCCACTTACCGAATCGGAATTGATCACCGAAATTTTTTGATTGACTTTCAAATCAAACAACTCCACGCGCGCGCGCAAGGGCCGCTTCGTGTTGCTGTCTGTTACCACACCGCGCACCACGTTTCCGCGGCTGCGCACTTGAATTTCTTTG
The DNA here is from genome assembly GCA_043780615.1 of Bacteroidota bacterium. GTDB lineage: Bacteria > Bacteroidota > Bacteroidia > Cytophagales > Cyclobacteriaceae > ELB16-189. Next base: position 10,101 of record JAYWDN010000147.1, on the reverse strand, counting down.
GGGATGTTGGTTTGATAGATTTTGCTTTTGATGCGGCTTTCTTCGCGCGAGTAAAAAGCGTTTGCGCCATCGCTCGTTACCACAAATGAATATTGGTCTTCAAAATCATTGAGTGGTGCGCCCAAGTTTTGCGGGCTTTGCCATTGCGCTCCGTTTTTTTCTGATCCGTAAATATCATAGCCACCAAAGCCCGGCAAGCCATTCGAGGCAAAAAATAAGTTTCGATTATTAACATGGATGAACGGAGCAATCTCATCGAATTTAGTGTTCACCGACTTGCCCAAATTGATTGCCCTTAACCATGCGCCTGTTGAATCTTTTTTTGAATACCAGATGTCATAGCCACCCATACCACCTTTGCGGTCGCTCACAAAATAAAGTTCATTGCCATCGGCCGAGAGCGAAGGTTGCGCTTCCCAGCCTGCACTGTTCACAGCCGCACCAAGTCCAACTGGTTTGCGCCACACTTCGCCTTCCTTTTTACTTTCGTAGAGGTCGCAACCACGTAACCCGCAGATGGTGAGGATCAAGTGGCGGCCATCGGCAGAAATACTGCACGCTCCTTCGCGGTATTCGGTGTTGACATTTTCCGAAATCGAAACAGGCGATTGCCATTTACCATAGGTGTCTTTGTGCGAAACAAAAATATCTTCGTTGTCATTGTGTGCGCTTCCATAACGCACCGTAAAAATTATTTCTTGCCCATCGGCTGTGATGGTCGGAAAATATTGCATCGGGAAGCGATTGACAGAATCGCTCAATGCTTTGGTTTTGTAGCCGAGGTTTTCATGATCATGCACAAGTCCATACTCCGCTTGGGTTTTCCACAATAGTGCCTGATCGATTTTTGCTTTGTCGGGGCGTTCTATGGAAAGAAATTTTTCAAGATTGTTTTTAGCTTTATCATAAAATCCTTTTCGTAAATAATTATCTCCCAATAAAAAGTAATAGGTTTTTTGCTTTAATGGAAAGGCACAGAGCGCTAACGCGTTTTCAAAACTTTCAGAAGAAGAAACCAAGTCGCCTACACTGCGCTGTGTGATCGCCAATCGGTAAAAAGCCTCTTCAAATTTTTTATCTTTTTCTATGGCCTGCTTCAGCAAACGAATGGCCTGATCGAATTGACCGCGCACCCGATAATTGTCAGCCTCGATGTAAAGGTCAATGGCCTTTTTATTTTTTGTGCTTAGGGATTGTGCAAAAATTGGTGCCGTCAGCACAAGAAAAACTATCAAGAGAAAAAATTTATTCATCATCAAAATTACAGAACAACTTGCGATACATCAATTTCGGGCGAGGCAAATTGCAACAGGGCATTGATCAATTTTACTTTTTGATAACGCACCAAGTCGTTGATTGTGATGTTGTCTTCAATAATTATTTTTTTGTCGAGCAAGGATTGGCGCAAGGTGCCATTCAATAAATAAGTTTTGGGGGTAACCCATTGACTTCCTTTTTTAAAAACCAAATTGGCAAATGAAGCATCGGTGATGAAATTATTTTTTACAATGATGATGTCATCGCACTGCCCACGCTGAGCATAAAATTTCTCGATCTCGGCTCGGTCTTCAAACTTGAATGAATAAGAAATATAATCGGCATGAACAATTTTTAGTTTCTGAATTTTTTTTTGCTCATACGGAGTTACTTCAATGGATCGGACTTCATGGTCATACACTAATTTTATTTTGTGCAGGCCCGTTGAAGGCAACTCCCAATCCGTCAAGCTATTATTTAAATTAATCGGAAGTGAATTTTTAAAAAACTCTGCAAAGGAACGATCTATCCGTTGTTGGTGATATTCCGAATTTTCAACACGGCCATCCAGCAGCCTGATGGTTTCAATCAATCGGCACATAGATTTTATCCATTGCTTCTTGAAATTCTTTTGCCACTTCACTTTGCGCAGTGATGCCTCCACCACTTCGGTAATAAAAATCAGTTCCTTCTTGTTCGATGAAACGGATCATCACGGCACTGTCCATATTTCTCCCATCAAAGTAGCCAAACACTCCGGTGTAGTAGCCGCGCTTTTCTTTTTCGGCTTTCGCAATGATCTGCAAAGTTTTTTTCTTCGGAGCTCCGCTTATCGAGCCAGCAGGCAGCAGAGAAAATAATATAGTGCCGATGTTCTGTTGAAAGTTTTTGGGAAGGTCGCCCGATATTTTCGAACTCACCTGCAAAAGATGCTTTTGATTGGTTTTGATTTTTTCAACATAGCGAAACCGATCTACTTTCACATTGGCCGCTACTGCGCTCAAATCATTGCGAATTAAATCCACAATGGTCACATGTTCGGCCAATTCCTTTTCGTCTGACAAAATTATTTCTTCAGCATGGGGCAAGGAGGCATCGATCGTACCCTTCATTGGGAAGGAACAAATTTTACCGTTCTTGATTTGAACAAATGTTTCTGGAGAGAAAACAAGAAATTTATTTCTCCAACAGAGTTTGTATTTCGCTGCACTTGCAAAAAATAATTCATCCAATGAACTGTCAATATCAATTTTTGTTTTGATCGTGAGATTGGTCAGGTAAGAATTGCCAAGATGGATTCGATCTTTTACAAAGGCGAATTTGGTTTTGTATTCCGAGAATGAGATTGGGTGCGGCCTCAATAACCTCACCCCGACCCTCTCCAGAGGAGAGGAAGTAGGCCTCACCCCGACTTGCGTAAAACTCCGTGCGGGCAGGCCGACACTCTCAGGGTCATTTATCGAAAATAAAATATCTTCAGGCATCTCATCAATCTTCCACGCCATTAAATTTTCCAATTCAAAATCAACAACAAACAAAAAAGGGACTTGCTCGCGTCCCCATTGGTTTAGTTGTGATTGAAATTCGCTGATATTCATACGATACTTTTTTGCCGCCAAGGCGCGAAGCCGCTAAGTCCTTTCTCTCGTTAGTCAATACGTTGTCATAAGTTCTTTGCGCTTCTGCGTCTTAGCAGTTTACATTATGGAATATTCATGTACTTATGGATCTGCAACGAAACTTTCCACTTTGGGTTTGCCTTAACGTAATCTATAATTAGTGGTATCATCTCTTTCTCTTTCGACCACTCGGGCTGTAGAAACAACTGGCAATCCGGATTTACTTGAGGCGCGAAGCTTTCCGCCCATTCGAAATCAGATTTGTTATAAACCACAATTTTCAATTCATCGGCCAATGGCAGAACAGAAGGATCGGGTCCTTTGAATTTCTTAGGTGAAAAACAAACCCAATCCCATCGGCCGGTGAGTGGATACGCCCCCGATGTTTCAATGTGTGTTTTCAATCCCGCTTTTTGCAATTCATCAGTAAGCGATTCCAGGTTGTACATGGCAGGCTCACCGCCCGTGATCACCGCAATTTCGCTCCCCGAAGATTTTGCTTTCTTCACAATCTCTTTCACTTCTATTTTCGGATGCGCATTTGCATCCCACGATTCTTTCACATCGCACCACACACAACCTACATCACAGCCGCCCAGTCGGATAAAATACGCTGCATGACCTTGATAAAAACCTTCGCCCTGAATGGTGTAGAAGTCTTCCATCACAGGCAAAGAATGTGTTGATTCGTTGATTCGTTGATTCGTTGATGTTGTCATTTTCTAATGTTATGGTTATCCGTTAATAGTTAATAGGAAGTACGGACACATATAACTAATAACGAATAACGAATCATCACGGATGCCGAAGCTCCGTTGCTTTCAATGTGTTTAATAGCAACGAAGCAATTGTCATGGGGCCAACGCCACCGGGCACTGGAGTGATGAACGAAGTCTTTGGTGCCACGGCTTTAAAGTCCACGTCACCTTTGATCGTAAAACCATTTGGCTTTGATGGATCATCTACTTTAGAAGTACCAATATCAATCACCACCGCACCTTCCTTCACCATGTCCGCAGTAATCAACCCCGGCTTACCAACAGCAACTAATAAAATATCAGCTTGCTTGGTGTAGCTTTTAATGTCTTGCGTGTATCTGTGGCAAATCGTAACGGTAGCATGACCTTGTTCGATGAGCATCATGCTGAGTGGCACGCCTGCAATGCGACTTGCCCCCACAATAACGCAGTGCTTTCCTTCTGTTTGAATGTCGTAACGCCTCAACAATTCCATCACCCCAAAAGGTGTAGCGGGCATGAGCAGTGGGATTTTAGAAAATATGCTTCCGAAATTTCTGTTGGTGAATCCATCCACATCTTTGTCGGGGCGGATTTTTTCGGTGATGCGCTCTACGCTGATGTGCGCAGGCAATGGCAACTGCACAATGAAGCCATCCACATCTTCATCGCGGTTTACTTGGTCGATGTGTTTCATCAGTTTGTCTTCGGCAATAGTGTCGGCAAAGCGCATCATCGTGTAATGGAACCCTGCGGCCTTGCACGCCTTCACTTTATTATCAACATACGTTTGGCTCGCACCATCATCGCCCACCAAAATAATGGCGAGGTGCGGCACTTTTTTATTTAGTGCTTTTCGCTCGGCCACTTTCTGCGCTATCTCCAACTTAATGTCGTTGGAAATCTTGCGGCCATCGATGAGGGTGTAGGTTTGTGTCTCGGTCATTTTAGAAGTACGGTTTTTAAATTTACAGTACGATTTTTAGATCGCGCCAAGTTTTTTACAATGGGATGCCGTATTTTTTTATTTCTTCTGCCAATGAATTTCCTTCTTCAAAATCTTTTTTAGTGATGGGATGGGGTTCAATCCGTACATCGGTTTTAAATCCAATCTTTAGTAAGTCAAGCGAAGTGTCAAAAGAATCTTTGAATCCATTTAGCACGATGGCCACATCAATATCACTCTCCTCCTTGGCCGACCCCCGAGCATACGAACCAAAAAGATAAGCTTTCTTAGGCGTGTACCGAGTTGGTAACGTACTAATAAATTTTCTAGCTATTTTAAGTGCTGCTCTTTTATCCATATCGTTAATGATTTGATTTCATCAATCCATTCTTTCGTAAAGTCCTTGGTACATTTTTTATAAAAATCCTTCTTGTCATCTTCATAGCGAGCCTTCATATTAAACAAAGTAATCGCAGCTAATTTATTTTTTACTTCATTGAGAAGAACAATACCAGTGTCCTCTGCAATACGAACTAAATTATGGATAAAGAGAGGATGTTGATGTTTTACTTTCACATAGCAAGCCTTCAATAATTTTTCGATTACCAAATGCCCCACAAAGAGTGCCCATGAATAATCTTTCGACTTGTAAAGATTGTTCATGGTTTTAAAATCCATGTCGCTGCTATCAACCCAATGCGTTACTACTTTCTCTATGTTAATCTTTCCATTCATCCGTTACTCCAAATTCGTAATTTTTTAATTCACAATTTTTCAATTTTCAATTCAGAATTCAAACTCACTCAATCTTCAGCACCGCCATAAACGCTTCTTGCGGAATTTCCACGTTGCCTACCTGGCGCATCCGCTTCTTTCCTTTCTTTTGTTTCTCTAAAAGTTTTCGCTTGCGCGAAATATCACCACCGTAGCATTTGGCCAACACGTTTTTGCGGATGGCGCTCAATGTTTCGCGCGCTACAATCTTTTGCCCGATGGCCGCCTGGATGGCCACTTCAAACATGTGGCGCGGAATCAGCTCTTTCAACTTCTCGCATAGTTTTCTTCCCCACTCTTGTGCTTTCTGGCGGTGCACGATGGCCGAGAGCGCATCGATCTTGTCGCCATTCAATTGCACATCCAATTTCACCATGTCACTTTCGCGCAGGTCGATAAGATGATAGTCGAGCGAGGCGTAGCCTTTGGAAATCGTTTTTAGCTTGTCGAAAAAATCAAAAACAATTTCCGCCAAGGGCATTTCAAAAGTAAGCTCCACTCGATCTGAGGTAAGGTAGTGTTGGTTTTTGATATGCCCGCGCCTGTCCATGCACAGGCCAATGATAGGGCCGATGAACTCTGACTTAGAAATAATTTGCGCACGAATAAAAGGCTCTTCAATAAAATCAATCATCGTAGGGTCGGGCATCTCAGCGGGCGCATTGATATCTAACTTTTTTCCATTGGTGAGCGTAGCTTTAAACTGCACCGATGGCACGGTGGTGATCACCGTCATGTTAAACTCGCGCTCTAAGCGCTCCTGGATAATCTCCATGTGCAGCATGCCCAAAAACCCGCAACGAAATCCGAAGCCGAGTGCTGCCGATGTTTCGGGTTCCCACACTAATGAGGCATCGTTCAGTTGGAGTTTCTCCATCGAGGCACGCAGTTCTTCAAACTCTGAAGTCTCCACCGGGTAGATTCCGGCAAACACCATCGGCTTCACATCTTCAAAGCCTTTGATCGCTTCGCCCGGATTGTTGGCCAACGTAATCGTATCGCCTACCTTCACTTCTTTGGCCACTTTAATCCCTGAAATCAGATAGCCCACATTGCCGGCACTGATTTCATTCTTAGGAAACTTGTCCAATTTCAAAACACCGATCTCATCGGCACCGTATTGCTTGTCGGCATTCACAAATTTGATCAGATCATTTTTTCGCATCGTGCCATTGAACACACGATAGTAAACTTCAATGCCTCGGAATGAATTGAACACCGAATCAAAAATCATCGCTTGAAGCGGGGCTTTCGGATCGCCCTTGGGCGCAGGCACACGGTGGATAACGGCCTGCAAAATTTCGGCAATGCCCTTGCCTTCTTTGGCACTGGCCAAGATCACTGCTTCGCGTTCACACCCGATGAGTTCTACTATATGATCGGTAACCAACTCGGGCTGGGCCGCGGGCAAATCGATTTTATTTAAGACGGGAATAATTTCCAGGTTATGTTCCAATGCCAAATACAAATTGGAGATGGTCTGAGCCTGGATTCCCTGTGCGGCATCCACAATCAAAAGCGCACCTTCGCAGGCAGCAATAGAGCGCGAAACTTCGTACGAAAAATCAACGTGGCCGGGCGTGTCGATCAAGTTCAAAATATAATCCTTGCCCTCGAACTTATAGTTCATCTGTATGGCGTGCGACTTGATCGTGATGCCTTTTTCGCGCTCCAGGTCCATGTTGTCAAGCACTTGTGCATGCATTTGGCGGTCGGTGAGCGTGCCGGTGAATTCCAAAAGGCGGTCGGCCAACGTGCTTTTGCCGTGGTCGATGTGGGCGATGATGCAAAAGTTGCGGATGTTTTCCATTCTATCTTAAAAAAACGCTGTTTATCAAGCGGCAAAGGTAGAAAGAAATGCGGGGCGGAAAAACGGGGGAAATTCCCATTGACTGGTAATCTGATCTGAGGTATTTTTAGTGCAAAAAACAACCCCGCTTTTGGCGGGGCTATTTTAATGTTTTCACAACGGAATAATCCTTATTGTGATTTGCTTCAGATTGCCTCAAATGTAAATAAAAAATGATATGAAAAAAATTCTCGGATTGGATTTAGGAACAACATCCATTGGATGGGCATTGGTAAATGAAGCTGAAGAAAAGAATGAGAGGTCAGCTATTATCAAAACTGGCGTGCGGGTAAATCCATTGACAGTAGACGAACAGACAAATTTTGAGAAAGGTAAATCCATAACAAGCAATGCCGACAGAACTTTGAAAAGGAGTATGCGGAGAAATCTCCAACGCTACAAATTGAGGAGGGAAAATCTAATTGAAGTCCTCAAAAGGAACAACATTATCAGTGATGACACTATCCTTTCAGAAGAGGGAAACCATTCCACTTTTAAAACTTATGAGAATCGTACCAAGGCTGTTAACGAGGCAATAAGTCTTGACGAATTCGCAAAAGTGCTACTAATGATCAACAAAAAGCGCGGATACAAAAGCAGTCGCAAAGCAAAAAGCCAAGATGAAGGACAAGTGATTGATGGAATGGATGTAGCCAAGCAACTCTATGAAAACAATCTTACGCCAGGTCAATTTGCTTACCAACGATTGGCAGATGGGAAAAAATCCATTCCAGATTTCTACCGCTCAGATTTACAAAGTGAATTTAACGAGGTCTGGAGTTATCAAAAACAATTCTATCCCGAAATACTGAACGATGATAACAAAGCAAAGCTAACAGGGCTAAGCAAAACATTGACACGCGATTTTTTTCAAAAAATATTGAAAATAGATTTGGTGGAAATAAAAGGGAAAGAGGACAAAAAATTAAAGGCATACGAGTGGAGGGCTTGCTCCATTTCGCAACAATTAACCATAAACGAGGTGGCATTTGTTCTCACCGAAATCAATAATCAAATCAATGCTTCAAGCGGTTATTTAGGTGCCATCAGCGACAGAAGCAAGGAACTAATTTTTAACAAGCTCACGGTAGGTCAATATCTGCACAACCAAATCAAACAAAGCCCACACGCCCGCTTGAAGGGACAAGTATTTTATAGACAGGATTATTTGGATGAGTTCAATACGCTATGGGAAGAGCAGGCCAAACACTACCCTTTGCTTACCTCAGAACTGAAAACAGAGATACGCGACATCGTTATCTTCTATCAACGCAAACTAAAATCGCAAAAAGGGTTAATCAGCTTCTGCGAATTTGAAAGCAGGAAAACTGAAATTGATGTGGATGGCAAAAAGAAAACAAAAACAATTGGTGCAAGGGTTTGCCCAAGGTCGTCTCCGCTCTTTCAAGAATTTAAAATATGGCAAACACTCAACAACATTGAGCTAACCAAAAAGAAGACTAAGGAACGATATGAGGTGAGCCTCGAACAAAGACAATACCTATTCAAAGAATTGGGCGTTAAAGAAAAATTGACCGATAAGCAAGTGATCGAGTTTCTAGTTGGAGAAGAGCAAGCAAAAAACTTTGAGCTTAACTACAAAAGTATTGATGGGAATAGAACAAATACTGCATTATGCAAAGCATACATAGGTATTGTAGAGGCAAGCGGGCATGGCGAATACGACTTTGAAGAATTAACAGCAGATGAACTATATGAGGTTGTTGAAAAAGTATTTAAAACACTAACTATCAATACCGACAACCTACATTTCAATGCTGATATTGAAGGTGCTGCTTTAGAGCAACAGCCTTACTACCAATTGTGGCACTTGCTTTATTCTTATGAAGAAGACGATACCAACACAGGCACGGAAACCCTTCTTCGTTTGCTAAAAGAAAAGTTCGGCTTTGAAAAAGAATATGCCAAGATAATGGCTAACATAGTCTTTCAAGACGATTTTGGAAGCCTAAGTGCAAAGGCCATCAAGAAAATAATGCCGTTTCTAAAAGAGGGAAACACCTATGACCAAGCATGTCTTTATGCTGGTTACAATCACTCAAAATCATTGACTAAAGAAGAGCAAGAAAAGAGGCCATTGAAAGACAAATTAGAAATACTCCCCAAAAACAGTTTACGCAATCCTGTGGTAGAAAAGATATTGAACCAAATGGTGCATGTAATAAACCTTGCCATAGAGGGCTTTGGAAAACCGGATGAAGTGCGTATAGAACTTGCAAGGGAACTCAAGAACAGCGCAAAAGAACGCGAGGAAATGACCACGTACATGACAGCCGCAAAAGACGACCATGACAAATACCGCAAAATCCTCAAAGATGAATTTGGCCTTAGCTACGTGAGCCGCAATGACATCATCCGCTACAAGCTATACTTAGAGCTGGCAAGTAACGGATACAAAACGCTTTACACCGATACATACATCGAACCGAACAAACTGTTCTCTAAAGATTTTGATATTGAACATATCATACCGCAATCACGGCTGTTTGACGATTCCTTCTCCAACAAAACATTGGAGACCCGCTCGGCCAATATTGAAAAGGCGGACAAGACCGCTTATGATTTTGTAATGGATAAATTCGGTGACGAAGGAATTAAGTTATACGAAAGCCGTTCAGAAAAATTGCTTTACGCAAAGGGCGACAAGAGAATAAGCAAGGGGAAATACAAAAAACTTTTAATGAAAGGCACGGAGATACCCGAAGGGTTTATTGACCGCGACATTAGGAATACGCAATACATAGCCAAAAAAGCCAAAACAATGTTGGAAGAAGTATTCCGTGAAGTAACCACTACCACAGGCAGCATTACCAGTAGGCTTCGCGAAGATTGGCAGCTTGTAGATGTGCTGCAAGAACTTAACTGGGAAAAGTACAAAACGCTTGGCCTCACTTACTA